>NZ_QTTT01000001.1:6081250-6401562 GCF_003386555.1 Thermomonospora umbrina | reverse complement strand
GCCGAATCGGTGTCGGAACGGCACGGGCGCCGCCCAGAGCCCGAGCGCACCGCCGCACAGGCCCGCCCCCTCATCGACGCCCTGACCTCCGAGTGCGTCCGCCGCGGGCTGACGACCGCACCCGCCCGTCACGGCGGCGGCTGGGACGTCGCCGTCGAGCCCGTGCCCGGTGGCCGCACATGGGGGCCCGCGCGTACCGGGCTGGTGGTGCGGATCTACGCAGACGCCGACTGGCACGTGATGGTCGACCAGCGCCGCACTCGCACCTTCACCATTTACGCGCCCGCCACCCCGGCCGGCGCAATCGAGGTCGCCGCCCTGCTCGACGACATCATGCGCGGCCACGCCACCAACCCATTCGCAGACCGACCGATCTGAGCAAGGACCACAATGAGGAATACCCCCGTAGAAGGGATCCGGAATGGCTAGGCGCTACTACCGGCTGCGTGTCCCCAATCCCTACGACGACAGGACCACCGCGGTCACCGTCCGCCAGGGCGGCGGGTACCCCGACGTCTACATCTCCGTCGGCGCAGGCAGCAGCCGGTTCGGGATGGGAATGGACGAAGCGTGGGCGCTGTGGCGCTGCCTGGGCGCCGCGCTCCGCAACTCTCAGCGGAACAACACCCCGCCGGACTGGCTCACCGAGCCCAACGCATCCGACGTATGACGCCAGGAGCGCCCACGATGACCAGCCCCAGCCGGCACGAGCCGTTCGTCCGGCCCGTCAACGTCCGGCTCTCCGGCGACGACGCCACCGTTCGGTTCATCACCCAGTTGTTGACCGACAACCTCCCAGCCCTGTCCGGCGGCCGGATCCAGGCGGGTCACGTCTCCCGTCCCTACCCCAACCGCTCCGATCCCGGCAGCCGCGTCTACCTCGACCTCTACGTCCGAGACGAGCAGGAGGCCACGTGAGCGTCCGAGACCGCGTCGTCACCGCGACCGCGTCCCGCCGGGGCGTCCGCACCCACAACTGCGACGCCGCCGCCACGTTCACCGCCGCCGACGGCACCACCACGGCGGCCGTGGTCGAGGGCATCGGCAACGACCCCCAGATCGCCGACATGTCCCACGTACTCGCCGAGGTGATCGCCCGGACCGCCGCCCGCCGGGGCGTCTTGGCCGCGCTGCTGACCGCCGGCGAAGTCGTCGCCGACCCCGGCGTCGACGGTGACACCCCGGACGCCGTCGCGGTCGTCGCCGTCGTCAAGGCCGGGGAGGAGACCCGCATCGGCTGGTGCGGCGACAGCCGGGTCTACGGGTTCGATGGGCAGCGGGTACGGCAGTACTCCACCGACGCGACCGTCGGGGAACAGCTCCGGCGCAACGGCGTCGCTCTGGACGTCGCCGCCGCCCATGACAACTGGCTGCGCACCTGCCTGTCGCAGGCGACCATCGCAACGGCCTTCACCGCCTACGTCCCGCCGGACGAACTGGTGCTGCTGTGCACCGACGGCGTGGTCGACGGGCTTCCCGATGGGGTCCTGGAGGACCTGATCGGCGAGTACGCCGACGACCCGAAGGCCCTCGCCGAGGCCCTGGTGGCCGCCACCGAACCCGACGCGGACGGTTACCGCGACGACGCCACCGTGGTCGTCCTAACGACGGGCCCGACCAGCCGAGGATGACCGATCGGTCACCTGAAGAGGAGACGGGAAACCACTTCCCGACCCTCGGCCCGGCGGCAAGGCTCTGAGTAGTGCCCCGGCCGGTCTTCCGCACCGGCCGGGGCCGCACCCCACACCAAACCTGGGACCAGCTCTGAGGAGCACCAACCATGGAACACCGCAACGTCCCAGCCGTCCGAATCGTGTCGTTCGGCTACCTCCACGGCGACCCGCCCCCCGCCCACGTGACCCTCGACCTGCGCGTCCACTTCCGCGACCCCCACATCAGCCCCAAGCTCCGGTACATGACCGCAGAAGACTTCGATGTGCGGGATGCGGTCCGCCGGACCCCGGGCATCTGGGCCCTGATCGAGTCCACCTGCGATCTCGCTAACGCCTACCTCGCAGGCCCCGGCAGCGCCGTGCTGACGATCGCCGTGGGGTGCTCGGGAGGCCGACACCGCGCCCCAACCGTGGCCGGCTCGCTCGCCGAGTCCCTGCGCCGTGACCACGACGTCGAGCACCAGGACCGTGACCTCTCCAAGGACGTCGTAGAGCGCTAGCCACGCGAACGCCCCCGCATCCAAGCCGACCAGGAGGCCGATCCCGACCGCTCGGTGACCACAGCCCTGCACGATCTTCGACGACTCAACCCGACCGTAGGAGAGCGCAATGAGCGACGACCCACACCTCACCAAATACGACAAGCTGTGCCGCGAGGTGTACGGCGACGCACGTATGGCGCCCGGCACCCGCGAAGTCGTCCTCGCGATGGGCTGGGTGATGTTCCGTCACCCCGACCGGCCGCAAGGCGGCCCGTTCTGGCAGCATGTACGCCGCGTCCTCGGCCGCAACCGGTACGGGAAGCCCCGCGTCTGGGACCTCATCGCCGCCGACGCGCCCCGCTACGAACAGCCCGGCGGCCACCACCTGACGGGCCCCTGCGAAGGGCCACGCCACCGCCCCTACAAGCCCCGCCCCGCACCCCGAGCGACCGCGACCGGCCTCCGAGAGGCCCAGACGATCGTTCACGTCCCGCCCGCCGGCGCTCCCGCCCCTTACGACCCCACCGACGGCGGCCGGGTCTGCGGCGCCAGCGGCTCCATCCGCGTCACCGAAGCCGACATGGTCACGGGCTGGACCCGCACCCACTGGTTCTGCCGACGCCACCACGACCGCGCCCGCCAGGTCCAAGCCCAGTACGACGCCCTCGGCGACCCGCCCCCACCGATCCCCAACATCGGCGGGTTGTTGCCGTGCTACTTCACCGCGGATTGGGAGACGGTGTACGCCGAAGCAGTCCGACGCACCATGGGCGCCCCGTACACCTGGGAGCGGCCCTACCACGGGCTGGCCGCCGACGAGTGGCCCGTCCCGGGGCGGCAGCCGATCCCACGGCGACCCAGACTCTCGATCATCACGGGAGCGCCATGACCCCGGACCACGCACTCGCCCTCGAGGCCCTCGCCGTCGACGCCGCGAACCTCTCCAGCGCCAAGGTGGCCGCGCCGCTCACCAAAGCGACCATCTACTACAAGCCCGACACCGAGGAAGCCGCGCGAAGAGAGGCCACCGGCCTGACCGCCGTGACGCGCCTTGATTGGCTCGACCGCCTCATGAACCTCCCCATCGGTCTCCCAGTGCCCGGCGACGACCTCACCAAGTACGACCGCCGCGACTTCCTGCGGCTGCCGCCCGGCCGCGTCGACTTGACCCTCGACGGCGTCGTCCGCCGCATCACCCGCCCCCTGGACGTCAAGCTCGCAGTCGTCACAGGCCGGCAGTGGCGGCCAGGTCTCACCCGCGCCAGCCGCTACGCCTCGTACTGCCCTCGTGCCCTCGTCCTCACCGGCTCCCCGAAGGATCTCCACGACGCGGCCGTGACCGCCGACCTGTACGGCATCGGTCTGGTCATCAACGCCTGCTGCGAGCCGGAGCTCGTCGTCGCACCGGCACCGTTCGAGCAGTACCGGCACACACCGGCCGGGTGGGCGTTCCTTGAGGAAGTCCACCGGCAGGCCGTCAAAGGCGAGAACTGTGGGACCGTGACCGCACAAAAGGGCACCACTGGCAGAGGAGGGGAGTGACAGTGGGAAGACAGATCATCCGGCAGCCGGACGGCCGGTACGCGGTGTTCAGCACGGAGACCGACACGATCACCAGGTGGGATGCCATGGAAGACGAACTGGTCGAGGTGTTCGCCGGGTGGGCGGCCGAGCAGGCCCGTAAGAGCGTTCGAGAGGCCCTCGCACATGTCGCCGCCGGCCGGCCGGAGCGCGTCTACGGACGGCCCCGCACCATGACGTGGGAGAAGGCGCTGAGCAAGGACCGGGAGCGCGGCGGCGAAGCGTGGCGGGATTTCACCGCCGAGGGGGACACGAAGCGATGACAGCGCCCTTCAGACAGTGGGCCGCCCGCGTAGACGGTGAGAACATCTTCGACATCACCGGCCCCGACGCCGAGGCGATGGCCCGCACCGCAGCTCAGACGCACAACGGCGTGGTCGTATACCGCGACTACGAAGGCCCCACGGAGAACCGGCCATACAGCGTCTGGGGGCCTTGGAACGAGGCGGTATGACCAACGAGCCGGCCGTCTGGCGATCTCGTAGGGATTGAGAAAGCCCCGGAAGCGCAAACCGGCGTCCGACCTGCGGAAATGGGAGAATCGAGCATGGCCGACGACCTCAGCCGCGCCCGCGAACGCCGCGAGCGGCACCGTTCTACCGCGCCAGCAGGCACCTTCGGAGTCGGGACCAGGCGGCAGATGCAGATCGCCAAGGTCATGGACAAGGTCCGCCAAGCCGAACGACGCCACGGGCCGCCCACACCCGAACGCATCACCATCGCCTTGGACATCTGTGGCCTATACGGGCCCGAGGTCGATGAGACGCTCGGCGGCCAGGAGCCCATGGTGGACGAGTGGGAGACAGGCGAACGGATCCCGACCGATGAGCAGTTGCAGGCACTGGCGTTGCTCACGGGCTTTCCCATCAACTTCTTCTATCTGCCGCCGCCCGACCCCCTGACGGGAGTGCTGCTCTGTAGCGAGGACGGCTGCGAGCCGCTGGGCGAGACGCCCAGCTCGCCATGAGCGCCAGCAGGGGATCTCAGCCCCGAAGCCCTGCTGGGCCTGCGTATGGTCCCGTGGCGCTCAAACGCGGAGACAGCGGCGATGACGAGCCGGAATGACGTTCCGAACGATCAAAAGCCGGTTGCGCGATACGGATGCGGCGGCAGCAAGCTCCCGCCAGGATGGATAGCATGACCACCCCCCAGCAATGCCTCAACCAGCTCACGATGAAGCGCTTGGCATTCATCCGCTTCCTGCACCAGCAGGGCGTTGACCAGTCCCGACTGCCGGAGCCAGTCAACTTCACCAGCGTCCTATCGTTCCACGACTCAGTGGAGCACTTCCTCATCTTGGCTGGCGAGCACCTCGGCGCGGCACTGTCCGACCACATCAAGTTCCTGCAGTACTGGGGCGAACTCGGCACCAAGAAGTTGGGGTCGGGCGGCGTTGACCTGTCCGGCAAGGTCGCCATGGACCGACTCAATCGGCTGAGGAATGCGTTCAAGCACGTCGGTTCACTCCCGGGGGACGCTGCCGTCGAGCAGTGCCGCGGTGATGTGGCCGCGTTCTTCGAGGAGAACACTCCGAAGGTGTTCGGCATCGCCTACGACGAGATCAACCTGGCCAGCCTGATCCCGCAGGATGAGACACGCACCCTCGTCAACGAGGCGACATCAGAGTGGGGCTCCGGTAGACACACCCACGCCATGAGCCTTCTCCGGGACGCGTACTCTGTGCTGTTCAGCGGCAGCCCGTGGTCCGATAGACCCAAGGACTCACCGCTGGCATTCGGCCCCCGGATCCGGCACGTGATGAATAAGAAGAAGACAGCGGCCGTCCTGTACCAGCCAGACCACCAAAAGCGTCGCGGTGTACCGCCCAGGGGGGCAGAGGCGCTTGGTGAACAGATCGCTGCGACGACCAACAGTGTGGTCGAACTCCAGGCCGCGATGCAGGTCGTGGCGATCGGGATCGACTACCACAAGTACCACCGATTCCAGATGCTGACGCCGGGGGTCTTCTACTCACTGGCAGGCACTCGGGAGGTACATGACATCCCCGAGTACGCACCCACCCGCGAGCACTTCGACTACTGCCGCCAGTTTGTGATCACGGTGGCCCTCAGACTCGCGGAGGTCGAGGCCCATGTACCGCCGCCTCCGTGGCGAACGCAGCGCGGCGCTGCAGACGGAGCCGTGGAGTAGTCCGAGTAGTTGCACGCACGGGTAGAACAGCACCGCGACCCACTGGAGACGAGCATGACCGGCAACCCCCGCCACGGCAGCCCCAGGATCACCCGAAACGAGCAGTGGGGCTTCGACAAGTACGAGTGGCCCAGCGGCCTCGCTCTGTTCCTCTACGACGACGGCCGCGTCAAGCTCGAGCGCCTCGACTCGGCGGTCGCGGTCGAGAGCGTCAACACCTACAGCAGCGGCAAGGAACGCGGCAGCGCCCACGTCGTGGCCCGGTTCAACGACAACGGTGAGAGCCCAGGATGAAGTAGCCCGGCCGGCCTCTGCCGACCGGAAACCCGGAAGTATCCCCCCATGGCGGCGCAGTGGGCCTTATGGTCATGGTCCTGACACCGCCAAGATCATGCATGCGGGGTATCCATATGGGCGTTGACGCAGGAAACCTGCTGCTCGCGGCTCTCACTCTCCTCCTCTCCACGACCTTCACGTTCTGGTTCACGCGCCAACAGACCAACATGGCGATCGACCAGGCTGTCACCGCTCAGGAGTCCGCCAACACGGCACAGCGCCAGCTCGCACTCTCAGAACAGGCCCACCGGGAACAGGCGGAACCCTACGTGGTGGTCGACATCCGCCCAGCCGACCTAGTGAGCAGCATCTTCATCCTGGTGATTGAGAACATTGGGCCAACCGTCGCGCGCAACGTACGAATCACCTTCGACCCTCCGCTCGAACGATGCGCAGAGTCCCACCCGAACATGTTCAAGATCCGGGACTCGCTCCCCATGCAGCAAGGCATCCCTGCGATGCCGCCCGGCCGCCGCATCGAGTGGTTCTTCGACTCAACCCAGACGCGCCTTCAATCCGATCTACCCACGGCGTATGAGGCCACCGTGGAGGCCGAGGGGCCCTTCGGTCGTGTTGAGCCCCTGACGTACCGAGTCGACCTGGCCATGTACCGCAGCATCGAGACGCTAAGCGTCAAGACCACTCACGATGGGGTGAAGGTGTTGGACAAGCTCTCGAACTCGGTCGAGAAGATCGCCTCAGCGCTTGGGAGCCAGCGCACGAAGGAAGACCGGTAGCCGTGCCTCCGCAGGTACCCGGCGCCGAAGCCGAGGCGGAGTTCCGCGAACGGCTCATCAAACGCGATGAGGCAAGGCTCTGGCATCACCGGTCCCTCCTCTACGACATCGCCGTCAAGGAGGAGTTCGCCGCCCTGCGAAGGTGGGCGAGGCAGGAGTTGGCGCTGCTCAGCAAGGACCAGCGCCATCAGTTGGCGGGCAAGCTCTGGCGGGAACGCGACCACTACTCCGCAATCTACGAACTCGCGGCGGGCGAGGCCCTAAGGACCGCGGGTCTGACGCCCGTCTACGAGCAGCGGTGGGGCAAGCTCTCGCCGGACTGGAGCGTCTACGGCAACGGCGGCGGTCTCGTCTGCCTCGTTGAGGTCCACACCGACCAGTCGCCCCGCGAGGTCGACGATCAGATCCGCGGCTGGCGGAGCTTCGGTGACCGGTTCAACAGCATTGCCAGCCCGTTCGTCTTCATGGTCGCCGAGGACTCTCCTTGGGAACCGCCATCCGCCGGCGATGGGAAGCGCATCGTGCAGGAGATGCGCGAGTCCCTGTTCCGGATCAACATGACCGGGCGGTTCCAGTCCTGCGGGTACGCCTTCGTCGTCATGACCGACGGCAGCGGCCGGCCTGTGCGAGGGCGTGGTCTGCGCGCCGAGTTGGCGTGGCCGACGCCGATCGCCGGGCGGGTCAGCGCGGAGAAGATGGCCCGCAAGGTGAACGACAAGGTCAGTCGCTACCGGCAACTCGCCGACGACCTCAACGTGCCCTTGATCGTCGCCGTGGGCGCGGAGCCGTTCACCGGCGTCACCCTCGACGTCGTGGACGACTTGATCGCCGGGAGGGGAACCATCGTCATTCAGTTCAACGGGTCAGACCTCACGCGGGGTGTCTCGGGAGGAACCCTCGACCTCGGCCGGTCCGCGCGCTGGGAGATGCCTCCCAACCTGGCCGGGCTCGTGTGGCTCCAACGCGACTTCCCGTTCAGCGCGACGGCAAGGCCGAACACCGGGGGGCGGAGGCCGATGCCGGACGCTCTCGCGGGAATGGGGAACGCGGCGGAGGAGTGAGCGGTGGGCGTGCGGCGTGTCGTCGCCTTTTCACGCCTGACTCACCATAAGCTTCATTCTCGTGAGTCAGAACAGGGTTGTCGAAGTCGTCCCCACCCGCTCCAGCCCCACCCTCCACGCACCCGATCGAGCCCTGTCCGCGGCGGCACGGACCGCTGTCGCGGCCGGCGTCCCGGACTCAACCCGCGCCGCCTACAGCAATGACTTCACCAAGTTCAAGAACTGGTGCGAGGCCAACGACCGCAGCCCGCTCCCAGCCACCGCCGAGACACTCACCGAGTACGCCGCGCATCTCGCCTACCGCGATGAGCCCAAGCCCCTCTCCCCCGGCTCCATCGAACGCGTTCGGTCCGCGATCCGCAGCGCCCACCGCGCAGCCGGCCTCGAACCGCCCGACTCCATCGGCCTGGCGAAGGTCGTCAAGGGCTACCGGGCGCGGCTCGCCGAAAGCAGGGACCCTCGGGCCAAGCCCAGAAAGGCCACAGCCGCGACCAAGGACACACTGACGCAGGTAATCGCGGGGTTTGACCTCGCCACCCCGGCCGGCGTCCGAGACGCCGCCATCTGGCTACTTGGGTTCTCGTTCGCCGGGCGCCGCTCAGAGATCGCCTCCCTGGACATCGAGGACGCCGTCGAGACCGACGAGGGCCTCACCATCAAGGTCTACCGCAAGAAGGGTCAGCGGTTCGACGAGATCGCGGTCCCCTTCGCAGAGAACCCCGCGCTGTGCCCCGTCCTAGCCGTCATGCGATGGAAGGCGTGCCTGGCGAACCACGGACGTACCTCCGGCGCGCTGTTCGTCCGCATCAACCGACACGGACACATCGGACCCAACATCACCAGAGACGGCCGACCCATTGGGGATCCCACAGGCCGGATGACTGCACAGGCGATCAGCCAGGTCATCACGCGCAGCGCAGGGAGGAAGGCGCTCACGGGCCGGTGGTCTGGCCACTCGGTCCGCCGGGGCTTCGCCACCGAGGCGCGGAAAGCGGGCCACGACCGGATCCGCATCGCCCGGCAAGGCGGCTGGTCGGACAACTCCACTGCGCTCGCCGGCTACATGGAGGACGCCGACAGGTGGACAGACAACGCGCTCAAGGGGGTCCTGTGAACGGCTCTCCGGAAACCGGACGAGCAGCCCACCTCTGCACACGGACGACGCTCCAGGGCAACCCATGCGCTGGCTACCGCGTCCATTGGTACCCGAGACACCTCCCCGATCCCAAGGCGTGCACAGGCCATCTCACCCGCACTGAACGGCAGGCATTCGAGGACGACAAGCTTCGACGCGGCGAGGCGGCACTACCGCTGCAGCTCGCACGTGGGCTCTTCCTGAACGGACATCCTGCCTGCTGGTCTTGGCCTCCACTGGGCTATGAGCTCGACGAGGAGTGGGGAACCACCCCTCTGTGGGGCTGGCAGGCTGGCCGCTGTGCAATCTGCGGACGCAAGACTGTCCTGGTCACTGACCACGACCACAGAACCGGACTCATCCGCGGTGGCTTGTGCTCAAGGTGCAACACCGCCGAGGGCCTGAGCAACGCCCCCGTGTTTGTCCGCTACCGCGACAGGAACCCGGCATCCGTACTGGGTATCAGACAGCGGTACTGGGATCCGATCGAGAAGGCGTATGCCCAGCCCGCTCCCCCACCGGGCGATCCATGGAAGAACAACCCGATGAAGGGAATCGGCCTGTGACCAGCCCCAAGCCCAACTCGATTGCGCCTCGGATGCTGCTCGCATCCCAGCCTCCGACAGCCGAGGAAGCGGAAGAAGCCCGTCGCACCTACTGGAACCGCGACCCTGCTTGCTGGTCCTGGGCTGCTCCGGAGACGCGCACCTACAAGGACGAGGATTCCGCTGGGCTGTTCCTCTCCTGGTGGAACCGCGAGTGCGCGGTATGCGGCGTTCCCGGCAGACTTGTCGTTGACCACGACCACAAGACAGGGCTGATCCGAGGGCGGCTATGCGGAAGCTGCAACAGCCTTGAAGGGCACGCCAGCGACGACTATGGCGTCTTCCGCAAGTACCGTGAGCGTCCTCCTGCCGTGATCCTCGGGATCCGAGCGCAGTACTACAACCCATGGACTGGCTATGCCGAGCCAGAACCTGAACTAAGCGACGAGGCAGCCGCCGAGCAGCGAGCCGCACGCAAAGCCGCGGTGGAGCGCCTGGCGCATCGGCTGCCTTCACCCGAAGACCTCCACGGCGACGACTCGACCCGCCTCACATCGGACGTCCCCGAGTAGGGAGTCCCGACCGGCCCGGGGCCTGGTTCATCCTTCGAGGACCATGCCGACCTCGTAGTAGTCGTCGCCGCCCTCTTCCGCCTTGAACTTGAACCAGCTAGCGAGGATCACCGACCCGCCCAAGCTGTCGGCCACCCAGTCCGCCGCCCGCTGCAGCGCCTCCGCCTCTGTGTCGCCGGCGAACGTCACCACCGGCTGGAGGGTCAGCATGAGGTGGTCGGCGGGCTTGGTTCGGTCTCGGAGTTCGGCGAGGGTTGCGGCGTGAGGCACGTTGTAGAACAGGCCGTGGCCGTTGTCGAGTTCCAGGTCGGTCAGCTTGATTCCCATGCCGAGCACCGTAGAGTCCGGGTGGCGCTACAACCGGCGATTCCGAAACCTGCGTTGCCGCTTACGTTGCGTGCTCCGTCTGCGGGCCCGATAGGCCATCGGCCGGGATCTCGTAGAGCAGGTGCCACGGGTCGAACGGTTCCCGGCTGCCCGTGATGGACACGCGGATCGTCGCTTGCTGCTCTTCCCGCCACTGCTCGGGCGTTGTGCTCATCCAATGCCCGGGCTGGGTGGGACGCAGCGCCAGCAGGGCCCAGTTGTCTCCCTCGACCCGGGAGAAGCTTTGGGGCCTGGTCTCACGGTTGTTGACGACCTGCTCGCTTGCCGTGCTGACGAACTCCCATGGCCCCCACACGAACAGCTCCGCCTCGTCCATCGTGACATCGGGGGGCAAGCCTTGCCCCCAGTGATCCCTCTCGGCCTCGTTCAGGATCCGGATCGTGACCTCGTCGAGGTGGTCGAGCCCGGGAGGGCCGATGAGGTCCACCCTGAGGTTCGCGCGGCGAGGCGTCCCGTACCGGTCGGCCTCCAAGGTGATGCGGAACTCTGGGGTGAGTTCGCCGTGGCGTCGTTCGATCTCGATGCCGGTCATCGCCATCGACGCGGATGTGGCGCGTTTCGCCGCGAGCCATGCGCCCCAGGCGGCGACCGCCGAAAAGCCAGCCGCGGCCACGTTGAGGTTCTCGGACCAACCCATAGCGGATCACCGTAGCGGGGCGGTGATGCCGCACATAGGGGAATCGTCGCAGCAGGTGAACGGCTACCGTGGTTCGAAGGCGCTGCCGTCTGCCAGGGGAAACCGTGGCACCCGTCGATACGGCACAAGGCGGCAGCGCCTTAAACAGGCTGAAGACCCCGGCGACCACCCCGCTGGACGGCCGCCGGGGCCGCCGTCAGACGGCGTGGTCGAGTAGCTCGATCTCGATGGCCAAGACCCCTAGAGCTTCCTTCTCCGGCCCGTAGATACGGCGGATGTTGGCGAGCTGCTGCTCGCGGGGGCTGTCGGGATTGACCCTCGCGGGCCCCTCGCTGTCGAGCATCTCCTCGAACGAGGAGTACCGGGCGACGCGTCTCACCTGGGTGAGGGCGTCGTCACGGCCGCACACGAAACGGATGTGGTCACCGACCTTGAGGTTCCGCAGGTTGGGGTACTGGACGCGGACCTCGATCGTCTTACGGCCGGACGCGACGAGGTCGAAGTAGCGGCGATACAGGTTCATCTCGCGGGCGCGGACACCCGTCGTGGTCGCGGGACGTGCGGTCATGATCCTGTCCAGCTCCTGTGTGGTGTACGAGCGGTAGAGGTGTTTGGGGTCGGCGAGCATCTTCCCGACGAGCCACACCATGGCGTCGACGTAGTCGTCGATGCTGCCGGGCCATTCGGTGACGTCGAGCATCCACGGGTGTGTGCCCGGCGGCGGCGCCACCTTCCCCTCCCGGATGAGGGACTTGGACAGCTTGGCGCCCGTGTCGGTGAGGACCATCGGTGTGAAGATCCGTGGCGGCGGGACCGGGCCGGGGAGCTGAGCGAACGCCTCGTCGACCAGTTGGCAGCCGTAGGCCCAGTCGCCGCCCTTGACCATCACCGACAGGGTGACGTGGTCGCGGGCGGCCATCCGCTCCTTGACGAGGTTCCGGTACAGGGTGGCCAGGTCCAGGTAGGCGCCGGTGTCGGCGGTCACGGCGATGTCGTAGTCGCCGTGGTCGGTGCACACCGCCGTGAAGTCCGCGCCGCCGGACCCCGTGCGCTGCAGCCTCGTCCGCTCGGCGCGTTTCTCGGCCCATCCGCACTCCGGGCAGGGCAGCCGCAGGTGGACCTGCCCGTGCGAGGGTGCCAGAGGCCACCGGATCTGGTCGAGCCAGCCGAGCGTCGCGAGGAACTCGTGGCGGAACGCCGGGTCGGTCTGCTGAGCCGTGTACGTCTCGATCTCGTAGTCGACGCCGGTCGCGTCGGCGAGGGAGTCGAACATCCCCCGGTAGTACTTGCCGAGGAGGTCATCGACGCCGTCCGCGCCGAGGGCGTGGAAGTAGGTGGTCTGGTAGGCGTGGTGGGTTTCGGGGTCGAGGCGGATGTCGTAGGGGGCGTTGTCGAGGGCCCCGAACCGGACGACGGTGTCGACGCCGAAGGCGCGTTTCGTCTGCTTGGCGAGGAGGAACGCCGCCGTCTGCACCAGCGACGTCCCCAGGTGCGGGGCGCCGTTGATCTGTGTGCCGACGCAGAACGCGACCCGGTCCGGGTTGGTGGCCTGTAGGCGGGGCCGGACCATGTCGATGCTTCGAAGCATCGCGTTGGCCAGCACGTTGTTCGGGCTGATGATCTCCACGCTGTCACTGCGGCCGTTCATCACGGCACCCTTCGGTCAGGTCGTCGGCACGGGGAGTTGGGCGAGGATGAACTCCACCCGGCGGGCGGGCTCGTCGGCGGGAACGAAGATCGGCCGGTATCCGGCGTCGTAGTAGCCCTGGACGATCAGTTCGTGGACGCGGCGGATCTCGCGTTCCTTGGCCCACACCAGGTCGTCCTCGGAGTCGAAGTCGTCCAGCGCGTCGAGGACGAACACGGCGTCGTACCGGTAGACGCGGGACGCCTCCTCCAGCTCGGGGTAGGGGCTGAGGCCGAAGAACGCGTCCCACCCGTACCCGTCCGGGATGCCCCGGTTGTAGAACCGCAGGCCAGCCGTGTGGTCGCAGAACTCGGCGACGAACGCCTGCAGCACGTCACGGGAGTAGGCGCGCCGGTCACCGACCTGCAGATGCCGGCCGAGCCGGTCGCGGTGCCTGCGGTAGATCTCCCTCGCCGGTTCGCCCTCGGTGGCGGGGATCCCCCGGGCGTGCAGCTCGGCGACGACGGCTTCCTTCCCGGCGGACGGGCCCCCGGTGATCACGTACCGGCGGGGCGAGGTGGACGGATTCAGTAGTTGGTCGAGGCTCATGATGTGACTTCCTCTTCGGGGCCGCCGCCCTGTCGGTGGGGGCGGCCGGTCAACGACCGACGCCAGGCATGGACGGTCGCCGCGCCGCGTTCGGTCTCGGTCAGCCGGGTCATGAAGTGGGTGAGGCCCTGGGTGGGGTCGGCGACCTCGGCCAGGAGGAGTTCTTCGCCGGGGGTGAGGGCGGGGGTCCAGCCGGCGTACGCGGCGATCTCGTCGGGGCCGAGTTCGGTGGCCGCGTGGAGCATCACCGCCCCGTAGGCGGAGCGGTAGCGGGCGACGGCGACCAGGACGAGCGCGTGCCTCCACAGCGCCGCGTCGGCGGCGGCCGACAGCGCGTCGTCGTCTGCGGTCATGCTGACCATGCGCGCGACGGTCAGGAGCTCGGCGCGCAGCAGGTACACCGCCCCCCACAGCCCGGCGAGGGTGTGCTGATGTTCAGCGGCCTCCCACGCGAACACGTCGGCCGGGAGGGCGAGGGGCCCGGTCGCGGCGTGGAGCTCCGGCGCGGACGCGTGCCGCGTCGAGAAGGTTTCGCTGTCGCGGAGGAGTTGCCAGGCGACCAGTTCCACGACCTTCGGTTCGATCCTCTTGCGGAAGTGATGCACCTCGTAGCCGGAGGACTTCGCGGCGGCTTCCCTCCTCGCAGTCAGGGTCGCCCCGGACGTCGTGGTCTCGGCGCCGAACAGGAGCCGGGCCGCCGGGGCCAACTCCGCGTTCTCGAGTCGGTCGAGTTGCTCACGGAGCAGCCCGTCGAGTGCTCGGGCGCGGCTCTCTGGGTCGTCGGGGTGAAGGGCCCGCGCTTTCACTCCGCGAAGGGCCAGCAGGCAGGGCCCGCAATGTCCGGCGCGGACGGGTAGGCCGCCGCGTAGGAGTTCCCGGATCTCCCCCGGCAGTGCGTCTGGGACAGACGCTGGTGGACTCGTCATGGGAGCAGTGTCCCAGAAATGCCCACAGGACGCCCAGTTTCATACCCACAAAATCCCCAGCATCGCGCCGTTCCCGGTCCGAGGCCCGGCGCCCTCCCTAAGGTTTTCTAGGGCCGTCTAGCCCGCACCCGAACGTCTCATGCGCACGACGCTCCCCCTACGGTGGTGTCCGTGACCGACCTCGACATCCCCGCCGACCTGGTCCGTTTGCAGCGAGCGTTCCTCGACCTGGACGCCCGCTGCGAGGAGATCGGGCGCGGATTCCCGCAGGCCGTCGACATCGCCGCCGGGCTCACCGAGCCGCAAGCCGAGCACGTCGCCGCCCTCGCCGAAGCCCGCGCGGAGCGCCTCGAGGCGGCGGTCCTGCTCGGGCAGCACCAATGGTGGGCAACGATCGTCCCCGGCGGCCGTCACGACGCGAAGGTCGCGCTGCTGTGGGAAGCGCGTGCTGGATCGGCGACCTGACGCGGTCACCCGCCACCACAACCACTGTCGACGCTGTCATGCGTGTGTCAAGATCCGGTGATGCGCGACACCCCACCCCCCGGTATCGACACCACCGTCCCCTCCCCCGCCCGTCTTTACGACTACGTCCTCGGCGGCCGGGAGAACTACGCCGTCGACCGCCAGTTCGCAGAGAAGCTCCTCGCTCAAGCACCCGAGCTGCGGCAGACCGCCCTGTACAACCGGGCGTTTCTCCGTAGGGCCGTCACGCTCCTCGCAGATCAGGGCGTCGACCAGTTCCTCGACATCGGGTCCGGGCTCCCCACCGTCGAGAACACCCACGAGGTCGCGCAGCGCGTCAACCCGGACGCGCGGATCGTGTACGTCGACAATGACCCGTCCGTGGTCGTGCACGCGCGGGCACTGATGGAGGGGCAGGGGTCCGTGGAGTTCGTGCGCGGCGACGCCCGCGACGTGCCCGGCATCCTCAACGCGCCGGGCACGCGGAGCCTGATCGATTTCGAACGCCCAGTGGCGGCGCTGCTGGTCGCGGTCCTGCACTTCGTCGCCGATGAGGAGGACCCGGCCCGGATCGTCGCGGACCTCGCCGGGGCGTGTCCTCCGGGCAGCCACGTGGTCTTGGCGCACGCGACGACGGAGGACTGCGACCCGCGGCTCCAGGCGCACATCGAGGAGAGCTACGCCAATTCCCCCACCACGACGCTGCGTCTAAGGAGCCGGTCTGCGATCGAGGTGATGTTGACGAAGGTGGAGCCGGGGCTGGTTCAAGCGCACCAGTGGCGTGTCGCGGAGCCGCCCGACGGCGGACCGTTGCGTGTTCTGGCAGGCGTCGCCCGCGTCGACTGACCGGCGGCTACGTCCGGCGGTGGAGGTCGGCCAGGCGCGCCGCGATCAGCGACAGCGACGCCGACCGCGACAGCGCGGCCTCCTTAAGCCGACCGAACCTGCGGATCATCCGGTCAACTCCGTCGGCATCCTCGATCCAGAACTCCCCGGCGGGCGTCTCGGTGAAGGCGATCTCAGGGTCGGTGACGGACCGACGGAACGTGATGATCGTGAACCCGCCGTCGATGCCGGGATGCGCGCCCACTGCCAGAGGCAGGACCTGGACGGTGACGTGATCGACCTGCGCGACTTTGTGCAGATGAGTGATCTGCTCGACCATCGTGGCGGTGTCGCCTACGGTGCGGTGTAGAACGGACTCGTCGAGGATCGCCCATACGGCAGTCGGCCGCGGCCGGTTCAGAAGGGTGTGCTGGCGTTCCTCGGTCAGCGCCACGAGGTCCGCCACGGTCTCGGGCGGCAGCTCCGGGTCACGTGCGGCGACGAGCGCCCGCGAGTACTGGGGGGTCCGAAGGAGCCCGGGCAGGAAACCCTGCTCCCACGTCCGTATGACGGCGGCCTCAGCTTCTAGACCGATGTAGGTCTGGTATCCCTGGCTGGCGCGGTACCCGGTCCACCAGCCCCGCTGACGCGCCTCACGCGCCAGCCGGAGCAACTCAGCCCGACGATCCGGGTCGGTGACGCCGTACACGTCCAGGAGGACCTCGACGTCGAGGAGTTTCGGCTGCCGCCACTCCCTAGCTTCGATGCGGGTGACCTTGTTGGGTGTCCACCCGGCGGCCTTGGCCGCCTCGGACCGGGTGAGCCCTGCGGCTTCACGGAGCCTGGCCAGCTCGAGCGACAGGGTCCGCAGTCGCGCCGTGGGGCTGAGCGGGTCCGGCACGCCTGCTCCTCACCGTCGGGTAGGTGATCCACTGCCGTCAGACTCCCACGCGCTGGTTGGAAATTCCAGATTCGAGGGTATTGCCAAACTCACTCTTCTGGGCGACGGTAGGTGTCCATAGCGGGACAGGCAGCTAACCGGTGCAGGTCCCGCGCCCGTTCTTTGAGAACTGCATAGCGAAACGATCAGTGCGAGTCGCGGGGAGTCTCGTCGCCCTCGCCGTTGACGAGCTCGACCTCAAAGGCGGGCAAGACCTGCTCCTCGCCGCCGACAACGATCACGATCACGGGCTCCCCCTCCCCCAGGCCCAGGCGCTCGCTCTCCTCTGCGGTCGCGCGGCGCACGAAGGCGCGACCTTTTCGGGGTAGTTTCGCCACGGCGCGCCTCCGATCTGGTCGGACACGGGACCCTCGGCCCTTCTCCGTGACGAGTAGACCCTCCGAGCGGAGCAGCGCCATCGCGTTGCGAATCGTGTTGACGCCGACGCCGTAGATGTGGCCGAGGCGTTCCTCTCCGGGTAGTCGCTCGTCCGGGGAGAGGCCGCCATCGGCGATCTGCTCCCGTATGTCGTCGGCGACCTGTTTGTAGACAGGTCGGTCGATGTCGTGGTCGACGGGCCGCCCTTGACGCATGCGGCGACCGTAGGGACGTCTCCTCGGGAGGAAACCTCTGGGTATATACCCAGAGGTTGATGTCGGGACACGGCGCGGTATGCGGACCCGCCTGCTGGGCTAACAGCCCGAGATGCGGCTGGGCCCAGCAGGGGCTCAACTCACTCGTCGAACCCGCCGGCCTTCACGCGGCGGGAGAAGTCTCGCCAAGCGCCGGTCGTGACTTGGATCGTGCCACGCTCAGGGGCCTTGCTGTCGCGGACGAGCATCAGAGCAGCGGCGACGATGGCGATCTCGACGCAGTTGTTACCGCTTCCGCTGTGGCTGGACTTGCGCCAACGGTCCTGTGCCGGCATGTGGGGGGAAGCTCCTCGCGGTGGTCAGGCCGGTGCCCGTGCGGCGAGGAACTCCAAGGTTTCGTCGGGGGTCATCGCCGCACCGGACACGTTTGAGAAGGCAAGCCTAAGCTTAGCTAGCTGGTCTGCGCTCTCCGCGTACCACTCTCCGAGAATGCCTTCGGAGTGACCGACGTCCAAACCACGGTCCTGCGGGAAACCGAAGATCGTGAAGGGACCCTCGAAACCGGCGTGGACACGAGCCGAGAGCGGCACGATCTGCAGCGTCACGGTGGAGCGGTCGGCGGCTTCCCGGAGCGCGTGCACCTGCTTGCGCATGATGTCCGGGTCTCCGATGTCGCGGTCGAGGACGGCCTCATCGATCAGGTAGTGGATGCGCGGGGGGCTGCTCCTCTCGAGGACGGCCTGACGTGCGAGACGTGCGGCGACACGCCTGTCGAGGTCGGAGCCGGTGACGTTCAGGAGCCCGGCGATGATGGCCCGGGCATAGTCCGCCGTCTGGAACAGGCCCGGGACGAGCGCGTTCTCGAACCCGAAGATCTCGGGCGCCTGGTCCTCCAACATGATGAACTGCCCGCAGAAGGCATCGCCGTACGCGGTCCACCAGCCGCGCTGCCAAGCGTCCTGGTTGAGGTGCAGCAGGGCCTCGAGGCGGTTCGCGTCCAGCCCGTACATCTGCAGGAGCGCCCGAACGTCGTCGTCGGTCGGCTGGGTCGAGGGTTGCTCGATCCGGCTCATCTTGTTTTTGTCCCAGCTCATGCGCCGTGCCGCCTCCGCTTGTGAGAGGCCGGTCCGCTCCCGGATACGGCGCAGCTCGAGGGCGAGGACGCGGCCTCGGAGGGTCGGCGTGTAGACGGCTGCCATATGACAGATGGTCCCGCAAACCATGTTCCACCGACCGACCGGTGACCGGATACGGTCACGGCGATCGTGGGAGTCCCACGCTAATCATGGGCGTCCCACGGCATGATGGACGCAGGTACCCGAACCCCCTGGCGGTGTCCATGCTCATCCCGGACGACGAGTCGTGACGGCGCTCATGGAGATCCTCGGCAAGCACACCGTTCCCCGAGCCGCATCGGCCGTGCGAGACGGACGCCGAGAGGTCCAGCGCATCGCCGAGGTTTTCACCGCCGACACCGACGTCCTCTACGACCTGGGCGTACTCACCAGCGAGGCCGTCACCAACGCATACCTGCACGGCACCGGCGGCATCGACGTCACCGTCTCTCGCACAATTCGCGGCATCCGCGTCGAGGTCCGCGACCACGGCTGCGAACACGACCAGGCGGACCGCAGGGACAACGGGCGCGGGCTGACCGCCATCCGGGTCCTGTCGACGCGCTGGGGCATGGAGATGGGCCCGCACGAGACGCGCCTTTGGTTCGAGGTCGCACTGTGACCCGGCTCGACGGCCGGCATCGCCACTCCCCCGCCGGGGCGACCACCACGCTCAGGGGGACGGCGTCACGCCGCCACGATCCTCGGCGCTTGAGCGGTGCTTCGCTCGAGCAACCGGCTCGGCCCCCCAGCCGCAGCATGACCCGCACCCCGGGGAGCGCTGCGGCTGGGGCCACTCGGAGAGGCCGCCGGGTTGTCCTTGCCCTGGGACCCCGGCGGCCTCTCCCCGAAGCTTCGGCCACAGTATTCCCTTGACGCTGACAAGGGAATGGGCTTCGGTGCCTAGGCGGGCTCGGTGAGCGCCTCGACCGCGCGCCACGGCCAGTTCGAGCAGATCGAGCGCGTCGTTTCGCGCGGGCCCGGCGGGGATGCGCATGAGCCAGTTCTGGGCGACCGCCATCGCAGGGCCGCGGACCTGAACCTCAGCCGGGTCGACCTCAGCTAGGCCCGCGAACCGGGTGAGGATCTCGTCGAGAGTCACAGCCGTAGGGTCCCGTTCCAGTGATGGGAAGATCACCTAAGGGTACCCGGCAGGACCGACATTTCCCGGAGGCGAAGGGTCGGGCGGACGGTCCACCGATTCCAGAAACGTCACGGCATTCGCGCGCTTACGGTACGGGCCATGAACCGTGCCGCGGCCCCGCCTCCCTTGGCCCTGCTGCCCGCTGCACCGGTGGCCCGTTCCGGCGACGACATTCCAGCTACCGCAGAGTCCTCCCCCAGCCCGGACGGTGTGGCTTGATGGTCACGCCTGGCTCCATCGCCGCCGAGATTTCTACGAGCACCAGGTCGGGCTCACCCTCGCCCGCCTCGCCCACGTCCGACTCCGCCGGCACCGACCAGACGAAGCCGCCACCACCATCCTCGGCCTGGCCGACCACCTGAACACCAGCGCATCCCAACGCGTGCGACACACCCTCACGCAGATCCGGCAGGGCTGGCGAACCCACACCGGCAACCCGCACGTCGCCGAAGCCGATCACCTGCTCCGCCAACTCACGTAGCGCAAGAAGGCTGGCGGAGAACGCGGCGACGGCGGCTCACAGATTCACATCGGACTTTTCAGCGATGGCGGTCTTACCGATCTGATGGCGGCGAGCTGTTCCTCCGAAATGCGACGCGGAGGGGCTGCGGGGTCACCGGAAGGACGGCGACGCGTCCCGCCCGACTTCTCGAGTGAGACCGGGCGGGACGCTCGCTGCCTTACAACCGGTCTGGCGGGGATTCCGCATGGCCGCGCGGTTCTCGGCCCGCAGGAGAACGGCGACACTGGGTCCACCAGTGGATAGCGCTGTCCGTTAGGGGCTTCTGTCGATCGGGATGGTCGAGCCGTCCAGGGTAGTGAGAGCTCGTTTGCCAAGTGGTTGCTTCAGCGTGACGGTCGTCTCCAATGACCTGCCGACCCCTGCTACGGGCTCATCACCGATGGTCGACCGTATGCGCACGACGACGACGACCTTATCCTCGTACTCTTCGACCTTGACCTTGCTGACTTCCGAGAAGTCATCGCCGTCGAAGTGCAAGGTCAGCTGCCTGCCATCCCCCGTGAGGGCCGCTGAGGTGATGGAGGCTGCAGTGTCGCCATCGGACGCACAGCCGCCTATCAGGAGGGCGATGATGGCGGCCACTCCGAGCAGCCCCGCGAATCTGTTGATCATCGGAAAGGATACCGCTGGACGTCCCCGGGTGCCAGGGTTTGGACATCATGGATACTGGTGAAGTAGAGCCTGCACGTCTTGCCGCCTCCGCCTCCGCTGATGATGCCTTGCGCGACTGCGCCCCACTCTGTGACATGTGTATTGACTTTGACCTTGGTGAAGACGGGGCCACCGGAGTCACCGCCCGCTGCGCATACTCCCTTTCTTTTCGCTTCGACGGCCCACTTGACTAGTCCGCCGCTGGCGTATCTTACATTGATGGAGGTGTCGGAGATCTTCCAGCCGCAGAGATCGCCTTTAGTAGCTCCACCTGAGCACACATAGTCACCCACCCGAGGACGCCTGGACGCTCTCCCCTTCACGGGAAGGATATTTCTCGTGGCGCTGCCACCATTGAAGACGAAAGGACTGCTTCTTTGACCGTCGGAGGTGTAGTCCAAATTGACGAAAAGTAGATCACCACGCCCATATACCGTACCGACCTTGGGGTTCCAGCCGGTCTTTACCCCGACTCCCCTGGCCGCGACGGAGCCGCTTGAGACCCAGGATCCGAACCAATGACCTTTTTGGCCACAGTGTCCTGCGGTAAGCCCGAACCTCCCGTAGCTGTTGCGCCACATGAATCCCATGGTGCAATAACTGCCGTTTTCCATCGTCGCCATCTTTGACCCGCCCCAGAAGTGGTGAGAGCAGGCGCGGTTCATGATGCCGTTGCTGCACATGGCGTCGGCTGGCTCTGCGTCGGAGATGACACGAACGGCGATCTTGCTGGGCCCGTAGCGGGCTGTGAGGGCGTCGACCATGGCGTCGTTCACGGAGAACGCCTCGATGACAACGCGGTTCTTGGCGGCTTGGATGTGGGCGCTTTGGAGTTGGTCGGCGCTCGGCAGTTGTGTGGTGTCCAGGGTGAGGACTTCGTCCTGGATCCGTTGGAGTTCATGGGTGGTGTTGGGCACGAAGATCGTACGGGGTGTGATGGTCCTCATCGGCCCGCTCTCGACGGGGACCGGGTCGAGGTCGTCCTCCACCGGCTCGGTCGGCATCTCCATGCCCGGAGTGTTCTCGACCGAAGCGTCGCCGACGCCGTCGTCGGGTTGGTTCTCGGCCACCTGGATGGGGCTCTGGTCGACGGGGACCCTGTCCGCGCCGATCGGGGTGACGAGCCGTCCGGTGGCGGTGTCGTGGTAGGGCGGCGCCATCGTTTCCGGGTCGCCCTCGGCGCGTTCCTCGGCCTCCTGGAGTGCGGCGCTGTTGACGGGGCTGATCGGCGGGGGGTTGTCGTCGGCCTCGGTCGCGGGGAACACCTCGACTCGGGTGTGGATGAAGTAGCCGCGGGTGGAGACCTGGAGGTGGACGGTGCCGGTGCTGTGGTTGGTGATGGTGATCCGTCCGTCCACGCCGGGGACCACGAGGTCGAAGCCGTTGTTGGTCTCTCCTTCGTCGAAGACGACGCTGGAGATGTTCGGGTCTTTGGAGCCGGAAGCGTAGACCGACAGCCATCCGGCGGAGACGGGGGTGCGGGCGTCGATGTTGAGCGCGGCGGCGGCGACCGTGTTGGAGGGTGCCCCGGAGGCGCCGGTGGCCTCGAAGGTGAGCGACGCCCCGGCGGCGATGGGGCTGGTGTCTCCGTCGGTGCCCACGCCGGTGAGGGTGTCGGCGAGGACCTTGGTGTTCATCGGTTTGTACCGGGGGCCGCTAGCGTCGGTGGTCGATCCGGTGAAGTAGCCGCGGACGGTGATCGAGACGTTCAGGGTCCCGGGATGGTGATTGGTCAGTTTCAGTTGGCCGGTCGCCGAGAGCGGGACCACGTAGAAGGTGCTGTTGGCCTCCCCGGGCACGTAGTTCAGCACACCCGCGCCTGCGGTCACGTCGGACGGGGTCAGCGTGAGGAAGCCATGGGCGGTCTGGTCCATCGCCACGATGTTGACCGCGACCGCCGTCGCCCCCGAAGCCGGGATCCCCTCCCGTCCGGCGGCCTCGAACGTCAGTTCGCCGTTCCCGGGGACGGGGGTGGTGCGCGCCGGCGCGCCGTGGCCGAACCGCGTGTCGTACAGGTAGGAGGTGGCCAGCGGGCGGTACTCGCTGCCGCCCTCGCCGGTCGCGTCGAGGAAGTATCCCCGGACGGCCACGGCCACATGGGTGGCGCCGGCGCTCTTGTTGACGATGGTGACCTTGCCCGTGCCGGTGATCCGGGTGAAGTCCGCGACGGTCGTTGCCTCACCCCCGGCGAACGTCGCCGTCGACACCGTCGTGGGCACGTCCGACGGGTACACCGTGAACGAGCCCCACCTCTCCGGCGCATAGGCCTGGATGGTCAGGGCGGCGGCGGACACGCCGGTGGCGGGGACGCTGTGCACGCCGGTGACCTGGAACGTCACCGATCCCTGAGCGGGGACCTTCGCGACCTGCGTGGTGCCGGCCCCCGACCGCGTGTCCAACAGGACCTTGGGGACCATGGGCACGAACCGACCATCACCCGTGGTCTCGGCGTGAACCTCCTGAACGGGCGCCGCGACGCCCATGATGGCGACGAGCGAGCCGAGGAGGGCCAGCGCCAACGACAGCGCCCGCACCCTCCGTACCGGAACACTCGAGAACGACGATCTCAAAGCAGGGAACGCTCCATCTCTTGACCAACGCCTGGTGAAGCCGGAAAACAGGACCCAAAAAGGGGCATTCCGACCAAAGCCTGATGAAGCTATCCACGCCGCACACGATGATCAACGAGACGCCCGTGAGACGTAAGTCACAGTTTTCGAGGAGCCGACGGGTAAACCGAACAGCGCTGTGATGCACAGACCCGCCGCCACCACGGCGGTCCACCGACCGTCCATCTGCGATCACAGAAGCCGAGGATCGAAACCACGGAACCAGAAACCCAGACCGACGGGCAGACGCCGATCCGGACCGGCGTCATACGCGGCTCGCGAAAGGCTGGGCCGCGAACGCAACGTGCGGCGGGGCCGCACCCCGCTGAACCTTCTCAAGGGTTCCGCCGCTCAACCTCGAGGTCGAGCACGAGCTGAGTGCCGCGAAAGCGGCTCCATGCTCGTGAACGCCATCGTCGAGGCACGGGCCGACCCGTCCGCCATCGTGGCTGTCGTCTGGGCGCCCCCCGATGTGGAGGACGCGGAGGAGGGGCTGCTCGGCGACTGGAGATGGGACGTCGAGCCGACCTATGCCTAGGCCTCCACAGACCCGGTGACCGACGTACCGTCGCCTCTGCCCCTTAGTGAGGCCGGACCAGCCCCGCCCTCCGTCCCTTGCTGGAGGGCGGGGCGCTCCCGCTAATCCTTGGACGCCGCCGGTGCGCTCCGGCGAGAGAAGCGCGCATCGCTCCCGACGGTCGTCATTGGGTTCGAGCTCGGATCTCTGCACCGACGGCGTCGGTCAGTTTGAGTCGTTGCTCATCCGCCTCATCCGCTGGCCAGAGGAGGATCAGATGCTCCTCGGGTGGCGAGGAGGCGATATCGGTGAACTGTTGCGCTCGGCCTTGGTCGCGGCCCCGGGCGTGCGCTCGGAGCCGGTAGGTGCGAGTCTCCTCCGCGCTGGCCGGTAGTTCGACCTCGTGGCCGCCTTCCATATCCGCTGGCGCATAGATGACGATGCCGTCTCCGGTCAGCGTTACCGATGCCTCCACAACGTCGTCCCATGTGTCCAGGTCCGCGTCGGGTGGCTGGTCGGTGACGTCGATCGTCAGCGTGACGGGGCCCGTGTCTGTGCCGGTCATGATGATGGCGGCCTCGCCTGCGGGGTCGACCCAGATCAGGCCGTTGCCTCCTGCGTACGGCGACTCTGTCAAGTCTGCGTCCTGGGTGTGGAGCAGGTACTGGAAGTAGGAGACGCTCACGGCGAAGGTCTGTGCGGTCACGGCGTCAGACTGCCACCCAGAAGGCGTCCCCGTCCAGGACACGGTTTTTGACCAGGAAGGCGTTGAACCGTCCTCCTTGAGCGTGGTTTTCCGACAGGGGGACCCAGGTGATTCCTCGCTCGGCCGCCGGGAGGTTGGTTCCTCCTTCAAGCGTATGGGCGAGTGGGTATTCGTCGCAGGATGGAGGCTGTCCAGTCGGCCATCCGGATGGCAGCTTGGCGGGCGGCTTCTGGCCTCGACAGACGGCGGTACGGTGGTTCTCGGCCCTGGTCTTGCTCGCCATGTAGTGCAGTGGCAGGCCGTCGCGGCGGCGCCCGTAGTGCTTGGGCCCCTTCTGCTGAATGCGGCGGATTCCGGGGGCGATAAACTTCAGGTCTTTGAACGTGGTGATCACCGGGAAGGTCCGGTGGTGGACGCACCCGGGGCGCTGCCGTTTCCCGAACCTGTCGTCGCAGCGGTAAGGCTCGCCCTTCCAGGGGACCACGGCGGGCTTGTATCCGGGCTTGGTAAATCTCAGGGAATAGCTGTTTCTGAGGTAACGGATGACCTTAGGGGCCACCTTGATGCTGTAGGAGGCCTTCCCTCGGTAGATGGTTCCCTTCTTGACGAGTACGTTCTTGGGGAGATTGTTTACGACGTTGCACCACTTGCCGCATCCGACGGACATGTAGGCGCGAACTCCCTGCGCATGCTTGCCGATGACGTTATCGGTGCGCAGGGAGACACGTTCCGTGAACTTCAGACTCTTCACGTCGAAGATGATTCTCTGGATGAGGGTCTGGTAGATCTCCCCCACCTTCTTGCCATTGAGGTAGACGGATCCGACGAACCTCCGAGTCTCGCACCACTGCGTACGGGTGACGTAGTGGCAGTCAGGCGCGGACACCTCAGGAAGAGAAGTGACCGAGACTTTGATGCGTGAACTGTTGTCCTGGGCCACGGCAGCGCTGGATGCGGACACGAGCATTCCACCCAGCAACGCAAGCATGGCAGCAAAAGCCCGCCACTTTTGACGAAGCATGTCACGCTCTCCGACCATCGGGGATAAGTCACCGCATCCTAGGCACGCAACGCCCGGCCTGCCCACGGCGCTATGTGCACATCGATGAATCGATTGACCGAACCCGGTCACTGCGACCAAAGATCAATTTGCGGACGCAGTCTCGGTCTCTCACGTCAGCGCTCTTCAGCACCTTGGAGTCCCCAAAAGGCGGGTCCGCGACTCGGCCGCACTGACCAATGCCGGTCGCGGCGACGCCCTGACTCATGGCCAATACCGGACACAGGAACACGCCAGGACGCCGCCATCGGCGCAGGACTCGCGCCGTTGATCAGACCGCGATGATGAGCGCCGCGACGAAGACCCAGGCGCCGTGCCAAGCCTGGTCCGTTGACTGCACCAACTCGTTGACCAGGTGGCGCTGGCAGCCGGGGTGCGTGGACCATCTCGTCTTGTGCTTGAGGTTGATGGGGTTGGTGGTGCGCACCCGGACTTCGTGAGCGGCAGAGTTGATCTGCCGCGGATCGGGGCGGTGGTTGCGGGCGAACGCGGGTTCGCTCCTTTCGTCGTCGTGGACGCGGCGGGGCGTGAGGTCGAGCCGGTGAGCCGCTACCTGCGGGATCTGCTGATCGGGGATGCGAGCCCGTTGACGTGCCGGAGCTATGGGCACGATCTGCTGCGCTGGTTCCGGCTGCTGTGGGCGCTGGACGTCGGCTGGGAACAGGCGACCGAGGCGGAGACCGTGGCGTTGGTCGGCTGGCTGCGGACGGCCCGCAATCCGCAGCGACGTCGGTCGAGAGCGGACTCCTTGCCAGCCGGGTCGGTGAACCCGACGACGGGCAAGCCGCTGCTGGCGGCCGGCCACGCGCCGAGGACGATCGCGCACAACCTGTCGGTGGTGCATGGCTTCTACGACTTCCACCGGCATGGCGGGGCCGGTCCGCTGGTCAACCCCGTGCCCGAGTGCAAGGCTCGCCGAGGTGAGATCATTCCGGGATGCTCCTGCCCGCGACGTCTCCGCAGACCCACAGCCTTGAGTGCGTCCGTATTGACGACCATGCCGAATCCCACAAATGGACCGCCGTCCCCGGAACGGCCGTCGGGACATTGCTCGACCAGGAAGCCGCGGAGCTCCTCGACGTCGTGGCGAGCATCCCGACAGGCGACGTCATGCGCTGCTTCATGCCCGGCTACGGCATCCGCGCCCGCAGCGCAGACGGCCTCATCCTCTTCGAGATCGCGTTCTGCTTCCAATGCAACAACGCGCTCGTTCTCCAGCCCGAGCCGCACAAGCGACAGGACCTCGTCGGGTTCAAGGTCGACAGCCGGCGAGGCCAGGAGCTCCTGGCACGGTTCCGTGCCTTCTGACCCGGTCACGCCAGAACGACACGCCGAACTCGACCCAACCGGCCGACATAACGGCCACTGTCCGTGACCATGACGACCGGCTGATCGCCAGAACACTCTTCAAGATCAGTTCGGTTAAGCCTGCATCCGCCGCTCGATGCTCAGCATCGACCCCAAGATGCTGCCGCGCCTCGACGACCTCGAAGAAGACCTCCTGGCCCGCCGCGAACGGGCCGTGGCCGAGAACTGGCTCGGCGAGATCGAGGGACTCGACCTCACCCTCACGTTTCTGAGAGGCAAGCGCGCTCAAGCCCGCCGGACCGCCCGCCTCGGCCCACCAGGACAGGTCGACCTGGGGCTGCCGACCACGCCACGACGCTGACGTCACCCCAGCCACACCAACGCAGCGGCGTTGATCAGCAGGTGAAGCGTGTTATCGACCACGACCACCAGCGCCGTCGCCCGCCCGTTCGGCACGGTCGCCGGGAACCCTTGGTTCTGTGATGCCTCCGACCACGGCACCCACGCCTTCCGAGGCGCGATCAGATTCTTCGCCCAGATCACGTACTTCGCAGCCCGATAGTGATCCAGCACCACGTGCGTTCCGCCGATCACCAGCAGCGCCCACGGCGACTGCGTGATCAGCAGGAACGGCAACGAGTACGCCAGCCCATGCGCGACCGCCGGCCACCACCGCTTGACCTTCTGCGTCGCCATCCAGTCCGACTGGAGCACATAGTCCCCGACCAGATGCGCCAGCAGTGCCTCAGCCAGCATCACGCCACCGCCAAACGCTTGGTGCAGAGAAGGTGCTGGGTTTGGAGCCAGTGGTCTGCCAGGTGGAGCCCGGCGTGCAGGGCTATCCAGGCGGTCGCGAAGGTCAGGGCGGGGGTCATGAGCTGGCGCTCCTTCGTGGGGTGGTTGGAGTTTCACCGTCTCAGCGACGTCGCCGTCTCTCTGTCTGGAATCAGACACATGGGGTGTGGTCGCGGTCACACAACGCAAGGTCGGATGGCCCGCCGGGTCAGCACCATGACCTGACCTGAGCTGACCTGCCGTCTGGCTGACAAATCACCGGAGTACAGGCGTTCCGGCGCCCCGGGTGCCAGGCTGGTCTTCGATGCGAGCCCGATGGAGGCGGCCATGACCACGCGCGACTGCGACCTCTACGTCGTCCTGGCGCTGACGCACCAACTTCCCGTGGAGCTGTCTCCCTACCAAGACTTCCTCCAGTGGATGACGGGCGAGCGCCTGGCGCCGATCCAGATGGGCCGCGCCCGCGACGTGTGCGCTCCGATCCTGGTGGAGCAGTACCCGGCGCTCGCGACCGTGCCGCCGATCCCCGACTTCGGCGACGACACCGCGGCCATGGACGCCTGGTGCGATCAGCAGCGGGCGTGACCACGTTGGCCGTGGCTCCGCTGCCGGACGGGGTGTGGGAGCGGGGCAGATTCCTCAACGACTCCCTCGACGTCATTCAGACCGTGCCCGGAGATCTGGAGAAGACGCTCGTGGCCAATCCCGAAGTACTCAGGCCCTGAGAGGCGTTCGCGTCGGCGTCAGCGCGCGACGACGTCCTTGGCGAGGTCTCGGTGCTCCAGCTCCACCTGATGGTCGCGGCGGAGGAGTCGTGGACGGCGCCGGCGACTGTTGGCGCGCTTTTCCGGACTACGAGCGAGATCATGAGGTGGCCGTCTTGAGGACGCGCGGGAGGTGGGCGTGCTGGTGCTCGATCGCGACGTCACGTCCCAGGCCACGGACCTTGCTTCCCAAGATCTCCGTGAGTGCGCATGCGCGGTGTTTCCCGCCGGCGCAGCCGATCGCGATGGTGTCGGGGCCGGCGGGGAGCATGGCGTAGGCGGCGAGGTTGTCGATGAGTTCGCGGGCGCCGCGGGTGTTGATGACCACGTCCTGGACCTTGAGGTGGAAGCCGTCGAGGTCGGGGATGTCGCGGGCGGTGGCAGGGTCGCGGAGCCGGTCACGGACGTCCTCGATTCGGTCGGCGTGCGGAGGGATGGGGTTGCCTTCGGCGTCGGTCGGGAGGTGGAGGTAGCCGAAGGAGATCAGTCGCAGGGGTTCCATGGTCGTGCTCCTCAGAGCTGGTCCGGGGTGCAGCCCGGCCGGTGCGGGAACACCGGCCGGGTACCGCTTAGAGCTTCGCCGCCGGGTCGAGGGCCGGGAAGTGGTTTCCCGTTTCCTTATTAGGTGACTGGTGAGTCACCGCTTTGCGGGTGCGCCAGCCATGAACGGACTAGACGCCCCCTCCGCCGTGCGGGGGCGACCGCACTGAGGTGCGCATACCCTCTCTGACGTGCGAAATCAGTGGGTGTTCGGGCCGTGGGACGTGGAGGTCATCCGGTTGGACGGGCGGGAGCGGATCCGGGTCCGCTGCCACGGCGTGCTGATCCGGTACTGCCGCAGCGTCGTCGATGGGCCTCTCGTGCTCGTATGAATGCGCCTATGGATGAGGAGCAGATCGACCGGGAGTTCCTGCAGCGGGCGGCAGCAGGGCCGTCGGCCGTCCCGCTTCCGGGAACGGTCGACGGCGGCCACTCGATGCCGAGACAGCCGGTTCCGGCCGCAGGGCTGACGGCATGAACGCACACTTGAGTGTGCCGATCAGGGCATCAGTGGGTCGGTTCGCGAGGTTTGTCACCAGGATGCGCGCGTCGGGACGTTTTGCGATCGCTCAGGGTATTCACGCCGATCGGTCATGGTTCCTACAGTTCGCTCGACTCTGGTGATCTTGCGGGTCCGTCGCTGTGCTGTGCGCGTCGGGGCCCGCGGTGTTGTGCGAGGTGGGTTCGTGACGCGTAGGTTCCTTGAGCGAGGTCGCCGGCGGAGATGGGCGGCAGCGGCGCTGGCGATGGTCACCACGGCTTCCTGGGCGGTGGTGGCTCCCGGTCCGGCGGCGGCCGAGTCGCCGCCCGGGCCGCCGGTGGCGTACGACCACAGTCGGGAGAAGGGCAAGGTGCCCGGTACGCATGGGCCATTGCCGAAGGGCTTCTCCCGCACGGAGGTGCTGGTGAAGTTCCGATCCGAGCGGCAGGTTCGGGTCCGGGGCGGCAAGGCGGTGGCCCGTGAGGGCAAGGACGCCACGGACTTGACGGCGGTGCTGGCCAAGCATCGCGACGCGACGATGACGCCGCAGTGGAAGCGGCCCGAGGCGACCATCACCGCCGAGCGCCTGAAGGCCGAGAAGCGGGTCGGCCGCAGGCTGCCGGACATGAACTCGTGGTTCTCCATCACGATTCCGCAGGGCATCGAGTCGCTGCTGGCCGACTTGAACAGACTCCCGTCGGTCGAGATCGCGACGGCCGCCCCGATCCCGGTGGACACCAGCGAGCCGCTTCGCGGCACCCAGACCTACCGCAACCCGGTGTCCCCGACCGCCGACCACACGTCGGGGGTGGACGCCGACGCCATCAACGCGCTGCCGGGCGGAAAGGGCGACGGCATCACCGTCACCGACGTCGAAGGCCCCGGCGGGGACTTCGGTGACGTCAATGCGGCGTCCACACCCGGGGCGATCGCCGCCGGCGCCGGGCATTCACTGATCCTCGGCGACAGCAGTACGCCGGGTGTGTGGGCGTTCGGCGACAACTCCCAGGGGCAGCTGGGTGATGGCACGACGACCGACCGCAAGATGATGATCCCGGTCCGGGGACTCACGGATGTGAAGGCGGTCGCGGCGGGCGGCGACTACTCGCTGGCCCTGAAGAACGACGGCACCATCTGGGCCTGGGGCGACAACTCCCAGGGACAACTCGGCACCGGCACCACCACCGACAGCTCCACCCCGGTGCAGGTCGGCGGGATCACCACGGCGGCCGCGATCAGCGCGGGCAGCGACGGCCACGCGCTGGCGGTGCTGTCGAACGGCAGGGTCATGGGCTGGGGCGACAACAGCCAACGCCAACTGAACGGTGGCACGGGCGGCGACCGCCTCACACCCGGCCTCGTCATGGACGACGCATCCCCCACCTTCGGCTCCGTGGCGGCCGGTGGCGGCCATTCCGTGGTCGTCCTGGCAGACGGCACCGCCATGACCTTCGGCGACAACAGCCAGGGCCAACTCGGCCACGGCACCGTCACCGACACCGCCGCACCAGCCCCGGTCGCCGGACTCACCTCGGTCACGCAGGTCAGCGCCGGCACCGAACACACCCTGGCGATCTCCGGCGGAACGGTGAAGTCCTGGGGCGACAACAGCCGCGGCCAACTCGGCAACGGCACCACCACCGACACGAACGCACCCGTCACCCTCAGCGGCCTGGCCAACGCCGCCGGCGTCTCGGCCGGCGCCTACTTCAGCACCGCCGTTCTGACCAACGGTAAACGCACGTGGGGCGCCAACGACAACGGCCAACTCGGCAACGGCACCACGACGCAGTCCACCGCCCCGGTCACCCCCTCGGACAGCTACGGTTACACGCACATCGCAGCCGGCTCCCACCACGCTCTGTCCACCCTCACCAACTACGAAGCACGTGCTTGGGGAGCCAACGGCGAGGGTCAACTCGGCGACAACGCCACCACCGGTCAGACCGTGGCGATCTCGCCGATCAGGCTGCTGAACCGCTGGAACGTCTGCCACGAGGAACTCGCCAACCGACCCGCCCCCGGGGGTCCTCCCGTCTACCTGGACGCCTTCGCCGGCGGATGCCATCCGGGCTACGTCGCCTTCCACGGCACCGGAATGATCGGCCCCACCGCCGCGCAGGACGACAACGGTGTCGGCATGGCGGGCATCGCCTCGCACGCCAAGCTGCAGATCACCCGAACCGACGCACCCGGCGGAGGGGTCGCGTCGGCCATCGCCAACTCCGACCCCGGCGACGTCATCTTCTTCGGCTTCGGCTACAGCTCGGGCCCGGCAGAGGTGATGCCATGGGAGTACGACTTGGTCGTGACGGCCACAGCTGCCGGGATCACAGTGCTCGAACCGGCGGGGAACAGCCCGAGCAACAATCTGGACTCCACGACTGACTCCAACGTCGTGGCGTGGAGGAGCCGTCCCAATTCCGGAGGCATCATCGTCGGCGGCGGCACCGGTACGAGACCGGCGGGCAGTTGCTACGACATCGGTACCGCACCGCGGACTGGATGGAGCACGCACGGATCCCGGGTTGACGTGCAAGGCTTCTACGGCTGCGGCACATCCATCGGCGTTCCGGCCGCATGGGGAGCCAGTAGATCCCAGAGCCTCACCCCATCGGAAACCGACCCCAACAAGATGTACACCGGCGAGTTCGGCGGAACCTCCAACGCCACCGGAATGACCGCCTCAGTCGTCGCCGCCCTGCAGGGCGTCGCCAAACACCAGGGCACCGTCCTGACACCGGCTCAAGTCCGCCACGTCCTCAAGGTCACCGGCACCCCCCAGCCACTTGGGGACCCCCGCCACGTAGGCCCGCAGCCCAACCTGCGTAAGGCGGTCGACTATCTGCGCGGCGGCATCTCCGCCGGCCGCCTGCACACGTTGAACGTCGCCGACAACGGGAGCGTGCGAGCCTGGGGTGACAATGCGTTCGGGCAGCTCGGGGACGCGACGACCACCGACCGGCTCAGCCCGGTGACCGTCAGCGGACTCAACGGGGTCATCCGCGCTCCGGGTGCCGTCTCCGCCGGCGAGTACCACTCCCTGGCGGTCAAGCCCGATGGCACCGTGTGGGCCTGGGGCAAGAACAACGCCGGCCAGCTCGGCGACGGCACCACCACCAACCGCAACACGCCCGTTCAAGTCCCCGGCCTGTCCGGGGTCACGGCGGTCGCCGCCGGACAGGAGTTCTCCCTGGCCCGCAAGTCTGACGGCACGGTGTGGGCGTGGGGGGCGAACGGCTCCGGGCAGCTCGGCGACGGCACCACGACCAACCGCATGAGCCCCGTCCAGGTCAGTGGACTGACCAGTGCGACGACCATCGCCGCCGGTCCCTTCCACTCCCTGGCGGTCCGCTCCGACGGCACCATGCGGGCCTGGGGCGGGAACGGCTCCGGGCAGCTCGGCGACGGCACGAACACCCAGCGGAGCACACCCATTCAGATCAGCGGCCTGACCGGAGTGTCGACGTGGGAGGGTGCCGTCTCCGCCGGCCAGCACTCCCTCGCGGTCAAGGACAACGGCACCGTTTGGGCCTGGGGCGACAACGGATCCGGGCAGCTCGGCGACGGCACCACCTCCGATCGGAAGACACCCGTCCAGGTGTCCGGCCTGACGGGTGCGGCAACGGTCGCCGCCGCCACATGGCACTCGCTCGCCGCCACGCATGACGGCACCGCCCTCGGCTGGGGGCACAACGCATCGGGTCAACTCGGTGACGGCACCACCACCAACCGGCTGACCCCAGTCCCCAACCTCGACCTCGTAGGGATCACCGGCACCGCCGCCGCCATGCTCCACTCCGCGGGCATCCGAGCCGACGGGACCGTCTACACCTGGGGCGACAACTACGCCGGCCAACTCGGAAACGGCACCACCACCGGCAGCCTGACCCCGACCCAGGTCCCGAACACCCCCTGAACCCACCGATGTGTTCATGGTCGGGGCCGATGTCCCCGGCCATGAACACATCTCGGCGCAGCGGGCGTACGTCCGGCAGCATCACGAGCGGACCGCGCTGCTGGCGGGGCATGCCCAACGACGCCATCCGCACCGCAGGACGGCCCATCCTCGACGACGACCGCCCCTGGCCTCGGGCCGCCTGACACCGCATACGACGAAGCGCCCCGCCCTCCCGAGGGAGCGGCGGGGTTCGTCATCACCGGGCGACGTCTCCGACGTCAGGGGTGGGTCATTCCAAGGTGTCCTCGGGCGGCACACCGAACAGATCACAGGTGACCGTGCGGGTCTTGACGTCGATCCAGTATGAGCACGTCACGATCAGACCGTCCCCATGCCGGGAGGCAGGGATCCTCGCGTGCCAGTAGTTCGGCATCCGGGCGACTCGTTTGGCGTCCCGGAACGGGTCCTCGTAACGGGACGGGATCCACGCCATCACCGCCCGACGCACCGCGTCGGAGGAGACATCCGCCGTGATCCAGTTGTCCAGGGGCCCAGGAAGTCCGCCAGTTCCCACTCGGGTCCGCCCACGGTCACCCTTGCGTCAACCTCGCCAGCAGCTCTTCCCGGGAGTCGGGGCGGGACGTCCTCGGTCGCCGCCGCTCGGCACCCTTCACCCATTCACGCAACGCGTCGGGATCCACCCGCGGCTCGTCCACGTCGTCGGGCTCGTCGTTCTCGAAGTGCCGCCGGATCCATCGAGTTCGATGCGGGCCGAGGGCTCCGCGGCCGCCTTGCGGACGGCGTCACCGGTCTGCCATGGCGCCTGTCCGTGCGTGAGCGCTTCCAGGTCCGAGCCGGTGTGGCCGCCATAGCGGCTGACCACGTACTCGATGGCGTTGAGTCCGGCCTCGCCGAGTTCGGCGCCGTGGGCGGGGGGTATCGCCGTGCTTCTCTTGGTGCCACAGCGTTCCGACGACGGGGCCGTGGTCCCAGGCGGAGATGCTCTCACCGAACAGCGGCTCACCGAGGTCGGCCACATGATGTCCCTGACAGAAGTACAGCAGCTTGTGCAGCTTCAGCACGCCCACCCGGGAAGCCGCTCGCGCAGGGCGGCGTGGACGGAGACTGCCATGGGATCGGCATACGGATGATCCTCCGGCCCGCGTAGCTCCTTCACACTACCGCGTTTATAGCTCATAGGTTCGATTATGGCCGCGACCTGTGACAATCGGAACAAACCCAGGTAACAAGACTTCCCTCAGGCGTCACGCTCAAGTGACGAAGCGCCCGCCCGACCCGACCTTCGAAGAGACCAGACGGGGCGTTGGGGTCCCCCCGGACCCATCCCTCGCGCGGGGCGTTTTCGAGCCGCTACTCGTGTCGGGCCAGCGTCTCCGTCGGCACCCAACTCCCGTCCGCCGCGACAGGGGCGGCCACCTGCGACCCCAGACCAATCGGGACGCAGGCGGCCGATCCCGGCCATCTGCCCCCGATTCCGCACCGAACGACGTGGGAGACCTGTAGGACATGCGCATGAAGCACCCCTTCCCCCTCGTTATCGCCCTTCTCTCGCTGCTGTTCGTCGCGGCCTGCGGAGGTGGCGACGAGCCCCCGGCGTCCTCGGCGACGCTCGCGCCCAGCTCTGCCCCGACTGCAGAGACGCCTCGGGTCACCGCCCAGCCGCGCACGGAGGCGGCGTTGCGCCTGGTCGCCGAGGAGGAGTTCGAGACCTACGCGTCCGGCGACTACGGCGGTGCGTGGGACCTGTGGACGGCGGCCGGGAAGAAGCTCATCTCCCGCGCCGACTACGAGCGACTGTTCGAGCTGTGCCCGGCGATCGTCGAGGGCGTGCCGTTCAAGATCGAGAAAGTCCGCGTGTCCGGCACTGCGGGAGTGGTTCGCGCCAGCCGGTCGATCGCGATCCTGTCGTTCAAGTTCGCATACGAGCACGGGCAGTGGAGATACGTGCCGGACCGGTCCGCGGTGGCCGACTACCAGCGGCTCCGCAAGATCGGTATGCAGAAGTTCGTCGCAGCCAGAAAGGCCGAGGGGCTCTGCGCCTGACGGTGGGCACGACGAAGGAGCCCCCGCCCCGGTCCGTGATGGACCGGGGCGGGGGCTCCTCGCTGTCGGGTTCCTACCGGCGGTACCCGGGCACCTCGTCGCGAGCCGTCGGCCGGTTGGGAACGACGTAGACGCCAAGGGCAGTCAGCACCGCCAGGACGATGCCGACCCACTCGGTGGTGGTCACGGTCTCGTCGGTGATCGCGGCCTGAACGGCGTAGGCGGCGGCGAGCACCGTGGCGATGATGGTCTTCGCGTACTTCATACGAGGCTCCTTCGGGGTGATGGGCCTGCGCATCCGCAGGCCTGCGAAACCGTGGTGACCAGCGGGATCAGCGAGATCAGGTGATGGGCTCCTCCCAGGCGGCCCGCCACGTCCAGGGCCCGACGACGCCGTCGACCTTCAGGCCCTTCTCGCGCTGGAACGACCGGCAGACCTCCTCGGACCGAGGCCCGTACCGCCCGTCCGCGGTCAGCCGCCAGCCGCGCTTCTTCATCTGCGTCTGCCAGGTGCGGACGTCGTCACCGGACATGATCGGCGGCTGGGTGAGGTAGCGTCCCGGCCACTTCGGCGCCTTGGTGCCCGGCCTCGACGGCGGCGGGGGCTCCTTGCCGTCGTAGTTCGGCCTGCCGAATCCGGCGATCACACTGGACGAGCGGACGCGTCGCCTGACCGCGTCGCCGGTGTTGCCCTCGATGGTCTGCAGCCGGCCGCCGCCGAGGACCTTCTCCACGATCCCGACGTGGTCGATGGCCCCGGTGGAGTTGGTCGCGCCCCAGTCGAAGAACACGATGTCGCCGGGCTCGGCCTTGTTGACGTTGTCGGTGGTGCCCTTGAACCACCGATCGGCCTTCTGGAAGTCCTGCGCGTGCCAGACCGTGTAGGCACGGTCCCCGCCCGGCAGCACCGCCTTCTCGTTGCCGGACTCGCGCGCCCAGTACGTGATCGCCATGTCGCACCACGGCGCCCGCAGGAACTCGTTCCCGTGCTCCTTGGCGTACGCCCGGGTGAACTTGTTGGGACGGCCGGCCAGTCCGATGTCGGAACGCGCCGCGTCCAGCATCCCCTTCGCGCTACCCACCGGGCGACACCTCCTCGCCGCGGAAGACGCCGTCCACGTCGGGCTCGCCGTACAGCGCGCGCAGCACGGTCTCCTCGTCGGGCTCGGTCGGCTCGTGGACGCGGGTGTCCCGGTCCACGTGGTCCATGTGGGCGAACTCCTCGCCCTCGGGGGGTGTGGTCACTGCTGCTCCTCCTGTCGTACGCATGTCGTCGTCTCACGTGGTCCTTCGGGGGTGAGGACCAGCAGTTCCGCCCTTCGCCACCCGTCCCGGCACGCTGGCCCCACCGGCCCGCCGGGCCCTTGCTCTCCGGGGGGACCCTGGGGGCCTCGTTCACCGGGTGGACCCTGGTCACCCTGCGGGCCGGGAGCCCCGGGCGTGCCGGGCTCGCCGGGTGTTCCGTCCGCGCCCGGATCGCCTGGGGAACCCGGGGAGCCGGGCTCACCCTGAGCACCGGGCCCGCCGTCGTCACCGGGCGGTCCGGTACCACCCTGGGGACCTCGCCCTCCGGGCTGCCCGGCGAGACCCGGCAGCCCCGGAGGTCCCTGCTTGCCCGGATCTCCAGCGGGGCCAGCGCGCGGCGTACCGCCGAGTTCGAGGACCTGCTGATACAAGATGCGGTTATCCCGCTGGATGCCTCTGACCTCCGACCACACCAGCCACGCCAAGGTCAAGAATGCGGCGATGACGAGAGCCAGGACCAAGGCCCTGCGCGCCGACCTGGTCCGCTCAGCCATTACGGGTTCCCGCCGCGCAACTGCAACAGAATCCCGACGAGGAACAGGGCGCTGGGGATGACGCCCGCATACACCGCTTGCCGCCAGTTGGTGCCCTGCTGATCGGCGGCCTGCTTGACCTCCCGCACCGCCTGCTCACGGGCAGCGGACTCCTCGGCGATCTCGCGCACCAGCTCCGCCTTGAGGTCCCGCACCGCCTGGTCCCTGGCAGTGCGTTCCTCGGCGAGGGCGGTCCCGAAGGCGGCGAACCGGCGCTCGATCTCGGCGCGGTCTCTGGTGTAGATGTCGGCGGAGACGACCCGCAGGCCCATCTCCCGCATGAGTTCCTCGAGGCGACTTTCCAGACGGTCAAGGCGGCGCACGACCTCTCCGAGGGATGGCTCATCGGGCAACGGACCCCCCTTCGGCGGAGCTCATGGCGATTGGCTCATCGCAGCCATTCGCCGCCGGTGGTGCGCTGGTAGGCGGTGATGTCCCACCAGGCCCCGGTTCCGGTGAGCTGTCGTAGCCCCGAGGCGGGGACCGCATCCGGCGCGGAGGGTGCCGAGAATTGCGCGTGAAGGGTCCGGCCGCTCGCGGTCGTCGCCGCCCCGAACACGACGGTGGTGTGATGCGCGCGGCCGACGGGTGGCTCCGGTAGGTCCAGGTGGCCGTAGTGCATGCGGCCGAGCGGTGCCGGTGGTGTGTCCAGCAGCGCGTGGTGGACCAGCCCGGTCGCCATCAGGCCGCCGTCCAGGTGAACCTGATCCGTAGATCCGCGTAGTCGGTGATCGCGTCGGCTTCGGCGCCGGTCAGGTCGATGGTGTAGACGGTCGGGGTGGCCGGGACGTCGGTGAACGTCTGCGACCTGATCACCGTGGTTCCCTGGACCAGCGCGACGGCGCAGGAGCTGGAGGTGGCGCCGCCGGCGGTGGACAGCACCACCGTCACCGTGTGGTCGTCGCTGGACAGGGGGTCTTGGCCTGCGGCCAGGCGCGCTTCGTACACCGCGGCCGACGGCGCGTTGGGGGTCTGGATGTAGCTGTTGTCGTCGCGGACGGCCTCGCCGATCCTGCTCGCGAGGGCGACGCCGGCGCCAGGGGTGGGAACCGCGGTGTAGGACCCGACGGTGACGTCGGAGACGGGCCGCAGCGTCTGCGTCGAGGTCTTGGGGGCGAGCGCGATCGTGTAGCTGATCGCGCTCGACTGGTTGGCGTCCTGGGTGAAGGTGCCGCCGCCGTACCCGCCCGGGGTGACCGGGCCGCGGTCGGCGACCGCTCCGTCGACGTGTCCGCCGCCGGTGCCGATCAGCGACACCCGCGACGTCGACCCGGCCGGGACCGTGCTCCACACGGTGGTGGTCGAGGATTTGGTGGTGCACATCTCCACGACCCAGCAGCCGTCCACGCCGGTGGTCACCGCGGGCGTCGGGACGCTCGCGGTGCCGCCGGTGTCCAGGCGGGAGTTGATCGCGTGCACCGGGTCGACGGTGTCGGTCCCGGAGTGGGCGATCAGCAGGGCTCCGGCCTTGACGCCCGCCGCGCCGTCGTTGGTGCTGACGGCGTTGGTGCTGGCGTCGCCGGTCTGCGCGAGCCGCTTGAAGATCGCGGCGGTGGCCCCGCCGGCCTCGGCCTGTTGCTGCGCCTTGGCGACCTGCCAACCGGACGGGGTCGTGATCGTGCAGTCCGTGTTGACGTACACCATCAGGAGCAGGCTGTCACCGGCCTGGACGCCGGCCGGGATCGTGACCGAGACGCTGTTGCCGCCCGAGCCGGAGGCGGCGGCGCGAAATCCGATGCTCACAGAATCACCCTCACAAGATCACGGTCCGGGGATCGCGGTAGTAGGTCTGGCATGCGACGTTCGCCGCGGCGATCGACGCCGCCGAGGACGTCGGGGTGAACGCCAGCGCGGAGACGCTCGGGTCGAAACCGACGTCGGAGTCGAACCAGGTCTGGAACACCGCAGTCGGGAACCCGCCCGAGCCGGTGGTGGCGCAGTACGCGGCGGTGTCGGCGATCCGCTGCGCCTTGACGGCCGGGGCGTCGAAGTCGTCGATCCAGCCGGTCTCGGCGACCGCCCAGGGGATCTGGTGATCTCGGGCGTACTGCACGACGGGCCCGAACATCGCGGCGGGCGCGTCGTTGTAGTAGTCGACGGACCACACGTCGTAGACGCCGTCCTGCCACCACTGTTCGGGCTGCCCGGCGCCCTGCGCAGGGTCATGCCACAGCCACCCGGTCATGCAGGGGGTGACGTAGAGGTTGGGGATCGCGGCGTCGTGGACGATGTCGCCGAACCGGCGGGCGGCCGACATCCACTGCGCCCGCGTGTACTCGCCGCGGCGGACCTTGGAATCCGCTTCGTGCCACGGCACCAGGAACTTGGGGAACCCGTCGTCGGGGACGGACGCCAGAAAGGCGCGGAGCGCGGCGTCGAGGGAGCCGGTCTGGAACGTCGCGATGGGAGGCCGCAGCGACAGGACGGCGGCCCGGACCCCCACGTCGAGCGCCGCCTCGCTGGCGGCCCACGAGGACGGGATGCCCTGGGCCTCGGACTGGTAGGAGCGACGCACGGTCATGGGGCCGACCTGCGGCTCCAACACCTGCGTCCATGACTGTTGGGAGGAGAGCGGCGCGTGGAAGGACGCCGCCCCCATCAGCAGCGACGTGGGCGCCGGGCCCGACGCGCCGAGGTCCCGCCAGCCCGTCCGGGTCATCTGGGAGACAGTGAGCGGCATGCGTCACTCCACCGTGTCGATGTGGATGTCCTTGGTCCGCGCGCCCGACGGGGCGGGCGGCCCGATCCAGATCAGGTACTGCTGGCCCGCCAGTTCCGCGGGCACGGACGGGTAGGCCCCGGCGCCGGGGTCGTACCGCAGGCCGTAGAGGGCGTAGGTCAGCAGGCTCTGCTGCTCGGCGACCGTGGCCTCCAACTCCGCGAGCCTTTGAAGCAGCGACGCGATGTCGGCGCCGAGGTCGACCGCGACGACGGCGCGGCGCGCACCGCCCGCGTCGGCGTACATGAGGGTGACGCCGTCAGGTCCTCGGAACTGGGGATAGGCGCCGGTGCTGCCGGTGGTGAGGGTTCCATCCGGGATGGGCGTGTCGGTGAGGTCGAGGAGATCGGTGTACTGCACGCCGCCGCTCGGCGCCGTCCAGAAGGTCACGTCCTGGTCGGGGACAAGGAGGTTTTGGAGGCCGGTGAGCGACCCGACGGTGACCTCGTCCCCCGCACCGACGACGAAGTCCGCGATGCCACCGAAAAGGTGCCGTGCCACGAGGGGTCTCCTAAGGGACGTAGCTGAAGACGCCCTGCACGAGCGTCTCGAAGAGAGGGGATTCGCTCAGGAGGGTCATCTCGACGTGGCCGGTGGGCTGCACGACGAGCCGGCAGTACGCCCCAGGAAGGACGAGCGCGAACGGTTTGGGCGCGGCTGGCTGGAACGCCGATGGGATCGCCGCGACGCGGGTTCCACCGACGACCGCCAGACCGGCCGCGGCCCGCGCGTTGAGATCGATGTATACGACGCCGTCGATCTTCCGCACGGTGTTCTGGCCCGCAGAGGAGAACCCCGCGGCCAAGGGCAGGGGCACGTTCCCGGTGTCCTCAGGGGGCCCAAGCGTCGCCCACTGCCCAGTGCCCGGGTCGTAGTAGAGGATCCGGCCGGTGTTCCATTCCCAGCCGATCGCGAAGTCGGTGGGCGCTGCCATGACCCCGCGTCACGTGACGCCACCGCCTCGAGGGAGCCGCTGCCCGCACGCATCGCAGTGCGGTGGGGCGTCCCGCTCGGCCTGGATCCGGCGGAGCTCCCGGCGGTGTCCGGTGGCCGCTCTCTGGGCAGCCGCCCTGCTGTCGCCCTCGTACACGTCGTGCGAGTAGTGACCGGCGTAGGACCCGCACAGCTCGGAGATGCAGAACGCGTTCCACACCCCGTCGTCGCGGCGGACTACATGCACGTCCCGGGCGGTCATGACGGCCTCCCGAACAGTGCCGGCTGACCGGGGCGGGGCTCCCAGGAACGGACCGCCACGGTCCGGATGCGGGCCTTGCGGGCACGGCGGACGCAGTCCTCACCGCCATGCGAACCGTGAACGCTCTGGCGCCTACAGATCTGGGACACACACGGGTCAATGAACGCCACGCACACGTCCGGACGGCGGTCGACCATCTCCTGATTTCGGAGCCCCCCAGCGGCCTTACCGTGGACCTTCCAGGGGGCGGCCAGCCGCCACAGCCGGTCCTCACCGGTCACGCCACGACGGATCGCCCACCGGTCCGCGATCGCGTCCACGCCCTCACGGCACGCACCGTGGATCAACACCATGTCGGGGTGCTGGCGCAGCAGCTCGTCCAAGGCGGCGTACACGGGCTCGAAGTTCCGCCAGGTTCGGGAACCGATGACCAGTACCCGGTAGGGGGCCGTGCGGGTCACGCTGCATCACTCCGAATGGGCATGTCGTCGGCGATGCCGAGCGCGGCGGCCAGCACGCGCCTGTTCTCGGCGGCGCGTTCCGCCGTGATCGGCGGGGGCGGCTTCCGCTCCCGAGGCGTCGGGGCGGCCGGGGCCAGTTCTGCTTCCAGCCGTGGGAGCGTCACGACCGCCTGCCCGTCGCGGACGAGGACGATGCGGTACCCGAGGAATGCCGCGTACTGCTCCAACGCGACGATGGTCGGCGCGCAGCGGCCCTGCTCCCAGCCGTTCACGCGTGCGCTGCCGAATCTCGCGGCGTTGCTGGCCGCCCGGCGGGACAAGCCCTGTTCCTCCCTGGCTCGGGCGAGTTGGACCACCAGCGGGTGCGGGGCGCTCACGCGGCACCCCCCGCCGCGTTCCGGGCGCCGCAGGAGGCCGTGCCGCACGCGGTGTCGCACGTGCAGGCGGTCCGCTCGTACGGCGGCGCGCACTGTTCGCAGGGGCAGCACACCTCGCACCGCACCCCTCGCCCGATCCGGGCGAGATGCTCGCGGGCCAGCCGGTACGCGTCCCCGGCCTCGACCCCGTCGCGGGAAACGGCGGTCTTCCACTGCGCGTCGACGCGTACCGCCGCGGTGGGCCTCCATCCCTGGCCCCGCAACGCCGTGAAGAACTCGGCCGCGAACAGGTCCGCGGGGGTCTGCTCCTCGGCGGCGTCCCGCTCCCGCACCCTGTGGGTGAGAGCGGCAATAGCCGCTTGGGTCCCGTCATCGAACGACACGGCGTTCACGTCCCTTCCTGCGGCTCGGGCCGCCGGCAATCGCGGCAGACGCCGTCGCACCGGTCCCAGCAGACCGGGCCGCCCCGGTACTCCCGGCCCCCGCGTGCGGCGAGCGCCGCCTCGTAGACGTCGCCGCCGGGGTCGGCCGCCGGCGCTGCCACCTGGCCGGCGGTCATGACCGTGCCCCGCCCTCGAAGCGGCGGACGAACTCGTAGATCCGCTCCCGGATCCGCAGGCCCGACAGGACCTGGTCCACGCCCCAGCCGCACACGTTCGCCTGCAGACCGATGACGTCGTCGAACGCGAACACCAGCCCGGCGACCACCCGGGCCCCGTCGAACCGCGGCGACCAGTCCCGTACGGCGGCCTGTGTGACCGCGTCGAGGACCGCAGCGGACTGGTCACAGCGCAGGAGGTCGACGGCGTAGGTGATGTGGCCGTCGTCGGACTCCAGCACGAACTGCTGGTGGGCGGCGTCCAGACGCCAGCCGTTCCAGCGGGTGTCGGCGAGGGTGCCGTCGTCGTGGAACCGGCGGCGCTCGATGGCCCCGTCGACGATCTCGGAGGCATCGCGGCGGTCCCGGGCACTGGGGGTTGCGGAGATGCAACGCAGATGACGGTTCATCGGCCGGCCTCCGCCTCGAGCTCGTCCAGTGATGGCACCGGGTTGATGTCGGGGAGCAGTTCCTCATTGCGTGCCAGGCGCAGCCGGTTGGGGTGCCATGCCGACATCGGCGGTTCGCCCGGTCTCGGCCGGCACGGCTCCCCGGGGCGTGCCGGGCAGCGGTCGGCGGGGCAGGCGACCGTCTGGGCGAGGACCCTGTCGCGGTCCTCCGCCGTCCGGGTCCGCATGAACGCCTCCGACGGGCCGGAACTCGCTCTGCCGGGGATCGCTTTGAACGGCATGTGCCCGTCGGCGGCACGCTGCAGGATGACCCAAAGCTGTTGCCGGTACACCTCCTCCCGCTCAGCGGCGTCCGGAGTCGGAGCCTCAAGCCGCTGGGCGGCGATGCGTTCCTCACGGACCCGGCGGACCTCGGCGCGGATCTCGGCCGGGGCCACGAACGGCTGTCGGCGGACGATGGTCACGACGGCGGCTCGGCAGGCGTCGATGTCAAGGTCGCCGAGCAGGTCATGCCATGCATCGGGGGTGTACTCATCGATGGCCTGCTGGGGGCAGCACGCTCTGACGTAGCGGACGAGGACCACGGCCTCTTCGTGGTTCACGATGCCTCCATCGCATCTCTGGCTCGGGCACGCTGCAGCGCCTGGTCGAACAGGTCGTTGGTGGCCTGCTGCTTGAAGTCGACGGGACGGTTGTTGGGCGGGGGTGGTGCCTTTTCCCGCGCGTCGCGGATGACCGCCTCGAATCGGAGATCGCTCGGCCAGGACTGTCGGCAGGTCTCCAGCGCTTGCTGGACCTCTTGCGGGCTGCACGGTGGGTCGGCGGTGAGGTAGCTCTCCAGAAACGCGCGGAATCCGGGGAAGGACGCCTTCGGGCTGCGGTTGCTCTTGCTCTTCACCGGGATGCCGAGGTTGGGGCAGCGGGCGTCCCACCACCACTTCGCGATCTTGTCAGCGGCTTCGAAGGCGGCCTGCTGCTCCGGGGTCCGCTCGATCTTCGGCTTGGTCCGGCTGCGGGCTTTGGGCTTCGACGGGGGGTGTGAGAGTTGGCCGTCGATCGTTGTTTGGTCGGGCGGGGACTCCGACGGAGGAGGAGTCCCCGAACCGGGCGGTTCAAGGACGGTTAGTAGTACGGACGGTTCATGGATGGTTCGGGTGGAGCTGACGGCGTTACAAACGCCTTTAAACGGCGTTACAGCCATGCTCGTAACGCTGTTTTCAGCGTTACGTACGGAATCTGAAGGCGTTACACCCGGCTCCGTAACACCCCCAGAGGGCGTTACACCCAGGCTTGTAACGCCGTTCAAGTGCGTTACCGGGAGGGTGGTAACACCGCTCGGGGGCGTTACCGTAACGCCTTCAGGCGGCGTTACAGCCTTGGTCGCGCGGTGCCGACGGACCCGCTCAGCGGTCTTCGCCCGCTTGGCGTCCTCCTCGCGCTCCAACTCCTCGCGGTCCTCCGGCGGACGGCGCTTGTCCATCGCCAGCCGCCAGCGGGTGCAGCCACCGACCGTGCCGTCCCTCGTGATCAACCCGGCCGCTTCAAGGCGGCGCAGCGCCTCGCGGACGGTCTTCCGGTCAAAGCCGGTCCGGTAGCAGACGTCCAGGAGTGAGGGATGACTGTTCGCGCCGACCGCGTCCGCGCGTTCGGCCAGCGCCACCAGCACGGACCGGGCGGTCGTGTCCCGCTTGCCGCTGGACGCCATCCGGAGCATGGGCGCATCGTCAAAGGCCCAAGTCACAGCCTCGTGGCTCACTCCGGGATCACCTCGTTCTCGACCCAGATGCCGGCCGAGACCGGCCCGTGGCTGGACGGCGCTTCGCTACTCACGGACTCGTCCCGCGAGACGACCCGGAAGATCGTCAACAGCGGGCAATCCGAGAGACCTGACTTCACGCCGCAGCCTCCCCCGCCTGTCGGGCGCGCTGCTCGCGGCGGTCCTTGTGGCAGTACTTGCACGCCGACTTCAGGCCGTCTCGCTTCGACCGGTCCTGATGGAAATCGTCGCGGCGCGAACGAACCTGCCCGCACCCGGAACAGAACTTCTCGTTCTCATCGAGGACCAGCTCCCCGTACGGGAGCTGCTCGTCCGGCTCGACTTCCCAGCCGTCGACGGGCACCTCGACCCGTTCCCACGTCAGCCGCAGGCCGAGGGCCTCACCCGCCGAGATCAGTTCCTGAAGCCGGGGGGTGCGTCGGCCGGCGCGCCAGTTGTAGACGGTCGCGCAGGCGATGCCGGTCCTCCGGAACAGCGCCGTGGTGGTGACGTCGAGTTCGGTCTGCCGGGCGGTGAGCTGCTCGATCAGGGGATGTGGGGCGGTCATGACGCCGCCGCCACGTCTTGTGCCGTCGCGTCCGCCGGGGGCTGTCCGGACCCGGCGCACCATTCGGCTCGGGTGCCGTGACGGGCGATCTTCCCACCGGCGCTCAGGCCCACAACCCGGTCGCACTCGCCGCACCGCCCCACATCGCAGCGGCCGCCGATCGCCGTGGAGGGGTGTGCGGGGAGTTCACCGCGGCGGGTCAGCCAGCGGCGGAGGGCCGCCCGTTCACTGCTGGTGGTTCCGCCCCAGGTGCCGTGTCGTTCGTCGTGGGCGATCGCCCAGTCCAGGCAGGCGTCTCGGACGGGGCAGGCCGCGCAGACGTCCTTGGCCTTCGCTTCGCGTTGCTCACGTCCCAACGGCACTTCGGTCGTCAGTTCGACGACGCTGTGGTTCGCCAGTAGTTCGGCGACCTCGTCTCTTTCCGGGGGGAAGAAGAGGTTGACGGGCATCCCGGCGCAGGCCGCCCGCGTGGACCAGGGCATGTCGTTGGCGGGCAGGTTGTTCACGGCTGCCTCTCCTCGATCTCGGAGGGGGTGGGGGGTCCGGGCGGCAGGGACTCGGCACCTGCGGCCCGGACCGGCTCGGGGATGGGGCGGATCGCGACCGTCACGGCGGTCGGGTCGCCCTCGCGGAGGCTGGCGTTCTCCCTCTGCAGGCACCGGTTCGCGTACTCGAGGTCGCTGGCCCGTTCACGCCAGTACGCGACCGACCCGACCGTGTGCGCCACCGCCAGATAGGCGGCCAGCCCGAAGCCGCCAGCAGCGACCCCGGCCAGCGGGGACATGAACGCGATCACCACGGACGAGCCGATCAGCACGACGGCGACCGGGACGTCCGCGTTACGGCCGGCCCAGTCGGCCGCCGCGTTCACCGGGCGTGGGATCCGGACCGTCATGCCGCGCCGCCGGGCGCGGACGGGTAGGCGCCGTTTCCGATGACGGCCTGGCCGTCGTCGGTAGGGACCTGCGGCATGCCCTGCGTCTGCGGGCCGTGCGACCCCACCATCCCGTCCGGGACCGTGACCTGGCGCTCGCGGCGCTCGGCCGGATGCTGCCGGCCCGACTGGCGGACCTTCGCGTCGACCGTGTCCGCGTGGTCCGCGGCCACCGCCCGTTGCCTGCTCTCGGCCGCCCTCAACGCGGCGGCGCGCCCGGCCGCCTCCGTCTCCGCCGCGTCGAACTCGTTGGCCTCCTGGAGGAGAACGGCGGCCCGCTCACGGCGCTGCAGGGCATCCGCGTGGCTCTGCTGCTGGGCCTCGGCGACCATGGCCTGGGCTCCGAACTCGTCGGCGGCCTGCAGAGCATCGGTCCGGAGCTGCCACGTCTGGTCAAGGGATTCGTCGGTGCGGACTTCGGTGGTCACGGGCGCCTCTTCTTCGGGTTCGGGGGCGGTGGGCTGCTCGCCCGTGGTGGTGCTGCCGTTGCGGCGGTGGGTGCCGCGGAGCCGGGTCACGCCGCCGCCCCCGGGACCCGGCGAACCTCGACCGTCAGCCACTGGTCGCGGTCCTCGAACACGTGCCGGCCCTCGGCGCCATCGGGGGTCGTGTACTCGGCGATCGTGTAGCGGAGCCCGCCACGCTCCTCGCGGATGACGGGGCCGACCGCCCATCGCACCGCTTGGTCGGGGTGGTCCGGGTCTGCCAGCAGGATGTCGCCGGGCAGCAGCCCGGCAGGGTGGACCTGGACGGGGAGGGAGTCATCACTGGGCATGGCGGCGGCCTCCTTTGGCCGAGGTGATGGGGGTGGGATGGTCGCCGAACGGATGCGCTCCAGCCCGCCGGCGGGGTGGATGCCCGCCGCGTAGCCATGGAGGGCACGCCGGAGGGCGGTCTCGGTGTCGAACCGCGCCATGCGCCCCAGGTGCCGACTCATGACGTGCGCTCGCTCTCAGGGGCGGCGGCGCCGTGCCACTGCTCGTCACCCGGGATCTGCCAGCGGGTGCCGTGCCTGAACACCGCCGTCTTGGCCGGGTCACCGTCGCGGCGGACCATGAACCCGTGCTCGTAAGCCCACTTCGGGCGGCCGTGGACCTTGTCGTGATGGCAGGCCGGGTGGAGGGCGATGAGGTTGGAGAGGGAGTCGTCGCCGCCCTGGGACCGCTTCTTGCGATGGTGGCATTCGAACCGCGCCCATGAGAGCGGCTGCCCGCACAGGTCGCACTTGCCGCCGGCACGCTCGTACGCCTCCGCGCGTTGCTCGCTGATGTCCGGGCGCGGGTTCAGAACCTTGCTGCGGCTCAGTCGCCGGGCGCCGGACTTGAGCGGCGCGCCGCGCTTCATGCGCGTTGTCCGGGGAGGCATCGGTGAACGCTTCACGCCGCACCGCCGGTGGCCAGGCACAACCCGCCACGGAATTCCAAGCCGCCCGGGTACTCGATCCGGTCCTGCCACGCCTCGATCGGATACCGACCGGGCGTCACCTTCGCCGAGTGTTCGGCGTGCGGATGCGGATCCTCAAGATGGAAGAACAGGTCCAAGCCCGGGTCGGCCTGGAGGCTACCGACGTGGCACGTGTGGACCGTGGCCAATCCGCCGTACACGGTGGTGGTCGGGCAGGTCGGCGGATGCTCGACGTCCATCCCGTCGGCGGTCGCCTGGTGGACGATGAGGTAGTGCTGGCCGCTCATGGCCGCCCCCCACGTGCGATCAGGGCGGTGAGCAGCGGCGTCGACAGGAGCCAGGCGACCGGGTCGTTGGTCATCTCCGCCATCTCGGTCTGCATGCCGCGCTCCACCGACCAGTACGCCTCGGTGTCCACGTCGGGCATCCGGACATTGGCCATATCGAGCCCGGCGGAAATGACGATCGCCTCCGCCTGCCTGAGCAGGAAGCGGACCACGTTGCGGCAGTAGCGGGGCTCCATGTCGGAGATGCGGTGCTCCGCGCCTTCTCGGTCGCACCAGACCTGGTCCTGTTCGAGGAGATCCACAGGGTCATTCACGGCTCCCACGAGGACAGGAGTTCGCTGGTGGCGAGTGGCCTTCGCCTGGGCCGTCGCCGGGGTGCTCATGACGCACCCGTTTCGTCGGTGGTGGGCAGCGCCAGCCGGGTCACCTCGGCGAGGTCACCGCGACGGACAGCGGCGACGATGAACGCCGCACCCTCCTTACGGGGGTCGGACAGCGAGAACGCCCCCGACGGGCGGACCGGGGTCACCTCCGCGACCTTCGCGGACTCCCCCGTCACCTGGTCCGCGACCCAGCCTTCGGAGCCCGTCGCCTGCTTCACCAGCTCTTCACGCCACACTCGGCGGACCCGCCGTACCACCAGATCGTCACGGTCGTTCGCCAAGCAGTACTTGACGAGTTCCTCGTCCGTGGTCGCCGCCGGGTCGAGGACCGTCTCGACCTCGGTTCCGCAGTGTTCCTCCACCCAGGCCAACAGCGCGTCCTCGTCGACCTTCACCGACGGGTTCGGCTGTGTCACGGTGATCGACGCGACCTGCTGGCCGTCCGGCAGCGACACCGTCAGAGACCGGATCCCGTTCTCCCGGTACACCGCCTCCGCTTCCTTCCGCGCGGCGGCGTACTCCTTTGCGACGAAGTCGGAGATCGCCTTCAACGTGGCGACCCTCAGGCTGTGATCGGCGAGGTTCATCCCGCCCTCCCCGAAAGGTCGTACGCCTGGCGGGCGTTCGCGCCGATCGACTGGATGCACTTGACCTGGTCGCGGATCTGCCGGGAGTAGTCCTCTGCGGACTCCCGCACGATCTTCTTCGCCTGGTGGTCCCAGTACTTCTCCGGCACCCGGGCGTTGATCCACTCTTCGCGGCCCACAACCGTGACGCCCGTGCTCCGCGACGGCTGCGGGCATTCCGGGTCCAACAGGACAGGGTGCCGCACCTCCATGTACGCCTTGTAGGCCTGGACTTCGGCGTACCGGGCGCGACGGAGCGCGATGCGCGCGAACGCGAGTTCGTTGAACAGGCGCTTCAACCAGCGGTCCACCTCGGCGGGCGACATGTCCGCGTCCGCGTCGATCGGATCGAAACTCTCCGCTGGCTCGTTCGACTCCCTCATGCCGCCGCACCCGCGCCTTCGGGCCGGGCCTCACCAGCAGGCGGTGTGTTCTGCCGGATGTACAAGCTCACCCGGGCGCACACCTTCTCGGCCTCCGCGTAGGTCAGCTCCGTGGACTCGGTGATCAGCCGGCCGACGATCTCCGAGGTGAACCGCAGCCGGGCGTCCCTGTCCTCGAAGTCCCCGGCGGCCTTCCACAGAGACCGCAGCGTGGCGTGCTGGTGTCCGGTCGCCGGGGACACCGCCCGGCGGGCCTCCCCGAGCCGGCGGATCAGGTCGAGGAGTAGAACCTCCTGATCGCGCTCGTCGGGGACGATGACCGACTCGTAGCCGAGCCGCTGCGCCTCCTGGTACAACTCACCCAGCCGGTCGAACCCCGTCACCGGAAGCAGCGCCTCCCCCCGGATCTGTTCCGGGGTCCGCTCCGGCTTGGCGTCGACCAGGTCACGGGTGTGCGCCTTGGCCGGGTCGCACTTGAGGGCGTCGAAGATCAGCCACTCCAGCGTCCAGTCGTCCGAGAGCGGCTGCGGCTCGTCGCGGCCCGGCCGGATGCCCGTGTGCACAGACCTGGCCCCGACCACGATGGCGGGCTTGTGCCGGTACATGCGGACCCAACAGGACGCGTCGAACGCAAGCGTCTTGTGCGCCTCGACGCGGTAGTCCTTCTGCCCCTCGACGGGCTGCCCGTTGTCGCCGATGACCGCGACTTCCTTACCCCGGGCGGTCATGACGACGATGCCGGGGAACGTCATCAGCAGCCTCATCAGACGCCGGTGCCGGTCATTGGCGTCGTTCCAATAGTTCGTGGAGACCTTGATCTCGGCGTGCGGATCGCGTGCCAGCTTCGCTTTGTTGCTGCGGGAGCCCTTCGCGCGTTCGGTGGCCCAGTCCTTCAACCAGTCCCACTCGGTCGTCATCGAGTCGATGACCAGGACGACCGGCTTCTCGCCGGCGTCCAAGGCCTTCTGCGCGAGGCTGTGGATCTCGGCGACGGCCTCCAGGATCGCGATGTAGGACCCGTCGTGTTCAACGATGAGGTAGTCGGCGCCGGGCACAGCGCCGTACTCGTCGGCCGACCCTTCCCCGAGGTCGATCCAGTAGTTCTGGCCGACCTTCTCCGAGGCGGACAGCACGACGGCGGCCCAGGTCTTGCCGCTCTTCTCCCCGCCCTCGATGAGGATGAGGGGCCAGGGAACAGCGCCGGTGGGCTTGCGGGTCTTCACCGAACGACACCTCCGGTGGCGGCTTCGTGAGCAGAGGTCAGGGGGTTGTCGGCCAAGGGCTTGGTCGTGCCGTTCAGGTCGGTCATCGGTCATCACGCCGGACAGGGCGGCTGATGAGCCGTAGCGCGGCCTCGCGGGCACAGGCGCGTCGCCGGTCGTTGATCGCCTCGAACGCGGTCAACGCCGCCTCTCGGTCCTGCTCGGTCTCCGCCCGCTGAAGGGCGTCGAACACGTCGAGGGTGCGAGCGGCGTCGGCGAGGGTCTGCCGGAGCTCGACACTGCGGGCACTGTGGTCGTCCAGCTCCCAGTAGGCACCCCGCAGGGTTAGGCGACCATCGGCGTACTCCTGGAGGAGCCGGGCCGCCTCATGGCGGTCGATGAGGCCGTCCTCGACGCCGGCGCCGAGCATCGCGATGTAGTCGGCGAGCGTCATCGAGTTGACGACCACGATGTCCGCGTCGCGGACGAGCGTCTCGGGGTCGGGTCCGGTTTCGAGTCCGGTGATCGGCTGCTGCATCAGAACGGCGCTCCGTCCGGGCATTGGGGAAGGAACACGGCCGGCCGTGTTGTGGGGGCGCGCGTGTCCTCGCTCATCGACGCGGGGTGGACGGGGGCCACGTCGGGCTCGTTGCTCCAGGACGCCAACGGGCCAGCGATGCGGTACTCCGACTCGTCCACGACCGGGACGCTGGCACCGATCAGCACCTTGAGGGCTTCCGCCACACGGACACCCGCCCGCTCGGTCGGCCGGTCATCGTGCCGCTCGTCCGGGTCCGGGGCGAAATCGGGAGACTCGACTCGCTGCTGCCACATGAGCGCCACCTCGTACTCGGTGAACGCCTCCTGCGCGGACGGCATGGACAGGTGGGGGGCCAACGTCGCCAGCGCGGACGCCACGAGCTCGTCATTGATCCAGCCGTTGATGTGGTCGCGGGCGATCCGCTTCCACGTGCCGATCAGTTCATCCCCGGCCGGCAGGTTGACGGGGCGACCGGCTGCGTGGGCGGTGTGGCATCGGCCGCACGTGTCGGTGGTGCTGTCCAACGCCGTATCGGCGCGGAAGCAGCGGACGCAGGGCGGCCAGCCGCCCATCGAGTCGGGGTAGAGAGACAGGCTGGCGCGATCAGGGATTGTCACGGCGGGGCGCGCCTGGCGGGGCGTGTTCAAGCCGCCTCGCTCTCGTCGGCGGGGATTTCGATGAGCCACAGGTCGTCGAAGCTGGCGCCCTTGAATGCGCGCACCAGGGACGCGATGAACTCGTGGCTGGGGTTCTGCCGGCCGTTGAGGACCCGGTTGACGGCTGGGGTCGGTGAGGGCGACGCACAGCGCCCACCGGCACAGGGTGTTCCAGTTCTTGATGCCGGTGACCCGCTTCAGCTTGACCAATTGGCCCTTGGCGGCCTCGGACAGACGGACCGTGTCGATCGTCGCCGGGGTCTCGCCGAGCGTGGCCGCAACGGACGGGGCCGGCTCGGGCTCGGGCGGGGTGTCACCGGGCAGGACGATGCGGTCGGGCAGCGGCACCGTGTCCGGGATCGGGGAGCGTGGCGTGATCATGCGGCGGCCTTCTTCCTGGCCTTGTACTCCCGCTGCTCGACACGGGCCGCCTCCCGGCACGGGTCGCAGCGGCACCGGTGGTTGCGGTAGGTGCTGGGTTTGCCGTGGACGGGCTCGGTCCGGCGCAGGCCCTTGCGGTTCTTCACCCGACGGGTCACCGGATCACGGCCGGAGCCCTGACGTCGGTCGGTACCCCATGGACGGGACGGCGTCTCGCCCTCGTGCCAGAGCCTTAGGAACTCCCGACGCGCCTGGGAGATGGCCGTGGTGAACGTCTTGGGGGCGAGGCCGAGCGCGTCTGCGGCCCGCTGGTAGTCCCCGAACGTCGCCAGTGCGGTCAGCGCACGCTGCTGGTACGGCGCCAGGCGCGGCCAGATCTGCGCGAGCGCCGCCCGCTCGACCACCGACCGCTCCGGGCTCGGCGTCGGCCCGGCCGAGCCCAGCCAGTACGCGCCGAATGCGCGGGCGTTGTCGCGGGCGCCGTGGTGACGCCGGTATTGGTCGTGGTCCCGGCCGACCGCCTCCTGGGCGAGATAGACGAGGCGACCTCCGGAGGGTGGTTCCTCGGCGGTGTAGACGGCAGAGGCGACGGCGTCCCAGGCGACGGCGAACTGGCCGTCATAATCGTCCGAGCCCGCCCAACCGTCACGGCGGGCGCGGGCCACGGCGGTGCGCGCGAGTCGATCGACTTCTTCCAACGTGATGCCGTGCCGAAGGGGAAGCGCCCGGCCGGTCACCGTCCGCTCCAATCTGCGGTGATCCGGTCGAACTCGTCGTCGACCAGGTCCTGTTCCAGCGCGGGTGGGATGGGGCGGGGTCGGGCGGAGATGATGACGGCGCAGACGGCGATGACGACCAGCGCCCAGATGATGGCCACGGTGATCGCGGCGGTAGCGATGAGGTACGGGGTCACCGGGACTCACCGCCCGGGAACCGGCGGGGGAACGGCTCGGGCCAGAACGTCGGGTCGCCGGCCTTGCGATCTCCCTGGGCGTACACGGACCGGCCGCCGACGAAGACGTCTCGGGCGTAGGCGGTGCCGAGCTGCTTGACGAACGCGGCGGCGCTGGTGTCCTCGCATTGGCGGACGAGGTCCCTGACCCACTCGATGTTCGTCTCGCGGGACTTGGGGCCGCTCTCGCCTCCGGCGATCACCCACGACACCGAGTTCGGGCAGGCCGCGTACACCTCCCGGCCGTCGCTGGTCTTCACGTCACCGGCCAGGCAGTCGATCAGCGCCCCGTTGCCCGCGCGGAGGTTGCGCAGATCGACCGGCCCCAGCAGCGGCTCGCACGACAGGAACAGCACGGGCGCCGGGATCCGCAACAGGGTGAGGATGCGTTGCTCGGCGAACCGCTGGTTCTCCACGCTCGTACCGAGCCACACATGGCCGGGCCACGAGGTGCCCCACGGGGCCATGGCTGCGACGTTCTCGGGCCGCTTGGTGAGTAGCTGCCACCGCAGCCAAGGGGTGTCCTCGATGACCTGCCACAGTCGCTCGCGGGCCTCGGCGACGTCGGCGTGGTCCTCGAACACGTCGGCCATCGAGGCGCAGAACACCTTCGCGGGCTTTCCTGCCGCCTCGGCGGCGCGGTTCCACCGGTGGGGCTTGGCCCAGTTGGCGTCCGACAGCATCTGGCGCGGGCCCTTGCGGCGCCACACCTGGTGCCCGTACCGCTGGGCTTGGGCGTCCGCGTAGCAGGACCGGCAGGCGGGCGACACCCGGGAGCAGCCCCACCAGGGGTTGAACGTGTGATCGGTCCACTCGATCTTGCTGTTGTCGCTCATCGGCCGTCTCCCGGCTCGTCGTCGTGGCGCCTGGGGCGAAGAAGGTCACGGATCAGTTCTGCGAGGACGAGCCCGAGGAATCGGGCGGTGTCCCACGGGCGGGGGCGGTCGAGGTCACGCACCATCGGGGGCACCCCCGTTCAGGGCGATGCGGATGGCGCGAACCGGGCCGACGTCGTCGGGTTCGGCTCCCACGAGCAGTCCCTTGACGCGGTCGACCTGCGCAGCGAGTTGGTCCCGCTTCCGCTCCTGAACTGCGGCCCGCTTGCGGAGTTCGTTAAGCAGGTCGCCGGAGCGCTGCTTGCTGCACGCCAGGTCTCGCTCTACGGCCGCGATGCGGTCGCGCGCCTCCTGCTCGGCTGCGGCGATAAGGGGGGCCGCGAGTTCGGCGGCGCGGTCCTCGATGTGCCGCTGAAGGTTCGTGGTGATCTCGGCGAGGCGGTCGAGGTAGGTCACCTGCCCTCACCTGCCGCCGTGGCGAGTGGCTCTGCGCTGCCGAGGACGATGCACAGGTGGGAGTCGGCCTGGTAGCACGGGGAACAGTGCAGGTTCCCGGGGGTCAACAGGCCCGCGCAGTCCTCGCAGACCTCCCCGGTGCCGACGTGCTCATGAAGGCATCCGGCGGTCACTCGGACGGTGGCGGCGTTGAGGCAGCGCCTGCCCCGGGCTGTCCGGTTGCCGCAGGGCAAGCGCGTGGCGGTCACCGGCCCTCACCTCCCGCCGGGCCGTCCAGGGCGGTGATGGTGGCGCACGGCCACACGAAGCAGCCGAGGGCTGCGCAGGTCAGCGCCTCATACTGCTGGCAGCCGGAGCACACGGTGGCGGATCCGTGGGTGTCGCAGGAGCGCACGCGGGTCACGGAGATGGGCCGGTGCACTGCACGGACGGCGGCCACATGCGCCTCGGAGGCCGCCAGTCGCTCCCGAAGGGCGCCGGCTTCGGCCTCCACCCGGTTCGCGTGGCGGTCGGTCGGCTGCTCGCGTAGGGCGGCGAGGATCTCGCGGGACGGGATCAGGTCCGGACCGTCCTCCGCCAAGGCACGCACCCGCTCGACCTCGACGTACAGTCGGCTCACATCGAGGTTGGCGTTGTCGCGCAGGGCCGTCATCTCGGCGAGTTGCTCGGCGAGCCGGTCCCGCTCGGCCTGGGCAAGGTCCCGCTGGACGGTGATCTCGTCCACGATCCGCTGCGCCGCGCACACGACGGCTTCCAACATGCCACGGGCCGGCCGGCTGGCCGTGGCCCACGTGAGGCGAATCTCAGCCTCGATGTCGCGGTGAAGTCGGGCGCGGATCTCGTCGGGGGTGGGGACGTCAGTCATCGTGGTCCTCCAGCAGGGCATGGAGTTCGCGGCGCGTGTCCTCGGACATGTCGCCGTGCCGGGCGGTCACCTTGACGGCGCTCACCGTGCCGCGATGGACGGCCAGTTCGGCGCGCAGGGCATCCACCAGTGCCAGCAGCGCGGGCGTCTGCCGCAGGACGAGCGACCGGTCTCCCCGAACGCCCTTGTAGTTGAGGGTGGGATCGTTGGCGCGGGCGATCGCGGCGCGCAGGGCGAGGAGGTCGGGGCCGGTGATCGGCTCGACGGGGGTGGGGATGTCAGCCATGGTCGGCTCCGTTCAGCAGGCTCCGGACCTGGGTGATGTGGTCGGCGTAGACGGCCGCCTTGCGCTGCTCGACGGGGTCGAACGCGGACGCGCCGTCGGGCTTCCAGGCGAGGTGCTGCTCCCACTCGGCGAGCAGTGCGGTCAGGCCCGAGCGCAGGGCGTCCACCTCGGCCATCAGCGCGGGCGCCGACATCAGCAACCCGGCGACCTCCAGCGGGTCCTCCGCGTCCACCTGATACGTGGAGAACACCTCGCTGAACGAGTTGGCGGTGCTGCCCTCGGTGCGGACCGAGACCTCGTCGTCGTACTCGGGGTCGTAGACGATCTGCCAGTTGTCGCCGAGCCGCTCGTAGATGGAGGCGGCCATGCGGCACAGAGCGTTCAGGCATTCGGGCGTGGGCCGTGCGGCCCCCGTCTCAGCGGCCATCACGGGCCACCTCCTCAAGGCGGACGCGGAGCGCGTCAAGGTCGGGCAGGGGCACGTCCTCGACCGGACGGGCCGGTACGGGCACGGCGGGTACGGGGAGCTCGTACACACCGAGCCACCTCCACACCGGCGTGCGGGACGGGCACTCGGTGTGCGGGGCGCCGCACCAGTGCAGCCCGGAGAACGTCACCCCTCCCTCGGCGGTGAGGGCGAGAGCCGCCAGGCCGGTCGCCATGGCGGCGGCGGCGTCTCCGGCACCGCGTCCGCCGTACTGGAGCACGTCGCCTCGGCTGCCGAGGGCGTCGACCTGGGCGCGGCCGACCGCCATCAGTTGGTCAGGGGTCCGGTTGCGGAGTTCGGCCATGCGCAGGGGGACGACCATGAGGAGCCAGTCGCGCAACTGGTCGGCGGCCGGGCTCATCGGGTACCCGCCCTTCCGACCCGGACGCGGCGGTGGACCGCGTATCGGACGAGGCCGTCGATGTCGTGCATCGTGTACCCGTGTGCGACCGCGATGTCTGCGGGCCGTGCGGCCCCGGGGCCGACAGCCCCGGGGACCGGGAGGGAGGACTCACCCACGGCCATCACCCCGATGTCCGAGGCAGGTGCTCCTGTATCCGCCCCGCGCGACAAGGTCCGGTGGGCAGGAGCAGGACACCTCGACGAAGCCGTCGAGCATGCCCGCCAGGTCGCGCGACAAGTCGCCGGCCTCGTCTTCGGGAATGTCGCCTGCCTGTGCCCAAAGCGCGGCAACCGCAGCTTCTGCCGGGGCGATCGCGTCGGCACCGTCGCGCGCATCCTGGAGTGCCTGCTCGAGCAGTCGCTCGGCCAGGCCGGCCCAGATGGCGGCCCGCGGGAATGGTGGGGAGGAATCACCGCTCACTGCGGGCCTCCGTCCCCGTTGATGACCCGGGCCACGGACAGCTCGTACACGACCAGGGCGAGCGCGTTCGGCTCGACCCGCCGCCGGATCTCCTCGCAGGAGACCCGGGCGAGGGTCCCCTCGTACATCTCGGCGGCGTCGTCCAGCACGGCGGCCAGCGGCTCGGCCAGCGCAGGCGGCATCGAGGTGATCCAGGTGGCCTCGCCGTGCGTCAGCGTGTGCGCCGTGGTGTCCTCGGTCGCGGCGATGACGTTCCCCGCAACGAGGAGGTCGGACACGAACCACATCAGCGGGTTCTGCGGTGGCTTGGCCTCCGCGCGCAGGATCGCCACCGTCTCGCGCAGCTTCGCGGCGGCGGCCCGCAGTTCGGTGGCGGGCATCTGCTCCGTCATGACGCGCCCCCGTCCCTGATGACCTGCACGTGGGTCAGGGCGACGCATGCTGCGTGGCCCTCGACGGACACGACGGCGGTGTGGCCTTCCAGCACCCACGCCTTCGAGCGGGTACGGGACCGGCGGCCAGGGCCCTTGCGCCGGCCGGGCCAGTAGGTGACCGGGGTGCCGACCGGGTGCAGACGGTTCCAGCCGTCGGCGACCAGCTCCGTGGCCTTGACCCGCTCGACGAGCAACCGGGCGTGCTCCTCCCGGAGCGCCTCCATCTCGGCCGGGGTCATGACCGGCCCCCGTCCACCTGGGTGCGGACAGCGGCGGCGACATCCGGCGGCAACGACCACAGACCCAGCGCACCGCGCGCCGGAACCGGCTCTGGCAGCGCTCGGACCTCGGTCAGCCTGAGGTGGCGCTGACCGTTGACCGCCCACGTCCCGCACTCGCACCGCAGTGGTGCCGTATGTGCCGAGTACAGGCAGTCCGCGCACACGTCGGCCAGCTCAGCGATGGCGATCACCGACCCGCGCACCCGTGAGAGGTGCGCCACGGCCTGTGGGGGCAGGCCGCAGCGGCCCGCCACGCTCTCCAGTGCAGACTCGAACTCCCACCGGTTCCCCACGCCGGTGCCGGCGTGGATGGCCAGCGGACCCCTGTAGAAGGTCTGCCAAGTGCGGTTCTCGATCGTCTTGCCGCCGTGGACGATCGCCCACGCCCACGGCTGGCGGATGGTCAGCGCCTTCACGGCTGACCCCCGTCCTGCTCGGCCTCGACGGCGGCGTAGTACTCGCTGAGCCGGATCCGCTCCCACACGGCCGGGTCGATGTGTTCGGCGTCGCCTGAATCGATCTCCGCCGACCACGTCACGACCACCGCGTCACCGAGTCGGGCGACCCCGGGCCGCATGAGCCGCAGGGATGAGAACGCCACGTCCGGCATGCCGCCCGGCAGATCGCGGCGCGGGTTCGGTGCGGCGAGTCCGTCCAGCCGCTCGGCGACCTCCTTGCCGAGCCGCCTGCGGCGGTCCGGGGTGATCGCCCCGGGCAAGGAACCGTCACGGCGCCACCCGGCGGGGACCGGTTCGTCCTTCGGGTGCTCGACCCCGGTGACCTTCACACCCCGCAAGCCATCCGACGTGGCGAACCGGCGTCCCGGGAATCCGAGGTCCGCGATGACCTGGTCCACGCGGGCACGCCACGCGGTCTGAGCGTCGGCGGAGCCGGCGCGGTCCCAGTGGGCCAGCACGTCGGGGTGGGTGCTGCGGTACACGACCTCAGGCATCGGACCGGCCCCCGTCCTGGTGGCAGGTGCACTCGCACGGTCCACCCACGCTCCCGGGCCCCGCCCCCACCGATCCGCCCAGTACGCGGACGTGGCGGACTTCACCGACGTGCAGGCCGGCCGGCGCGGCGTCTCGACCGTCGTCGGTCAGGACCACCTGCTCCCCGTCCAGCGACAGCACACCCGAATAGGTGCAGCCGTCGGCGGCGGTGATCTCAACCTCATCGCCGACCAGCGCGGTCAGCGCCGCCGCCCACCTACGGGTGGGCTCCCTCTTCCACGCGGCCATGACCTCAACCGCCTTCCGGGGCAGGGCCAGCGGCGCATCCGCAGGGTCGCGGTGCATCTGCTCGTCGGTGAACGGCTCGCTCATCGGTCGTCTCCCTGCTGCTCGCTCACCGTCTGCTCCGGGCCCGGCGTCCCATGTGAGGCGGCCACAGCACCCGCGAACGCGAGATCATCGGCCCGACGAACCGCGACGATGTGGTCCATCGCCACCGCGAAGGCAACCGGGGCGTTCTTCCGGAGCCACGCCACCAGGGCGTGCTCCTCGCTCACTGTCAAGTCCGTCGACACCCCGGATCGCTCGGCTCGGCATGGGGGCTTGTCGTACATTCGGATCACGGACCCACTCCTTCCTCTTGTGTGTGGTTGTGGGTTCGAGGGCGCCCGACCGGCTGCATCCGGGAGGGCGCCCGTATTACGCGGCGTTCGGTCGGGACTCGTCGAGGTGGGCGCGGCGTTCCCGCACCCGCTCAGGGAAGTCCGCGAACAGGCGCTGTAAATCCAGGGCGAGGTCCGAGCCCGGCTGAATCTCCGGGGCCCGGGCGGCCTCGCGCTCGGCGGCCTCCCAGATGCGCATCTCGGCCGACGTCATACCTGGCCGCCACCATTCAGGGCGGCTGCTCGGCGCACTCATCACGCCGACTTCCGCAGCGTTGCGACCTGGTCGGGGAGGTCGTCCATGCAGATGGCCTGCGGGGGAACGTCAAGACCGTCGGCGAGCTTCCGGAGGATGTCCGTGCTGCACTGCTTGAGCCCACGCTCGTAGTAGGAGATCGCCGACGGGGCCACTCCGGATTTCTCCGACAACTCGAGCGCGGTGAGCCCTCGAAGGCTGCGGAAGGTCCGGATCGCCGGGCCGTTCGGCCGGACGGTGGGGATCGGAGGCATACGGAGATTCTCGGAGAATCTCCGAGCGCTGTCTAGCCCTTACAGCGAACTCTCCGGAGATAGAATGAGATTCTATGGAGATACCGAGAAGTAACTTAGACCCGCCGTGAAAGATCGACGCAGGTCAGCGCACCCCAGGCACCCGACTTGACGCCACATCCACTTCTCCATCATTCTCCAGAGGTGGAGAAACGCGGAGACCGCACCAACTACCCCGACGCGGCATGGGAACGACTGGGACACCTCCTCGTCGCCCGCCGCACCCAGATCGACCCCAGCTTCCGCAGCCGTGAGAAGTTCGCCGCGGAAACCGGTCTGAACTCCCGGCTGATCTACGACATCGAACGCGCCGCGCGACGCGGGTTCCGCGACACCACCCTCAACGCCATCGCCAACGCCTACCAGGTGACACCCGACGCCATCCGACAGGCCCTCGAGGACCCGTCGACGACGGAACTTCCCGGCAGCGCATCCAAGCGCGCGAACGACACACCCCAGCCCTCGTGGCGACAACCGCCGGACGACCTTCCCGACGACGTGCTGTGGGAAGGTCTCCCGCAACCCGTCATGCAGGTTTGGCACATCGAAGGTCTGACCGTCGCCGAACGACAGCTCCTGGCCGTCACCGTCGGGCACTTCCTCGACAGGCGCGCGAACCCGGTACGGCGATCCACGGCGGCCGGCGACGATGAAACCTGGGCCGCGAGCTGACCCGCAGGTTTCCTCCAAACCTCACCGCACGGCGGTAGGTACCTCACGCCCCAGGCGTCGCCGATGTAACGTTACGGTTACACCACCGGTCGATGGCTGACAAAACGCCCGCCGAGAGTTGTCATAGATCCCAGGGCTTCCCGGGGTGCAACGTCCGCGCGCGGATCACGACGGAGTGTTGCCTGCATGCCCAGAAACGGTGACCGCGTTCCCACCGACCCAACGGCCCGAACCCAGGCCAACAACGGCGGCATCGTCCACGACATCACCGGCGTCACACCCGCCCACAGGCGGCACGCGGACCAGCATCACGAACAGGCCGCAGCGCGCGACGACGAGAACATGACCGCCTACATGCAGGGCCTGGACGCAAGACTCACCAACGTCTCAGGCGTGTTCGTCCAGGCGCTCATGTCCGGCGGCTGGACGGACGTGAACATCACGATCCAGAACACGGTCGTCACCGTCACCTTCGCGGACGGGTACGAGCGGGTCACGTCCTCTGAGGTCCCCGACCTGTGGCATGCATGCGTCAAGGCGTACACCGCCGCCGACCGCGCCCACGCCGCGCACGCCATCGGCTCCCTCCCCGCCCCGATCCAGCGCATGGAACGGATCGCTCCCGACGGCGGCCCCATCACACTCCGCTCCGCCCCGCAACGCCGCCGCTGGACCGCATACCGCGGACCCGCCGGGGCAGCCCCGGCGATCGGCTTCTTCGGTGACGCCACGACCCGTTTCGGTGAGGCCGCCGGCCGCCTCGCCGCCCTCGGCGGCCACACCGCCAACGGCATCGCGTCCGTGTCCACCGCAGCGGTCATCGCCCTCGGAGTCGGCGCTGGCACCTCCGGTCAGTTGCAACCGCAACCTGCCGCGGAACCCGCCGCAGTGGCGCCCTCCGCGCCTGGATCGCACACCGAGCCGCCCGCCGCACCCCCATCTCAGCCCCCCGGGCCTCGGCCAGACCGCGAACGGGACGGCGGTCACGGCCACCGGCCGGACCGACCACCCATCGCACCATCCCCCACGCCCGTACCCCCTGACTCCACTTCCGGCCCGGAGCCCATCCCCACCCCCACCCCCACACCAGAGGTCACGCCGTCAGCGCTGCCCTCGCCCACGCCCGCACCGGAGTCACCGGCTCCTGACCCGACGGCGGAACCCAGCCCCAGTACCTATGCGGGACCGCCGTCACCGGCGCCGACCGCCTCGGCCGAGCCCCGCCCATCCGCCGATTCGACGGACGACGCCGGCGGAGGATCCGACGGTGACGTGTCGGAACCACCAGCGGATCACCCCCCCGAGGAACCCTCACCCGAACCGTCGCCAGTGGCCCGCGCCCCTGAGGACCCCGTCTGAGCCGACGAGGTACGCCCTCCGACATGCCACTCGGGTTCGATGCCTTCGGGGTTGAAGTACGACTCTCCCGGTCGCCACATCGGGGGCCGGCCGCGGCGGGCGGGATGCACATGGATCGTCACCAACCGCTGCAGCACCAGGCGCCGCCAAGCCAACGTCTGACCATCCCACTCCGCGCCGACGTCCTCGACGTCCAGCAGTTCGACCATCAGCGGCGTCCGAACCGCGGCGACCAGTTCCGCTTTGATGGTTTCAATCCGCGCCAAACATGCCGTCTCGTTCTCCGCGAAGGCGAGCACCGAGACCTTCCGCTCCCGGGCGAGGCGCCGCCACGTCAGGAGCTCGGATTTCTCCACCGCCAGCCGAGTCTCGATGTCCTCCACGTCCTCCGGCTGTTCGGCCGCCAAGAGTTGCATTAGATCCGGTCTCGCCAGGCGCGACTTGAGCAGGGCCGTCACGTACTCGTCCAGCATTGCGGCGTTCCGCGCGGCGTGTCCCTTCCCACCGGAACGACATCGGTACGTCACCACAGCCCTGCGATGTTCGGCCGTTCCTCCCGACCCCATCCCGGTCCGCATCGTCGTTCCGCACACACCGCACACGTAGAGGTTCGAGCCCAGCCACTTACGTTTGCGGCTGTTGGACGGGCCCCGCCCCGGCTCCAGCAGGATCTCTGCCACTGCACGCCATACCCTCTCCTCCACGATCGGCGGCCAGTCCGCGACCCCTCCCTCCAGCTCCGTCTCGATGACGTCGCCGTGGCGGGTCACCAGCCCGGCGTTGCGGGACCTCAGCAGGATCCTGCGGACCTCGCCCCCGACGAACCGGCCTCCTTTACGACGCCGCAGCCCGCGCCGGTCCCATTCCCGCGCGATCTCGCCCAAGGACGTCTCGTTGTTCTTCAGGCCGCGCAGCACCTCCATGTGCGCCCATCGGATGGCCTCCGCCGGCACCGGATCGAGCACGAGTGACTTCTCGTCGTCGTCCAGCGACAGCCGCTGCAGTTTCCACCCGAACGGCACCGGACCACCATGCCAGCGGCCCTGACGTGACTTCTCGTCACGGTCCGATTCCAGGCGCTCGATGAGGTGGTCGACCTCATAGGTCGAGTCCGCGACGTCGTTGCGCAGACGTTTCCGCCCGGTCGGCGTCCACAGCTCGTAATTCCCGGACCGGACGGTCTCCACAGGGTGCATGCCCGGGGCGCACACACGGATGAATTCTTCGGCCTCGGGCGGGTCCCTCAGGACGCGGTCGATGTGCCAAGCCATCACACCGAGCGGCGTTTCACGCTGGTCCGTCCGCAGCAGGGTCAGGAGCCGCTGATAGTCGTCCCGGCGTGTGCGGAGCGCCGAGACGTCGCTGCCGATCTTGACGAAGGCGGTCGCGTCGGTGTCGACGCACTCACCGACGATGCGCCACCGGAGCCGCGCCGCGAGCGCCTCGGAGTCACGGCGCTGTCGGGAGATCCCTGCGGTGCCCTTGCTCTTCCGCAGGTAGAGGATGCAGTCTCGGGCGTACTCAACGGGTGGGGTGGAGGGTTCCGCCATGCGGCTAAGCGTGCCACAGTTGACAGTCCGCCTCCTGCATGTAGTGCGTCGTCATGAAGATCGTGATCTCCTCGGCCGCCCGCAGCTCCCGGATGTAGTCCCAGATGGACGAACGGGTCTGCGGATCCAGGCCCACCGTGGGCTCGTCGAGGAAGAGCACCCGCGGCGAGTGCAGCAGGCCCCGGGCGATCTCGAGCCGGCGCTTCATGCCGCCGGAGTAGGTGAGGACCTTGTCGGACCGCCGCTCCCACAGGCCCACCATCTCCAGCACCTGGCGCATCCGCGGCGCGACCGCCGAGCGCGGCACCCCGTACAGCTCGGCGTGGAAGCGCAGGTTCTGCTCGCCGCTGAGGTAACCGTCGAGGGTGGGGTCCTGGAAGACCAGGCCGATGTTGCGACGCACGTCGTCGCGCTCGCGCACCACGTCGTGACCGGCCACCCGCGCGGTGCCCGCGCTGGGTCGCAGCAGGGTGCAGAGCATGTTGATGGTCGTGGACTTGCCGGCGCCGTTCGGGCCCAGGAATCCGAAGATCTCACCGGGCGCCACCGTGAACTCGATGCCCTTCACGGCGGGGACGTCACCGAACCGCTTCTCCAGCCCGGCGACGGCGACCGCGGGCTCCACTGCGACCATCGGCGCATCCTCCCCATCGAGAACAGTTGGGATTACCAAACGGTATGGAATCCCTATAATCACGGTCAAGCCCTTATCGATGAGGTGATGCCCGTGCGCGACCGGTGGTGCGAGGGGCCGGTCCCGCCCGACCCGGTGCTGCGGCTGCCGACCCACCTGGTGGCGGAGTTCCTCAGGCTGGCGCGGCGCACCTCTGAGGAGCTGTACCCCGCCGAGGAGCTGCGGAGGCCTCATGTGGTCACGCTGGCCTGGCTGGCCGACCAGGGCCCGATGTCGCAGCGGCAGGTCAGCGAGCGCCTGAGGGTGGGCCCCGCCGACCTGGTGGGTGTCATCGACACGCTGGAACGACTCGCCCTGGTGGAACGGCGTCGCGACCCCGCGGACCGACGCCGCTACTCGTTGCATCTGACCGACGAGGGCCGGCGGGCGCTGCGAGAGCGCCGGGTCCGGGGAGAGCGGCTGAACGACACGCTGCTGGCCGGTCTGACCGAGCCGGAACGGGACACCCTGCGGTCACTGCTGCTCAAGGCGCTCGCGCACCACGACGGCCGCTTCGCCTCCGCCGCGGACCAGGGGCCGGTCGACCCACCGACCGAGTGAGCCCCGACGATCCCACACCCGGCCCGGGCACGGACGGCCCGCTCCCCAGACTTCGGGCGGCTCCCGCACGGACCCCGTCCCCACGCGCCGGCCCAGGAACGAACGGCCCGCTCTCTCCACGTCGGGCGGCTGCCGCACGGACCCCCGCGCGCCGGCCCGGGGACGGACGGCCGGCTCCCCGGACTTCAGGATGCTGTCGCACGGACCCCCGTCCCCACGCGCCGCCCCCGGTATGCACGGCCCGCTCCCTCTACTTCGGGCGGCTCCCGCACGGACCCCCGGCGTCCTCACGGGCCGGCCCAGGCACTGACGGCCCGCTCCCTCCACTTCGGGCGGCTGCCGCGCGGACCCCGTAGCCCGGGCATAGACGGCCCGTTCCCCGGACTTCGGGCGGCTACCGCACGAAACCTCGTCCCCACGCGCCGGCCCAGGAACGAACGGCCCGCTCCCTGCACGTCGGGCGGCTGCCGCGCGGACCCCGCTCCCCGCGCGCCGGCTCGGGCGCGGACGGCCCGCTTTTTGCACTTCGGGCGGCTGGGCGCGGGCCCCGTGTCGTCTGGACATGGGCGGGTCGGTCACCACCGAGCCCGGAACGGCGGGCGCGGGGGTTCTCGGACGTCGTACCGCGCCCCTTGAGTAGGGGTGCGGCCGTCAGGTCGCGCCGAGCGGAGTGAAGGGGCTCAGGTCGCCGGTCGCATCGTCGCCCCGGGCCCGCCGACGCTGCCCGCCAGGACCGTCGGCCGGGTGTCTCGGACCGATCGGGCCGTTCGGGCGCGCGCCTCGTCGTACCGGCGCAGGATCAGTCGCGCCACGGCGTCGTGCGCGCCGATCGGGGGGCTCACCATGTCCGCGCCCGCCACGGCCATCCGGCCGTGGAAGAACCCGGGGGCCAGTAGGTAGGCGGCCACCGCGACGCGGCTCGCCCCGGCCTCGCGCACCCGCGCCACGACCTCCGGCAGGCCGGGGGCGCCCGCCGCCACGAACCCGTGGGCGACCGGGCGGCCCAGACGCCGGGACAGCATGCGCGCCGCCGTCCGCACGTCGGCGACCCCGGCGGGGTCGGACGAGCCCGCCGCGCCCAGCACCACCGCGTCCACCGACGCGAGGTCCCGGGACTCGGCGGCCAGGCGGTCGATCAGGGCGTCGCCGAGCAGGGGGTGCGGGCCCAGCGGCCGCGCCATCGTGACCGTGCCGGGATCACAGACCTCGTGCACCCGGCCGGGGATGTCGATCAGGGCGTGGTAGCCGCGGGCCAGCAGCAGCGGCACCGCCACGACCGGGCCGTCGATCTCTCGAGCGGCCTCCTCCAGCGAGGGCGCGGCGATCTCGGCGTACGCCTCGGCGACCCGCAGCCCGGGGCGCAGGGCGCGGACCCGGTCGAGCAGGGCCCGCACCGTGGCCGGACCGGCGGGGTCGTGGGTGCCGTGGGCCACGGCGAGCAGGGTCGGACGGCTCATCGTCATCGGGGCACCTCCATGGCGCGGAGCGGGTCGCAGGCCAGCCGGTAGCCGCGTTTGACCACGGTCTCGACGATGCCGGAGCGGCCGAGACCGCGGCGCAGCCGCGCCACCGCCATCTCGACCGCGTGCTCGTCGGCCTGCGGGCGGCCGTCGCGGGACCAGGCCCCGCCGGCGACCATCCGACTGGGCAGCACCGTGCACAGCTCGGCGCGGGAGACCACGTGACCGGGACGGCGGGCCAGGGCCCGCAGGATGGCCATGGGCGCGGGCGCGATCGGCCGGAGCTGGCCGTCGAGCACGACCGCGTGCCCCCGCAGCTCCAGCGCGTGCCCCCGGACGCTGATCAGCCGGGCCCGCCGTTGCGGCAGGTCGGAGACCAGGGCCCGGACCAGCGCGCCGATTCTGGCGCGTTCCGGCTGCACGGTGGGCACCCCCCGCTCGGTGAGCGGTCGGGCGGTGACCGGGCCGACGCAGGCGGCCACCGCGTGGGTGCGCAGCGCCTCCATGAACGCCTCCTCCAGGCCGTCCTCGGCCGCCACCGCGAGGGTGGCGGTGACCGCGGGGGCGCTGGTGAAGGTGATCGCGTCGACCGTTCCGGCGACGGCCTGGCCGACCAGGCGGCGCAGCGGGGTGGAGTCGTCGGTCCGCGACCAGCGGTAGACGGGGACCTCGATGACCTCCGCCCCGGCCCGGCGCAGCGCACCGACGAAGTCGGCCAGCGGCTCCCCGTACAACTGGACGGCGATCCGGGTGCCCGCCAGGTCCTTGGCCAGCAGGTAGCGCAGGACCTCCTCGCAGCTCTCGGAGTCCGGCGACCAGGTCTCCTGGAGCCCGGCGGACCGGATGGCGCCGCGCGCCTTCGGTCCGCGGGCCAGGATCCGCACCTTGTGGAGCCGTTCGATCAGGTCGTCGCGCAGCCCCCATCCGTCGGCGGTCTCCAGCCAGGCCCGGAAGCCGATGCCGGTGGTGACCACCGCGTAGTCGAAACTCTCGCCGATGCAGGTGTTGGTGGCGTGCAGGAGTTCGGCGTCGTCGGAGAGCGGGACCAGACGGATCGCGGGGGCGTGCACCACCCGCGCTCCGCGCCGCTCGAGCAACGCCGCGAGCTCCTCGTGCCGCCGGGCCGCCGTCACGCCCACGGCGAACCCGGCCAGCGGCTCACTGTCGGTGTTCATGGCCGGTCGAGCCCACCCCCGTGGGCGGTCGGCGCGTTCACGACAGCGCCACCTCCACCCGGTCCTGCGGGGTCAGGCGGACCTCGAAGCTCCGCAGCGCGACGTCCGCGTCGTCGAGGGCCTGCCCCGTCCGCAGGTCGAAGACGTCCTTGAACATGGGGGACGCGACCGTGGGGACGCCTCCGCGGGTGCCCAGGATGCCCCGGGCGATCACGTACGCCCCGCTGAAGGGGTCGTAGTTCGACAGCGCGAACAGCTCGCCGTCGAAGGTCCGGAAGATCGCCACCTGGACGCCCTCGATCAGCGCGCAGGCGCCGCGTTCGGGCATCAGGTCGTCGAGGCCGCACACGTCGTGCCAGCGCGTCGCCGTCCTCGACGGTGCGGTGTGTGCGGGCCCGGTCTGCACGTCGGCGGTCATCGGCTCACTACCTCCAGCTCGGGTCCGGCCAGGAGTACCGGCTTGATCTGGTCGCGCTCGGGTTCGAACGCGATGCTGGGATCGGGAACGCCGGGGGCGTTGACGAAGGACACGAAGCGGCGCAGCTTCTCGGGGTCCTCGATGGTGTCGCGCCACTCGTCGGAGTAGGCGGCCACGTGCCGGTCCATCGCCGCGTCCAGCTCGGCGCAGATGCCCAGCGAATCCTCGACGATCACCTCGCGGAGATAGTCGATCCCGCCCTCGAGGGCCTCCAGCCAGCTCGCGGTGCGCTGCAGCCGGTCGGCGGTCCGGATGTAGAACATCAGGAACCGGTCGATGTAGCGGAGCAGGGTCTCGTCGTTGAGGTCCTGGGCGAACAGGTCGGCGTGCCGGGGCCGCATCCCGCCGTTGCCGGCGAGGTAGAGGTTCCAGCCCTTCTCGGTGGCGATGACGCCGAAGTCCTTGCTCTGGGCCTCGGCGCACTCGCGGGCGCAGCCCGACACCGCGGACTTGAGCTTGTGCGGGGCGCGCAGGCCCCGGTAGCGCAGCTCCAGCCGGATCGCCATGCCGACCGAGTCCTGGACGCCGAACCGGCACCAGGTGGAGCCGACGCACGACTTGACGGTGCGCAGCGCCTTGCCGTAGGCGTGCCCGGACTCGAACCCGGCCTCGACCAGCCGCCGCCAGATCTCCGGGAGCTGGTCGACGCGGGCGCCGAACAGGTCGATCCGCTGACCTCCGGTGATCTTGGTGTAGAGGCCGAAGTCGCGCGCCACCTCGCCGATCACGATCAGCTTCTCGGGGGTGATCTCGCCGCCGGGGACCCGGGGCACCACCGAGTAGGTGCCGTTCTTCTGCATGTTGGCCAGGAACTGGTCGTTGGTGTCCTGGAGGGTGGCCTGCTCGCCCTCCAGGATGTGGCCGTTGCCCAGGCTGGCGAGGATGGAGGCGACCGCGGGCTTGCAGATGTCGCAGCCGCGGCCCCGGCCGTGCTCGGTGATGAGCCGGGTGAACGTCGTGATGCCGGTGACCCGGACGATGTCGAACAGCTCGGCCCTGCTGTGCTCGAAGTGCTCGCAGAGCGCCTTGCTGACCTCGATGCCGGCCGCGACGAGCTCGGCGTCCAGCAGCTTCTTGACCAGCGGGACGCAGCTTCCGCAGGAGGTGCCCGCCTTGGTGCAGCCCTTCACCCCCGCGACGTCGGTGAGGCTCTCGTCGCGGACGGCGCAGCGGATGTGGTCGGCCGTGACGTTGTTGCAACTGCAGATGACGGTGGCGCCCGGCAGGTCGCCGCCGGCCGGCTCGACACCGCCGAACAGGGTCTGCTCGGGGCTGCCGGGCAGCGCCGCGCCGACGTAGGCCCGCAGCGTGGGGTAGGCCTCGGCGTCGCCGACCAGGACGCCGCCCAGCAGGGTGCGGGCGTCGTCGCTGACGATCAGCTTCTTGTAGACCCCGGCGACCGGGTCGGTGTAGGTGATGTCGAGGGCGCCGTCGGTGGAGGCGAACGGGTCGCCGAAGCTGGCCACGTCCACGCCCATGAGCTTGAGCTTGGTGGAGGTGTCGGCGCCGGCGAAGGCCGCCTGGCCCGCGACACCCGTCGTCTCGGCCAGCAGGTGGTCGGCCACGACCTCGGCCATCGAGTTGCAGGGGCCCACGAGCCCGTACACCTGGCCGCCGATCAGGGCGCACTCGCCGATCGCCCACACGGAGGGGTCGGAGGTGCGGCAGGCGTCGTCGACCACGATGCCGCCGCGCTCGCCGACCTCCAGGCCGCAGCCGCGGGCCAGCTCGTCGCGGGGCCGGATGCCCGCGGAGAACACCACCACCGACGCCTCGACGGCCGAGCCGTCGCTGAGGGCCACCCGGCCGACCGCGCCGTCCTCGCCCGCCTCCAGGCCGGCCATGGGGGTGCCGGAGTGGACGGTGAGGCCGAGGGACTCGATGTGGCGCCGCAGCATCTGGCCGCCGCCCTCGTCGAGCTGCCGCGGCATCAGCCAGGGCGCGACCTCGACCACGTGGGTGTCGACGCCCAGGCCCTGCATGGCCCTGGCGGCCTCCAGCCCGAGCAGCCCGCCGCCGACCACCACGCCGCTCGCGCCGGGCCGCGCGCCGCAGTGGTCGCGGAGCGCGTCGAGGTCGTCGATGGTGCGGTAGACGAACACGCCCGGCAGGTCTTTGCCCTGCACCGGCGGCACGAACGGCGCCGAGCCGGTGGCCAGCACCAGCGTGTCGTAGCCGATGACGGCGCCCGACGCGGTGACGACGGTCCGCGCCGCCCGGTCGATCGCGGTCACCGGGTCTCCGGTGAGCAGCGTGACGTCCGGGTCGTGCGCCGGGAACGCCAGCTCGGCGTCCTCGGTCAGGTACGAGGTCAGCGCGACCCGGTCGTACGCGGGGCGGACCTCCTCCCCGATCACGGTGATCCGCCAGGCGCCCGCGGCGTCCCGCTCGCGCAGCGCCTCTACCAGCCGGTGACCCGCCGGTCCGTGGCCGACCACCACCAGCCTTCTGTGGGTTTCCCCTGCGACGTCCATGGGGTGATACTCAGCAGGAGGCGTTTCGCCGCTGGGTCCCCTTTGTCACCGGCGTGTTAAAAGCCGCTCACCTTGAAATCTGTTCGTGGTCATCCTGTGACCTGGACAATGCGAAAACCCGCCGGATCACGGCGGGTTCGCGGTGTTTCGCACATTCTGACCGGTTCAATGACCGGCGGTTCAGCCGGTGGGGGCGGCCTCCTGCTCGTCCAGCCAACAGACGATGCCCTCCACCGCGTCACGGCAACCGCCGCAGCCGGTGCTCGCCCGGGTACGGGCGGCCACCTCCTCGACCGTGCGGGCGCCGTGCTCCCAGCAGGCGCGGATCTGCCCCTTGGAGACGTTGTTGCACTGGCAGACCGTCGCCGCGTCGGGCATCCGCACCGGCGAATCGCTCACCGGGGCGCCGTTGATGCCGGGGAACAGCAGACTGAGCCGATCGGACGGCAACGGCGCGGCCCGGTCGTACAACTGGGTGAGGGTGCCGGCGGTGCCGGTCTCCCCCAACAGGATCGCGCCGATCAGCCGGTCGTCCTTGATGACCACCTTCTTGTACGTGCCGCGGGCGGGATCGGCGAACCGGACGACCTCGACGTCGGGATCCTCGTCGCCGTGATGGGTCTCCCCCATCGTGGCCAGCTCCACGCTGGCGGCCTTGAGCCGGGTGATCTCCCGGGCGCCGGTGAACCGGGCGTCGACGTCGGTCTCGGCGAGCAGGTCGGCGAGGATGGCCGCCTGCTCCCACGCCGGCGCCACCAGCCCGTACACCGTGCCGCCGTACTGCGAGCACTCGCCGATGGCGCGCACGGACGGGTCGCTGACCGAACGCAGCATCTCGTCGACCACGATCCCGCGATCGATCTCCAGCCCCGCCTCACGCGCCAGCGCCACGTCCGGCCGCACCCCGCACGCCAGCACCACCACGTCGGCGGACAGGAACTCGCCGTTGGCGAGCTCGACGCCGCTGACGCGGGTCCCCGAGGCGGCCTCCTCGGTCCGCAGCGCGGAGACGCTGATCTCCAGGCGGGCGCGGATGCCCAGCCGGCCGAGGGTCCGTGCCAGCACCCGGCCCGCGCCGGGGTCGAGCTGACGCTCCATCAGGTGGCCCGCCAGGTGGACGACCGTGACGTCCAGGCCGCGACCGGCAAGACCGCGGGCCGCCTCGATGCCCAGCAGCCCCCCGCCCACCACGACGGCGTGCTTCGCCCCTTCGGCGGCCTCCAGGATCCGAACGCAGTCGTCCAGGGTCCGGAAGGCCACCGCCCCGGCCGGCAGCCCGTCCCCGGTGCCCGGCAGGGGCGGCACGATCGCGGTGCTGCCGGTGGCGATCACCAACGTCCGGTACGGCGTGACGCCGCCGTCGGACGCGTGCACCAGGCGCCGCTCCCGGTCGATCCGGACGATCTCCACGCCGAGCCGGGCGTCGACCCCGTGGCGCTCGTACCAGGACGGGTCCACCAGACCGATCTGGTCCGGGCGTGACGCCCCCGCCAGCACGTTCGACAACAGCACCCGGTTGTAGGGCTGCTGCGCCTCGGCCCCGAACACCGTCAGGGGCATCTTCCGGTCACGGTCACGCATCTCCGTGACGAACCGGGAACCGGCCATGCCGTTCCCCACGACGACGATCCCGCTCACTGGTCGGCTCCGTTCTCCTCATGAGGCTCGAGCCGCACGGCGCAGACCTTGAACTCCGGCATCCGCGACATGGGGTCGAGCGCTGTGTTGGTCAGCAGGTTCGCGCGGCCTTCCTCGGCCCAGTGGAAGGGGATGAACACGGTGTCGTGCCGGATGGTGTCGACCAGGCGGGCCCGTACGGTCACGGTGCCGCGCCGGCTGGTCACCCGGACCATCTCGCCCTCGGCCACGCCGGACCGGGCGGCCAGGTCGGGATGGATCTCCACGAACGGCTCCGGGGAGGCGTCCACCAGCGGCGCGATCCGCCGGGTCTGCGCTCCGCTCTGGTAGTGCGCGAGCACCCGGCCCGTGATCAGGTGCACGGGGTAGGCCGCGTCGACGCCCTCGGCGGGCCCGGTGTGGTCGACCGGGGTGAACCGCGCCCGTCCGTCCGGCGTGTGGAAGCGCTCGGCGAAGGGACGCGGCGTGCCCGGATGGTCCTCCGAGGGGCAGGGCCAGAACACGCCGCCCTCGGACTCGATCCGCTCGTAGGTGATGCCGGCGTAGTCGGCGGGACCGCCGGCGCTGGCCGCGCGCAGCTCGTCGAACACCTCGGCGGGCTCGGTGCTCCACGTGCCCGGGGCCGCCAGCCGGTCGGCCAGCCCGGCGAGGATCTCCAGGTCGGTGCGGACACCGTCGGGGGCGGCCACCGCCCGGCGACGCCGCAGCACCCGGCCCTCCAGGTTGGTCATCGTGCCCGACTCCTCCGCCCACTGCGCGGTCGGCAGCACCACGTCGGCGCGGCGGGCGGTCTCCGACAGCACGAAGTCGGACACGGCCAGGAACTCCAGCGCGTTGATCCGCTCCTCGATCAGCCCGGAGCGCGGCGCCGACACCACCGGGTTGGAGCCGAACAGCAGCAGCGCCTTGGGTCCGTCGTCGGCCCCGAGCGCGTCCAGCAGCTCGAACGCCGAACGGCCGGGCCCGGGGATGATCTCCGGATCGACCCCCCACACGGCCGCGACGTGCTCCCGGGCCGCCGGGTCGTCGATCTTGCGGTAGCCGGGCAGTTGGTCGGCCTTCTGCCCGTGCTCGCGACCGCCTTGGCCGTTGCCCTGCCCGGTCAGGCAGCCGTAGCCGCCGCCCTCGCGTCCGGGCAGGCCCAGCGCGAGCGCCAGGTTGATGAAGGCGGTCACCGTGTCGGTGCCGCGGGCGTGCTGCTCGGCGCCGCGCGCGGTGAGGATCAGCGACCGGTTCCCCCGGCCCAGCAGCCGGACCGCCTCCCGCATCTGCGGGACGGGGACCCCGGTGATCCGCTCGACCCGGTCGGGCCAGTAGGCGTTCACCGAGATCCGCACCGCCTCGAACCCGCCGGTGCGCGCCGCCACGAAGTCCTCGTCGACCAGCCCCTCGGCGATCGCCAGGTGCAGCATCCCGTTGGCCAGCGCCAGGTCGGTGCCGGGGGCCGGCTGCAGGTGCAGGTCGGCCTGCTTGGCGGTCGCGGTGCGCCGCGGATCGATGACGACCAGGGCCCCGCCGCGCTCGCGCATCTCGGTGAGGTGCCGCATGAACGGCGGCATGGTCTCGGCCACGTTCCCGCCGACCAGCATGATCGCGTCCGCCCGCGCCAGGTCCGTGATCGGCCCCGGCAGGCCCCGGTCCAGGCCGAACGCCCGGTTGAGCGCGGCGGCCGCCGAGGACATGCAGAACCGGCCGTTGTAGTCGATCTGCGAGGTGCGCAGCGCGATCCGGGCGAACTTGCCGAGCTGGTACGCCTTCTCGTTGGTGAGTCCGCCGCCGCCGAAGACCCCGATCGCGTCCCGGCCGTGGCGTTCCTGCAGCCGGGCGACCTCTCCCGCGATCCGGTCCAGCGCCTCCTCCCACGTGCACGGCTCCAGCGGCGCGCCCAGATGCGCCCGCATCAGCGGCGTGGTCAGCCGGTCGGGAACGGTGAGCAGCTCGGCCGCCGTCCAGCCCTTCTGACACAGGCCGCCCCGGTTGGCGGGGACGTCCTCGCGAGGAGTCACCCGCACGGGGCTGCCGCCCACCGCCATCCCGCACTGCAGCGCGCAGTACGGACAGTGCGTGGGCGTCCCGCCCGGCGCGACCGTGGGGGTCTCCGGGATCACCTGCTCGCTCACCGACATGCGGCCGATCGTGTGCGCGAGGCGTTTCGCGAACGCGTCCCGATTGTGTCCCAGATGTTAAAAACGGCTCACCGAACCACGTTCGCTGAGGTCAGCGGCTGTCGTGGCACGCTCCAGACGGGGGGCGCGGGGTGTGACGGGGTGATCACGTGTCCGCTGTTCTCATCGTTCTGAGGGTCCCATTCGGCACCCGTCGATGCCGCCTCGAACGGATCGACGGCCACCGCCGTCACCACGGATCGTTGCGGCGAACCGCCCCCGCGACGGACCCGCGACGGGCTTAGCCTCGTGCCATGCCCGACGTTGCTTACTACGCCTCCCTGCCCCGCACCCGGGGCGCCGCCGCGGCCCTCCTCCTGGACGACCTGGGCCGGGTCCTGCTGGTCAAGCCCACCTACAAGGAGGGCTGGTTCCTGCCGGGCGGAGTGATCGAGCAGGGCGAATCCCCGCTGGCCGCGTGCGTGCGCGAATGCGAGGAGGAGCTCGGCTTCGTGCCCCGGCTGGACGGACTGGCCTGCGTGGACTGGGGGCCGCCCCGAGAGGGGGTGGACGCGGTCAACGTGTTCGTGTTCGGCGGCAGCGTCACCCCCGACGAGATCGCCGGCATCCGGCTGCCCGCCGACGAACTGTCCGAGCACGTGCTGGTGGCCCCCGAGAAGATCCCCGAGCTGGCCGCCCCGCACATCGCCCGCCGGATGGAGCCCAGCCTGCGCGGCATCGCCGAGGGCCGCGCCGTCTACCTGGAGGACGGCCGCGAGCCCGGCTTCGGACCCGCCTGGGAACCGGTGCGGTAGAGGCGCGCTCCCCCTGGGTAGGCAGCCGTACGTACTGCACGGCCGGCGAACCGGGGGGAGACGCCGATGGCCACCTGCGAGGTCTGCGGCAACGACTACGCCATGTCCTTCGAGGTGCACGCCCAGGGGGCCGTGCACACCTTCGACTCGTTCGAGTGCGCCATCACCAGGATGGCGCCCATCTGTGAGCACTGTTCCTGCCGCATCCTCGGCCACGGCATCGAGGTCGACCGGCACTGGTACTGCTGCGCGCACTGCGCCCGCACGGCGGATCCCCGCAGCGCGGAGCTGGTCTCCGACCGCGCCTGACGTCCGTCGCGCCGCCGGAACGAGGACGGGCGCGGCACCGGCGTCCTCGCCGATACCGCGCCCGCCGGGTTCACCCGGTTCGCCGAGAATCAGACCCCGGCCTCGGCCAGGCTCATCCTCCGGTCGCCGACCTGCACCTTGCGCAGGTAGACCACCCAGGTCAGCGTCATGCAGATCGCGTAGAAGACCGCCAGCCCGACCAGCGCCGGGGCGATGCCCTTGGTCTGCTCCAGCGAGATCCGGAAGGACTGCTGGACCAGCACGCCGCCCAGCGCGCCGACGGCCGAGGAGATGCCGATCGCCGCCGCCGCCTTGCGCCGCGCGGTCGTCAGCGCCGCCGCCCTCGCCTTCGCGTCGGACGCGTCCACCCCCATCAGCTCCCGGGTCCGGAAGATCGCCGGGATCATCTTGTAGGTGGAGCCGTTGCCGATACCGGTGGTGATGAAGACGAACAGGAAGGCGGACAGGAACAGCGGCCAGCTCCCCGCCTCCACCGCGTACGCCACCGCGCCGATGCCCACGGCCATCAGCAGGAAGTCGATCGCGGTGACCCGCGCCCCGCCGAACCGGTCGGCCAGCCAACCGCCGAACGGGCGGGCCAGCGAGCCGGCGAACGCGCCCAGCCAGATCACGTTGGCGCCCTTGATGTCAGGGAACTGCGCCTTGATCAGCACGCCGAACGAGAAGGCGTATCCGATGAACGACCCGAACGTGCCGATGTAGAGCACCGACATGATGATCGTCTGCCGGTCCCGAGCGGCCGCCGTCATCTCGCGCAGCGTGTAGGCGGAGGTGGCCTTGCTCAGGTTGTTCATGAAGAAGTAGGCGCACACGGCGGCCAGCAGGATGAACGGCATCCAGACCCAGCCGACCGCGACCAGCCCGAAGGCCACGATCAGCGGCGGCATGGCGAGCTGGGTCACGCTGGTGCCCAGGTTCCCGCCCGCGGCGTTCAGCCCGAGGGGCAGACCCTGCTTGCTCGTCGGGTAGAAGTGCGTGATGTTGGCCATCGAGGAGGCGAAGTTCCCGCCGCCCAGGCCGGTGGTCGCCGCGATCAGCAGCAGCACCCCGTACGGGATGTCGGGGTTCTCGATCGCGTACACGAACAGCCCGCACGGGATCAGCAGCAGCAGCGCGCTGACCACCGTCCAGTTGCGGCCGCCGAACCTCGCCGGCGCGAACGTGTAGGGGATCCGCATGGCCGCGCCGACCAGGTTGGGCAACGTGGTCAGCCACAGCACCTGGCCCACCGACAACTGCATGCCCACGGTGCTCAGGTTGAGGACCGCGATGCTCCACAGCAGCCAGACGCAGAAGCCCAGGTGCTCGGTGAGGATGGAGAAGACCAGGTTGCGCGCGGCGACCTTGCGGCCGGTCCGCGCCCAGAAGGCGTCGTCGTCGGGCTCCCAGTGGTCGATCCAGCGGCCGCCCTTCGCCGATGGACTGACCGCGGAGGCCGCCTGGCTCTCCTGGGGGTCGGTCAGAACCGTCATCGCAGTGCCTCCAGGGTGTCTGTGCGGAACATCCTGAAAATTAGGCACGCCGCGTTACGCCGAACCGCGGATCGCGTACCCGCGGTGATACATCCTGCGCACATTCGAAACATTCGCCTGTGAACGCCGGCGGAGGAGCGCTACCTCACCCGCGCCACGCGCCGGGTGCGCCGCGCGGTGTCCGCGGCCGGCCACCGCGGCGAACGGCCCGACGAGCGCAGCACCGACTCCCACGGGTCGCCGCCGGTCAGCGGCAGGTGGGGCACGCCCCAGTGCCAGGCCGACACCAGCACCTCGGGGTCGCGCGGCCGGTACTCCTCCCCGATGGCGCGGGCCAGGTCCCACGCGTGCAGGTGCCACTCGACGCAGGCGGCGCCCACGTGGTCGCCGATGGTGTACCTGGTGCCGCGGTAGACCAGGTGGGTCCGGTCCCAGACGTCCGGGATCAGGTCGGCGTAGGCGTCCGCCGAGACGGTGAACGTCATGATCCGCTGCGGCCCGGACTCGGTGGGCAGCACCGCCAGCTCGGCGGCGTTCTGCCGGGCCTGCTGGCGGATCAGCACCGCCGACGGCGCGTTCTGCGCGAACAGCGTGGCCAGCCGGCTGTCCGGCGCGTCCTGGAGGTACTCCAACTGGTTCTCGGCGACGCAGCGCAGATGCCCCGCCAGGTCGAGGGCGGTCCACTCGGTGCAGGGGGTGGGCGCCGACCAGTCCTCCACGCGCGCGGCCAGCCCTCGGATCGCCCGTACCCCCTCCTGGTAGGAGTCCAGCAGGCGATGCCGATCCGGCGGCGTGCGGTCCAATCGATCTCCCCGTCCCCGACCGTTCACGGACGCGATGCGGCCCCGGCGCGTCCCGAACGGGTGTCCACCACGGTCCCGGCCGGTCAGGCCGCCACGCCGGGGCCCACCCGGAACCCGAGGCGGTGCGCCTCCCGGGCGGTGCGCAGCCGGGCGGCCTCCTCGGTCCACGGCCGCACGGCGGGGCGGGCCTTGGCCCTGCGCCGGGCGATCTCGGCGTCCCGCCGGGCCTTGGCGGCGTCCTTGGCGTCCGCGGGCGCGTACGCCTTGGGGCCCATCGCGACGCGCTCGGCGGCCTCGGCGGCCAGCAGCGCCTCGGTCAGCGCCCGGTCGAACGCGCCGGCCAGGGCCCGCAGCCCCTCCCCCGGACGCGCCGCCTCCCGGGCCCGCGCGTCCCGGAACGCGTCCTCCGCCTCGGCGGCCGCCGCCAGCCTGTCGCGGTAGGCGCCCGCCAGCTCCTGATCGGCGGCGTACCGCTCCATGACGTCCTTGGTCACCCGGCGGCCCAGCGGCATGGCGGGTCCTTCCTCTCGCTGTGACGATCCCGGAGACAGGGTACGCGGGTCGCCGTCCGGACGGGGGGCCGGACACCGGGTTGGGAACGTGCGGGCGGAAGGCTTACCGCCCGGTGCCTTTACGTAGTAAGGTCCGAGCATGGTCAGACAGCCCAGCGTGGCGGCACAGCACCGGGAACCGCTCACCCGCGACCGGATCATCGAGGCGGCGCTGCACATCGTCGACGGCCAGGGCCTGGGCCGGCTCACCATGCGGCGGCTCGGCGACGCCCTCGAGGTCGAGGCGATGGCGATCTACCACCATCTGCCGCGCGGCAAGGAGGAACTGCTCGACGGGCTGGTCGCCCACGTGGCGGTGCTCCCGGCGGAGGCCCGCAGCGCCGACTGGCGCGCCGCCCTGCGCTCGTGGGCGGACGCCTACCGCGCCCGACTGCTCGCCCACGCCGGCGTTCTGCCCCTGCTCGTCACCCGCCGCAACCCCGCGGCCCTCTCCGGTACGACCGCGTCCCTGCGGGAGATCCTGCGCCAGGCCGGTCTCCCCGAGCAGTCCGCCGCCGACGGCGCGCACGCCCTGCTCGGCTACGTGATCGGCCACGCCGCCCTGGAGGTCCGCGACACGGCCGCCGCCGAGGAGTCCGTCGACTGGCACGCCCGCTTCTCGGCGGGCCTCGCCCTGATCCTGCGCGGCCTACCGACCTAGCCGCCCCCCACGTTCCCCAAGCCCGGACCCGACACCACCCACCATCGCCTCGGGGAACGCCGACGCAACATCGTCCGACCGTGGACCGCACAGGCGCAACCCGAACTCCGGACGGAAGCGGGCGTGGGGGGTCGCCCCACACGAGAACTCCCGCTAGTCCTCGACGACCAGGACCTCCAGGGTGCGGGGGCCGTGGACGCCGGGGACGCGTTCCAGTTCGACGTCGGCGGTCGCCGCCGGACCGCTGATCCAGGTCAGGGGACGGTACGGGTCGAGGCGGGCGACGGCCTCGGGCAGGGTGCCGACGATCTGGTCGGCGTGCACCACGCACAGGTGGTAGTCGGGCACCAGCGTCAGCGCGCGGCGGCCCTGGGCGCGGCCGCCGTCCAGCACGATCGTCCCCGTCCGGGCGATCGCCATCGCGCAGCCGGTGACCACTCCGTCGGCGGCGTCGAGTGCGGCCAGGTCGAGCGCGGCGGTGCCGGCGGGGTCGCCGGAGTCGGCCAGGGCCCGGACGCCGTCGACCTGGCTCAGCCAGCCGAACGGCAGGTCGGCGGGGACCACGATGCGCTCGGTCCCCCTGGCCCAGAGGGCGGCGGCGATCGTGGTGGCCAGTTCGTCGACGCCGACGTGGCGGACGGTGGCCCGGTGGTCGGCGACGCGTTCGCTGAACAGCGCGACGACGTCGGCGCGGTCGGCGGCCTCCTCGTCAGTGAGCCGATGATCGTAGTCGCGGGGGATCTCCACCGTGGGGCGGGGCGCGTCGCCGAGGGCCTCCCGGACCCGCCGCAGGACGCGGTCGCGGCTCACCGGCGCCTCCAGCGGGCGCGGAAGGGGTGTCGGGGCGGTGCGGGCAGGTCGCGCGCGTCGGTCCATTTGCCGAGCAGTCCGGGCAGTCGTTGGATGCGTCCGCCCCGCGACATCAACCGGCCCCAGCGGGCGCCCTGCCGCAGCGCCGACTCGTAGCGTCGCCGGTCCCCCATCGCCCACGCCATGCCGCGCATCATGACCAGTTCGGGGGGCGGCACGGGCCGGTGGCGGCGCGCCTCGATCACCTTGCCGCGCAGGTGGACCAGGATCCCGGGAAGGTCGATCTTGACCGGGCAGACGTCGGCGCACGCCCCGCACAGGGTGGAGGCGTACGGCAGGGACGCCTCGGCGGCCCGCTCGACCCCGCGGGTCAGTGGGGTCCAGACCGCGCCGATCGGCCCGGACAGGACGGACCCGCCCGCCCCGTAGGCGTGGCCGCCGGTCCGCTCGTACACCGGGCACACCGGCAGGCAGGCCGAGCAGCGGATGCAGCGCAGCGCCGCCCGGCCCACCTCGTCGGCGAGCGCGGCGGTCCGGCCGTTGTCGAGGAGCACCACGTGCAGGTCGCGCGGGCCGTCGGCGGGCGACACGCCCGTCCAGGTGTTGACGTACGGGGTCATCCGCTCGCCCGTCGACGCGCGCGGCAGCAGTTGGAGGAGGACCTCCATGTCCTCCCAGGTCGCGACGACCTGTTCGATGCCGATCAGGCAGATCAGCGTCCGCGGGAGGGTGACGCACATCCGTCCGCCGCCGTCGCCCTCCGCCATCACCAGCGTCCCGGTCTCGGCCACCGCGAACGCGGCGCCGGTGATCGCGGCGTCGGCCGTGAGCAGCCGCTCCCTCAGGTGTCGGCGGACGGTGTCGGCCAGGCCCTCCGGGTCGTCGGTCGGCTCCGGGGACGCGCCGGGCAGCTCCCGCCGGAACGTCTCGCGGATCTGCGCCCGGTCCTGGTGAACGGCGGGGAGCAGGAAGTGGGCGGGGCGCTCCCCGGCGAGTTGGACGGCGAGCGCGGCCGTGCCGGTCTCCACGACGCCGATCCCGGCCTCGGCGAGCGCCTCGTCGACGCCGATCTCCCCGGCCGCGGTGGACTGGGCCTTGATCACCTCGGTGTGCCCGGCGTCCCGGAGCAGCCGCACGACGAGCCTTCGGGCCTCGGCGGCGTCGACGGCCCAGTGCACGGTGCCGCCGGCCTCGACGAGGGCTCGTTCCAGGTCCTCCAGGTGGGTGTCCAGGGAGAGCAGCGCCCGGTCGCGGACGGCGCGGCCCGCCTCGCGGAGCGCCTCCCAGTCGCCGGCCTCGGCGGTGGCGGCGGCCCGGCGCTCGCGCAGGGCGGCCATGGACTCGCGGAGGTTGCGGCGCAGCCGGGTGTCGGCCAGCGCGTCGCGGGCGGCGGTCGCGAACTTCGGCCGGCCGCCCGCGCCGCCCGCCGGGCGCGCCGGCGCCACGACGGGCATCGGCAGCGGCACGGGGCCGGTGGTCATCGGGCGGCCTCCGTCGCGGCGAGGATCTCCGCCAGGTGCATCACGCGCACGCCGCTGTGCAGCCTTCCCAGGGCCCCGCCGATGTGGGTCAGGCAGGAGTTGTCGACCGCGCACACGACGTCCGCCGAGGTCTGGCGGATGTGGCGGACCTTGTCGGCCACCATGGCGACCGACACGTCGGCGTTCTTCACCGCGAACGTCCCGCCGAAGCCGCAGCACTCCTCGGCGGCGGGCAGCTCGGCCAGTTCCAGGCCCCGGACGGCGCGCAGCAGGCGCAGCGGCCGGTCGCCGAGCCGCAGGGACCGCAGCGAGTGGCAGGTCGGGTGGTAGGCGACGCGGTGCGGGAAGTAGGCCCCGACGTCGGTCACGCCCAGGACGTCCACCAGGAACTCGGTCAGCTCGTACACGCGCAGGGACGCGGCGGCCTCGGCGAGGGCCGGGTCGCCCGTGCTCGCCGCGAGCCGGGGGTATCCGTCACGTATGGTGGTCGCACAGGAGGCCGAGGGCGTGACCACCACGTCGTCGGGCCCGAAGACCTCGGTGAACCGGCGGGCCAGCCCGGCGGCCTCCCGGTGGTAGCCGGTGCTCCAGTGCATCTGGCCGCAGCAGGTCTGCTCGGGGGTGAAGTCCACCTCGCAGCCCAGCCGGGTCAACAGGGCGACGAGGGCCTCGCCGGTCCGGGGGAACAGCAGGTCGTTGAAGCAGGCGACGAACAACGCGACGCGCAATCGGTCCTCCCTCCCCCGGGGGGCATCTTAGGGAAGGTTTCATGATCGCATGGTGTGTCGTTCCGCGGCCGTTACCGGCGCGCGGGGAAGCTGGGAATGAACCGCGAAATGACGCGGGGGGACCGTGCCGACTACTCCGGGGGAACGAAGGTGCCAGATCAACAATCGTCCCAACGGGCTATGTCGCCGTGACCTGAACCACAGCAGACTGGTAAACGTCCGAAGTGACAGACCGCACGTCCGTTAGTGATCGAGACCGGAGGCACACCGATGTGCCCGCACCAGCCGCCCTGCCCGTCGCACGACGCACCCGACCGCGATGCCGCGCTCACGCTGGCCCGCCACCCCGAGCAGGGGTGGAGCCTGCTGTGCAACGGCGTCGTGCTCTTCGACGACACCGGTGAGCTGCTGCCCGACGGGGAAGTCATCGCACCGCACCGCCCGACCTCGGCGAGGTCGGCGACGTCCGCGGCCTGATCGACGGACCCGGCCTCCACGGAGGGACCGGTCCATCAGGGTGATCATCCTCGGGGGCGCCCGCCACCCGTCCGTCCGCCATCGACCGACCCGTCCCTCGACCGACGATCACCGGGCCCGGCCGGGCCCGGGGTCGTCCCCGCCGGTCCAGCGGCGCAGCCACGGTTCCACCGCGGCGGCGACCAGGGCCGGATCCTTGCTCAGCTCATGCCGTTCGCCCGGCAGCACCGTCACCTGTGCGGCGTCGGCCGGGTCGGGCACGCCGAAGGGGTCCCGGTCGCCGTTGACGACCAGCACCTCGACGCCGGCCTCGCGCAGTTCCGGCGCCCGTGATGTCTCGGGCCTGCGGGGCGGGTGCAGCGGGAACGCCAGCGCCACCACCCCGACGGCCCCTGCGGCGCGCGCCGTCCGGCAGGCCACCCGGGCTCCGTTGCTCCGGCCGCCCTGCACGAGCGCGAGATCGCCGAAGCGCTCCCGCAGCATCGCGACGACCTCCAGCCAGGCCTCGTCCTGCCCGACCGCCGAGCCCGGCGCCCGCCGCCCGGCCACCCGGAACGGCTGCAGGACCCGGGCGACCGCGCCGCCGAGGCCCAGTGCCGCGTCCCGCACCGCGAGCAGGTCCGGCGTCTCCACTCCCCCGTTGGAGCCGTGGGTCAGCAGCAGCCAGAACCCGGGCGTCCCGCCCGGCTCGTCCAGGGTGACCTCGGCGGGCCCCCGGGCCGTCACGATCCGCATGCGTCCACGCTAACGTTCCGTGGAGATCGATCACCGGAGGGGCGGGCCCAGGGCATGGAGAAGATGACCGACGCCGAGTGGCGTGCGTTCGTGACCGAGGGCACCCGGACGGGCAAGGCCGCCGTGGTCCGCAGGGACGGCCGCCCGCACGTGACGCCGATCTGGTTCGTGCTGGATGGCGACGACCTGCTGTTCAACACCGGCCGGGAGAGCCTCAAGGGCCGGTGCCTGCGCCGCGACCCGAGGATCTCGATCTGCGTGGACGACCAGGAGCCGCCCTACTCGTTCGTCCTGCTCGGCGGCGAGGCGGTGCTCGAGGAGGACCTCGACGAGATGCGCCGCTGGGCGACGGCGATCGGCGGCCGGTACATGGGGGCCGACAAGGGCGCGGAGTTCGGCGCCCGCAACGCGGTGCCGGGCGAGCTGCTGGTGCGGGTCCGGATCACCCACGTGGTGGCCGAACGCGCCGTGGCGGGCTGAGCCGGGCCGTCAGTCGCCCGCGTCCAGCACCCGCCGGGCGCGGTCGCCGAAGCTCTCCTCCAGCAGGCCGCCCCAGGCGTAGTCGGCGGGCACGCCGACCGCCCGCCCGAGATCCTCGTGGGCCTCACCGGCGGTCTTCGCCGGGCCCCGGGCGAACCGCAGCGCCGCCAGCGCGTACATGTGGTCGAGGGCGCCGAAGACCTCGCCGGTCAGCGAGGGCAGCGTGCCGTTAGCGACCGCCTGCTCCACCACCGGCTCCCACCAGGGGATGTCGGCGTCGTCGTCGCGGGCCCCGAACTCGCGGCGCAGCCGGGCCCGGACCTCTCCGGCGATGCCCGACCGGCCCAGGCCGCGCGTCCAGACCTCGCGGGCCTCCTCGGCGCGACCGCGCAGCGGCAGGGTGCGGGCGAGGAGCTCGGTCGCCAGCGGGCCGACCTCCGGGTCGGTGGCGGCCTCGTCGTCGTCGAGCACCGCGTCGAACGCGCCGATGGCCTGGTCGAGATAGGCGATCCCGATCGTGGTGGCCAGCCGGGCGTAGGCGTACGGGCTCGTCTCCCGGTCGATCAGGCGCAGGGCCCCGGCCAGCACCCGCTGGGCGCGGGACGGCTCTCCCCGTTCCAGCAGCCGCTGGGCCAGGTCGTGCGCGGCGACGGGGGCGTACTGGGCGTGCCCGGTGGCGATCACCTGCTCCCACCAGTCGCGGGCCGTCTCCAGGTCGCCGTCGTCGTCGGCGAGCTGGGCGAGGGCGAGCAGCGCGGGCGGCAGGTAGTCGGGGTTGCCGAAGTCGACCACGATGGTCCAGGCGCGGGCCGCCTCGGAGCGTTCGCCGGCCCGTTCGTGGGTGAGCGCGAGATGGTAGGCGGCGCGGGGGCCGTACTCGGCGTCCTGGGTGCCGATGGCGATCCAGTCGGCCTCGCGGGCGCCGACCACGTCGCCGACGTCGTCGAGGACGACGGCCAGCCCGAGGGCCGCCCGCGCCCGGTGCGGGCCCTCCCCCATCTCCAGCACGTGCTCGAACACGCGGGCGGCCGCGGCGGGATCCCCGGCCTCGGCGAGCCTGCGGGCCTCCTCGCACAGCATCGACGGATCTGCGGTCGCCTCGTCGGGCGTCGTGGCCATGCGGATGCCTTCGGGGTCTGCCTACATGATCCGTCGAAGCCTATCGAGCCGGGGCCGCCGCGCCCGATGTTTTCATCGGGCGCGGCGCGCACGACGATCAGTCCTCGAACGCCTCCGGCGGCGGGCAGGAGCACACCAGGTTGCGGTCGCCGTAGGCCTGGTCGATGCGGCGGACCGGGGACCAGTACTTGCCGTCGCGCAGGGACGGCAGCGGGTAGGCCGCCTCCTCGCGGCGGTAGGCGTGCTTCCAGTCGTCGCCCACCAGCAGGTCGGCGGTGTGCGGGGCGTTCTTGAGCGGGTTGTCCTCGGCGTCGTACCCGCCGTCGGCCACCCGGGAGATCTCCCGCCGGATCTCGATCATCGCGTCGCAGAACCGGTCGAGCTCGGCCAGGTCCTCGCTCTCGGTGGGCTCGATCATCAGCGTGCCGGCCACCGGGAACGACAGGGTCGGGGCGTGGAAGCCGTAGTCGATCAGCCGCTTGGCGACGTCCTCGGCGGTGATCCCGGTCTCCTTGGTGATCTTGCGGAGGTCGGCGATGCACTCGTGCGCCACCAGCCCGTTCCGGCCGGTGTAGAGGATCGGGTAGTGCGGGGCGAGCCGGCGGGCCACGTAGTTGGCGGCCAGGATGGCGCCCTCGGTGGCCTCGCGCAGCCCGTCCGGACCCATCATCGCGATGTACGCCCACGAGATCGGCAGGATGCCCGCCGAACCCCAGGGGGCGGCCGAGATCGGCCCCACGCCGGTGTCCTGCGGGCCGGCCTCGGGGCGCAGCGGGTGGCTGGGCAGGAACGGCGCCAGGTGCTCGCGGACGCCGACCGGCCCGACGCCGGGACCGCCGCCGCCGTGCGGGATGCAGAACGTCTTGTGCAGGTTGAGGTGGGAGACGTCGGAGCCGAACTCGCCGGGCCGGGCCAGGCCGACCAGCGCGTTCAGGTTGGCGCCGTCCACGTAGACCTGCCCGCCCGCCGCGTGCACGGCCGCGCAGACGTCGGTGATGGTCTCCTCGAAGACCCCGTGCGTGGACGGGTACGTCACCATGATCGCGGAGAGGTCCGCCCCGTGCTGGGCGATCTTGGCGTGCAGGTCGTCCATGTCGATGTTGCCGGTGTCGTCGCACTTCACGACGACGACGCGCATGCCCGCCATGACGGCGCTGGCCGCGTTGGTGCCGTGCGCCGACGAGGGGATCAGGCAGACGTCCCGGTGGGTCTCGTCGCGGGACTCGTGGTAGCCGCGGATGGCCAGCAGCCCCGCCAGCTCGCCCTGGGAGCCCGCGTTGGGCTGGACGGAGACCTTGGCGTAGCCGGTGATCTCGGCCAGCCAGCCCTCCAGCTCGCCGATCAGCTCCACGTAGCCCCGCACCTGGTCGATCGGCGCGAACGGGTGGATCTGGGCGAACTCCGGCCAGGTGACGGGCTCCATCTCGGTGGTCGCGTTGAGCTTCATCGTGCAGGAGCCCAGCGGGATCATCGTCCGGTCCAGCGCCAGGTCCTTGTCCTGGAGGCGGCGCAGGTAGCGCAGCATCGCCGTCTCGGAGCGGTGGGAGTGGAAGACCGGGTGCGTCATGTAGACGTCCTCGCGCCGCAGCCCGTCGAGCGGGTCACCGCCGGGCGCGCGGCCCGCCGGGGCGGCGCCGAACGCCTCGAGCACCACGCCGACGTGCTCGGCGGTGGTGGTCTCGTCGCAGGAGATCCCCACGTGGTCGGTGTCGACGGGCCGCAGGTTGACGCCCCGCTCGACGGCCGCCCGGACCACCTCGTCGGCGCGGCCGGGCACCCGGGCCAGGACGGTGTCGAAGAACGCGTCGTGGACCACCTCGACACCGGCGTCGCGCAGCCCCTCCGCCAGCGCGCGGGCGTGCCCGTGGACCCGCTCGGCGATCACCCGCAGCCCCTCGGGGCCGTGGTAGACGGCGTACATCCCGGCCATCACCGCCAGCAGCACCTGCGCGGTGCAGATGTTGCTGGTGGCCTTCTCCCGGCGGATGTGCTGCTCGCGGGTCTGCAGGGCCAGCCGGTACGCCTGCCGGCCGTCGGCGTCGACCGAGACGCCGACCAGCCGGCCGGGGAGCTGGCGCTGGATGCCCTCGCGGACCGCCATGTAGCCGGCGTGCGGGCCGCCGAAGCCGTACGGGACCCCGAACCGCTGGGACGAGCCCACGGCGATGTCGGCCCCGAGGTCGCCCGGCGGGCGCAGCAGCGTCAGGGCCAGCAGGTCGGCGGCGACGACCACCCGGGCGCCCCGCTCCTTGGCCTGCGCGACGATCGGGGCCGGGTCGCGGACGGCGCCGCTCGTGCCGGGGTACTGCAGCAGCACCCCGAAGACGTCCCCGCCGTCCGGCAGCCCGGCGGACAGGTCGGCGACCACGATCTCGATGCCCAGCGGCACCGCGCGGGTCCGCACGACCTCGATGGTCTGCGGCAGCACGTCGGCGTCGATGAGGAACGCCCCCGGCGCCTTGGCCTTGGACAGCCGGTGCGCCAGGGCCATCGCCTCGGCGGCGGCGGTGCCCTCGTCGAGCATGGAGGCGTTGGCGACGGGGAGGCCGGTGAGGTCCGACACCACCGTCTGGAAGTTCAGCAGGGCCTCCAGCCGACCCTGGGAGATCTCCGGCTGGTACGGCGTGTAGGCCGTGTACCAGCCCGGGTTCTCCATCACGTTGCGCAGGATCACACCGGGCGTGATGGTGCCGTGGTAGCCGAGGCCGATCATGGAGGGGAGGACCCGGTTGCCGGCGGCCAGCGTGCGGAGCCGGTCGAGGGCGGCGCTCTCGCTGAGCGCCTCGGGCAGGTCCAGCGGACGGTCGGTGCGGATGGCCCCGGGGACCGCGTCGGCGACCATCGTGCCGGTGTCCGCGTAGCCGATCCGCTCCAGCATGCGGGCGTGGTCGTCGGGCGTGGGACCGATGTGCCGGTCGGCGAACGTGGTCTGGGCTGTGGTCATGTCCGGGGAGCCTTCCTGGGCGGCTGCCGCGGCCGGCGCGGCGGGCTTCGGCAGTGGTCCGGCCGCCGCGCACGCGCACGCGCACGGGCCGATGGCCGGTCTCCCCCTCTGTCATCTGCACCTGAGAGCTTCGCCCGCGCCGGGGCTTGCACCGTCGGTGAGGCGCCGTTCCCCATCCGATCGGGAACACGCCTGCTTTCCAGAGGCGCCTGCCCGTGCGGTCCTTTTGCCTGAGAGGTTCCGGGGAGGGTTGCCCCTTCGGCGCCCCGCGCTGGCGGCGCGGGATCTCTCCCGCACAGGGTTGACGGCTACTGCCCGCACTCTATCCAACGGAGCGGGCAAGTGATCTCAACGGACCCGCCTCTGGCGGGAAAACCCAGGCCAGGGGGTGCGTGGGGACGTCGGCGAGGTCGCTACGATGTTCGCGGCACAACGAAGACGGGAGAATCCCGGTGGCCGCGCGACGGCGGGGACCGGGCCGGAGGGTGGGCGGGTGGAGCTGGTGGCCGGCCCTCGACGCGCCGCCGCGCGTTCTGGGACGCTGATCACGATGAAGCGCCCGGACGGCGGTGTCACGTGACACCGACCCACGACGACGCGGTGGCCCGCAAGGGCGCCGCCTCCCCCGGCGAGCCCGCCGGAGAGGAACCCGAGGTGCGCGCCGAGGATCCCGCCGAAGACCCCACGGAAGACCCCGGGGAGGCCGAGCGCAGGCTCGCCGCCTTCCGCGCCGCGGCCGCCTCCACCGTGCACGAGCCCTCCCAGCCGCAGCGGATCCGCCGCCCCGCCGACGCCATCAAGTTCGCCGCCTCGGTGGCGGGGGTCGTCGGCGTGCTGCTCCTGGTGAACTTCGCCAAGGGCACCACCCTGGGTCTGCAGACCGACATCAGGGAGGGCACCAAGCAGGCCCCCCACCTGCTGCTGAGCCTGGCCACCCTGATCTCCAGCTTCGGGGTGCTGGCGGTGCCGGTCGCGTTCGCGGTGGAGCGCCTGCTGCGCCGCGACGGACTGCGGGTGGCGGTGGCGCTGCTGGCCGCCGTGATCGCCTTCGCGCTCACCGTGCTGCTGGACGGCTGGGAGATCCCGGCGGCGCCCGGCGGCGTGCTCGACTCGCTGATCTGGGGCGGCTCCCGGACCGCGCCCCTGCACACCGACATCACCCCGGTGATCGCGTTCGTCACCGCGGTCCGGATGACCGGCCGGCCCCGCTGGCAGGCGATCACCTGGACGATGATCGGCCTGGCCGCGCTGACCGGGCTGACCGCCCAGTACGCCTCCGTGTCGGCGCTGGCGGCCACCTACTTCCTGGGGCGGGCCATCGGCTACGGCACCCTCTACGCCGTCGGCACGCCCAACCCGCGCCCGCCGGGCACCGCCGTGATGGCGGCGCTGCGCCGGCTGGGGGTCGTCCCCGCCCGCGCCCGCCGCCTGCCCGACCTGGACGAGGTGCGCCGGTACGGCGTCGCGGCGGCCGACGGCGGCCGGCTCGGCGAGGCGGCGCGCGACGCCGCCCGGCCGGGGGCCGAATGGCAGCTCGAGGTGACCGTCCTCGACCGCGACCAGCAGACCGCCGGGATGCCCTACCGGGTCTGGCGGCTGGTGCGGCTGCGCGACCGCAGCACCCGTAGGGCCGTCCGCTCGCTGCGGCGCTCGCTGGAGCAGGAGTCGCTGATGGCCTACGCCCTGCGGTCGGCGGGCGCCCGCACCCCCCGGCTGCTGGGCACCTCCGACGTGGGCACCGAGGCGGCGCTGCTGGCCTACGAGTACGTTCCCGGGCGGACCCTCGCGGCCCTGTCGGACGACGAGCTGACCGACCCGTTCCTCATCGACATCTGGCGTCAGATGGAGCTGATGCAGGCGGCGCGGCTGGCGCACCGGCGGCTGGAGCAGGGCGCGGTCCTGCGCGGCGACGACGGGGCGGCGTGGATCGTGGACCTGCGCGCCGGGGAGGTCGCCGCCACCGACCTGGTGCTGCGGCTGGACCTGGCGCAGATGCTGACCACGCTGGCGCTGCGGGTCGGCGCCGAACGGGCGGTCGCCGCCGCCGCCGAGGTGCTGGGCGCGCGGGCGCTGGCCACGGCGGCGCCGCTGTTGCAGCGGGTGGCGCTGAACCGCGACACCCGGTCGGCGCTGCGGCACGACCGCGAGCTGCTGACCCGGATCCGCGAGCAGATCCTGCGGCTGGAGCCGGAGATCGAGGTGCCGCCGGTCCGCCTGGAACGGTTCCGGCCGCGCACCATCATCAGCATCATCGCCCTGACCATCGCCGCCTACATCGTCTTCCCGCAGGTCAGCAATGTCGATATCGGCGGGCTGCTGGCGAACGCGGAGTGGTGGTGGGTCGCGGTCGGGGTGGCGGGCTCGGCGGCCACCTACCTCGCGGCGGCGTGGATGCTGATGGGCTTCGTGCCGGAACGGCTGCCGCTCGGCCGGACCCTGCTGGTGCAGATGGCCGCGTCGTTCGTGAAGCTGGTGGCGCCCGCGGCGGTCACCGGCGTGGCGCTCAACACGCGGTACCTCCAGCGGGCGGGGATCCGCCCCGGGCCCGCGGTGGCCAGTGTGAGCGCCTCCCAGCTCACCGGACTGGCGATCCATGTGCTGCTGCTGGTGCTGTTCGGGTTCATCACCGGCTCGGCCGACAACGCCACCAAGAACCTGGCGCCGTCGCGGATGATCGTCATCGTGCTGCTGGCGGTGGCGGTGGCGACCGGGATCGCGGCGGCGATCCCCCCGGTGCGGCGACGGGCCGCCGACCGGCTGCGGTCGATGTTCTCCGGTGTGGTGCCGCGGATGGCCGACGTGCTGCAGTCGCCGCGCAAGCTGATCACCGGGTTCGGCGGGACGCTGCTGCTGACCGCCGGGTTCGTGCTGTGCCTGGACGCCTCGATCCGGGCGTTCGGCGGCGAGTTGGAGTGGACGGCGGTGGTCGTGGTCTTCCTCACCGCCAACGCGGTGGGCTCGGCCGCGCCGACGCCGGGCGGGCTGGGCGCCGTGGAGGGCGCGCTGGCGTTCGGGCTGACGATCTCGGGGCTGCCGAAGGAGACCGCGACGTCGGCGGTGGTGCTGTTCCGGCTGCTGACCTTCTGGCTGCCGGTGTTGCCGGGCTGGGCGGCCTTCACCTATCTGCAGCGCAAGGAGGCGATCTGAGGTCGCCGAGGGCCCCTACGGTCGTCTGAGGGCTCCGAGACGGACGAGGTGCTCGAGAGGGAACCTCCGCACCTATATGATCGTTCGCGGAGTATGGGGGTCTTTCGGGGGTACCGTCCTGCGGGTTCGTACGGTCTGTACGGGGCGTACGGCCGGGGTGTCGTCGCGGCGGTGCGACAGGGGGGTCGGTCAGCCGCTGCGGCGGACCCTGCGGCGGGCGAGTTCGTCGTGGGGGTGGGAGTCGTCGCCGTCGTCGTCGTGGACGGCCCGTTCGGCCGGCAGCTCGGCGAGGCTGCCCTCCACCTCCTGCCAGACGCGGCCGAGCGCGATGCCGAAGACGCCCTGGCCGCCGGCCAGCAGGTCGACCACCTCGTCGGCCGAGGTGCACTCGTAGACGCTGACCCCGTCGCTCATCAGCGTGATCTGGGCCAGGTCGTGCACCCCGCGGTCGCGCAGATGGGTGACCGCGGTGCGGATCTGCTGGAGCGAGACCCCGGTGTCCAGCAGCCGTTTGACCACCTTCAGCACCAGGATGTCGCGGAAACCGTACAGCCGTTGACTGCCCGAGCCGTGCGCCGCCCGGACGCTGGGCTCCACCAGTTGGGTGCGGGCCCAGTAGTCGAGCTGGCGGTAGGTGATCCCGGCCGCCGAGCACGCCGTGGGGCCGCGGTAACCGACGTTCTCGGGCGGCGCCGACACCTGCGTGTCGAACAGGAGCCCCTGCTCTCCGGCACGCTGTGAGGCGACGTGCCTGTCAGGGTGCTCAGAGTGCGCCTTGCCCTCGCCGCTGCTCACCGCCACGCGGACCTCCGGCTTCTATCAGCCCGTGCCGCTTCGTCAAGGGGGTTTGACGAATTACACCACGGGTGTTCCACCAGCACGGTAGGTGCCGGTCAGGGTGTGGTCAACGTTCGACGTCGGCGCGTCGCATGCCCGGATGAACCGGTTTCACGTGGGCAAACTGCGCGCTCACGCCCTCTTCGTTCCCTTACCCCGATCCTCAGCGTAATCAACGGCCGGCGCGGGCCGGGATGCAAGGTCACTCGGGCGGGGGCATGATCTTGCATCCGCGGGGGCCGCGGTCTCAGGAGCCGGCGCGGCCGAAGTCCTCCGGCGAGATGGTGTTGAGGAACTCGCGGAACTTCTCCACCTCGTCCTCCTGCTCGTCCGGGATCGCCACACCGGCCTCCTCCAGCACGTCCTCGCTGGCGAAGATGGTGGCCCCGGTGCGCAGGGCCAGCGCGATCGAGTCCGAGGGCCGGGCGCTGACCTCCACCCCGTTGGAGAAGACCAGGTCGGCGAAGAAGATGCCCTCGCGCAGGGCGGTGATGTTGACGGTGCGCAGTTGGACGCTCAACGCCTCGAGCACGTCCCGGAACAGGTCGTGCGTCAGCGGACGCGCGGGCAGCACGCCCTGCTGGGCGAAGGCGATCGCGGTGGCCTCCACGGCGCCGATCCAGATGGGCAGGTACCGCTCCCCGGCCGTCTCCTTCAACAGGACGATCGGCTGGTTGGAGGGCATCTCGACCCGGACGCCGACGACCTCCATCTGCTTCACAGCGGCTCCCTGCTGCTTCTCGGCTCTCTAGATCGACTCCTGACGGACCCTGTATGCCAACGTACACCCTCTGATCGGGCCGTTCCCCCCGCCGGCCGCACCGGTCCCGCCGGCGATCACGGATCCAGGGTCTCGCGCAGGCCGGTGGCCAGCAGGGCCGCGTGCAGCCGCAGCGACAGCTCGGCGATCCGGTGGGCGGTCCGCTCGGCCTCCTCGTGGGCGCCCGGGCCGCGCCGTCGCAGCAGCGGAGCCACCACCTGCTCGATGAGCCCCAACTGGCGGTCGGCGGCCGCCTTGACCGCGCGCAGGTGCCGGACCTCCAGGCCGAAGTCGCCCAGTGCGGCGGCGGCGCGGGCGACGACCAGCGCGTCCCCGTCGTAGTGCCGGCCGACGCGTCGGACCAGTCCCGCCTCCTCCAGGCGGACGAGCAGTTCCTCGTCGATGGCGGCGCCGTCCAGCAACTGGCGACGGGTCAGCCGGACCTCGGGGCCGGGCCCGCCCATCGCCGGCTCGGCGGTGCTCTCGGCGGCCACCAGCCGGCGTGGGCCGCGCCCCGGCCGGTCCTCGGCGGCCCAGGGCGGGGGCGCCGTCTCGCCGCGGTCCCGCGCCCGCAGATAGTCCTTGATCACCCGCAGCGGCAGGTAGTGGTCGCGCTGCGCGGCCAGGATGAACCGGAGCCGGTCCACGTCGGCCTGTGTGAACTTGCGGTAGCCGGAGGGCGTGCGCTGCGGCTCGATCAGGCCCTCCGCCTCCAGGAACCTGATCTTGGAGACGGTGACGTCGGGGAAGTCGGCCCGCAGTCGGCCGAGCGCGTCCCCGATCGTCATCGATCCCCGGGCGGGCTCGGCGCCGCTCATCCGGCCCGCCCGCCCGGCGCCGCGAACGGCGGCCGCGCCGCCGTCCGCCCCGTGCGCGGGCCCGCACGCCCGTCGGTCCGGCGCGCCCCGCGCGCCTCGCGCGCCTCCGGATCGTTCACACCGCCACCGGTCGTCCGCCGCGCGCCTCAGCCGTGGCCGTGCTGCGGGTTGGTGAGGAAGACCAGCCGGAACTTGCCGATCTGGACCTCGTCCCCGCCGGACAGCCCGGCCTGGTCGATCCGCTGACGGTTGACGTACGTGCCGTTCAGGCTGCCCACGTCGCGCACCGAGAACCCGGCGCCGTGCCGGGCGAACTCGGCGTGCCTGCGGGAGACCGTCACGTCGTCGAGGAAGATGTCGCTCTCGGGGTGCCGGCCGGCGGAGGTGCGGTCCTTGTCGAGCAGGAACCGACTGCCCGCGTTGGGGCCGCGCTTGACCACCAGCAGGGCGGTGCCGGGCGGCAGCGCCTCCACGGCGAGGTGGTCGACGCCGAGCTCGTCGGCGGGCTGGGCGTCGGGTTCGAAGGACTCGATTCCGCTGATCGAGATCGTCGAGGTCGACTCGCCGGGCGACTCCCGCGGAGGCATGGGAGGCGGAACGCTCCGGGTGAGCGGTGTTCCACAGTGGGAGCAGAAGCGGGCATCATCCGGATTGGCGTGACCGCACTGCGTGCAGTAGACGCTCGGCATCGATCGGCTCGGCCTCCTACCTTCGGCGTTATCCGGCGCACCCGCTCGCGCGAGCGCGACGACCCGCGCTGCTCTTCCGACTCCCACTCCCGTCATGACGACGGTTGCCGCAACCTATGCCGGGCGAACCCGGAGGGTCAACCGAGACGGGGGAGCCGGATCCCCAAGCTACTTCGTCAATGATCGCAGGTCCACGCCGCCGCGCGGGACGACCTGCGCCCGGCGACGGACGATGAGCGTCACCAAGACCGTACCGCGTTGATCGCGATGGCCGGGCCATGGGTGCACCCCCATCCCTCCGGAAACCCACTCCCCTCCTCCCCCACCAGGCACGGCGTACACGGCACCGCCCTCCGGCCAGGCCCGAATCGAACCCTGCCACATCTCCGTCACGCTCGGTGAGCGTTTCCACGATCTCCGGCGAACGCCCCGCCGCCCTCCCGTAGGAACGGCGCCGCGGCCCGCGGGGGCCTTCACGGGACGCCGGGAACGTCGTCGTGGGCGGCGGGCGAGGCGGGGGTGTGCAGGGGCAGGGTGACCACGAAGGAGGCTCCGCCGGCGGGGCCGGGGCGGGCGGTGGCGCGGCCCTGGTGGGCCTCGGCGACGGCGGCGACGATGGACAGGCCCAGGCCGGCGCCGCCGTGGTCGCGGGAGCGGGAGGGATCGGCACGGTAGAAGCGTTCGAAGACGCGTTCGCGTTGGCCGGCGGGCAGGCCGGGGCCGGTGTCGGTCACCTCCAGGACGGCCCGGTCGCCGTCGGTGGTGACCCGGACGGTCGCGGGCGTGTCGGGCGGGGTGTGGCCGCGGACGTTGGCCAGCAGGTTGCCCAGGAGCTGGCGAAGGCGCGCGGCGTCGCCGTTGACGGGGACCGGGCCGGCGGTGTCGAGGGTGAGGGGGCGGGTGGGCTCCACGGCGCGGGCATCGGCGACGGCGTCGGCGGCCAGTTCGGCGAGGTCGACCGGAGAGCGCTCCAGGGGGCGGCCCTGGTCCAGACGGGCCAGGAGCAGCAGCTCGTCGACCAGCGCTCCCATGCGTTCGGCCTCGGACTCGATGCGGTGCATCGCCTTGGCGAGGTCCTCGGGGCGGTCGGCGGCGCCGCGGCGGAACAGCTCGGCGTAGCCGCGGATGGTGGCGACGGGGGTGCGCAGCTCATGGGAGGCGTCGGCGACGAACCTGCGGAGCCGGGCCTCGGAGGTCTCGCGTTCTCGGAAGGCGGACTCGATCTGGCCGAGCATGGCGTTCAGCGCCGCGCCGAGTCGGCCGACCTCGGAGCGCGGGTCGGCCGGGCCGATGCGGCGGGTGAGGTCGCCGTCGCCGATGGCGGCGGCGGTGACGGCCATCTCCTCCAGGGGGCGCAGCCCGCGGCGCACGGCCCGCAGGGCGAGCAGGCCGATGCACCCGAGCGTCCCCAGGGTCACGGACGTCTCGACGCCGATGACGCGGCCCGCCAGCTCGTCGGACTCGGTGGTCCACATCCCGGTCACCAGGACGCCCCGGCCGTCCGGGAGGTTCGCCGTGCGGATCCGCCAGCCGGAGTCGCCCCACGGCGGGCCTCCCGAGTCGAGGGGCCAACGGCCGAAGATCTCGCCCTCCGGGTCGGCGGCGGACGCCGGGCGGGGCGACAGCGCGGCGGGGAGCACGCCGGGCAGGGCGGGCGACGCGCCGAGCGACACGGTGCGCCGCACCAGCCCGTCGGGGCCCCGCAGTTGGAAGAAGGTGGGCAGCCCGCCGCCGCTCGTGCCGGCCAGCCAGAGCCGGGCGGCGGCCGGGTCGGTGGCCAACAGATCCAGGATCTGCGGGTCCTGCGCCGCCCGCCCGACGGACGCCATCAGTCGGTCGTGCCGGTCGACCTGCTCGTCCAGCAGGGCGGCGAGAGTGCCACCGGCGGCCACCGTGAGCCCCAGGGCGAGCAGGGCGAGCACCATGACCGGCAGCCGGGCCCGCAGCGAGACGGGCCGTCTCAGAGCCATCAGGACCCCCTCGGCAGCCGCAGCACGTAGCCGACGCGGGGCACCGTGTGGATCAGCCGGGGCCCGGAGGAGTCGACCTTGCGCCGCAGATAGCTGATGTAGGTCTGGACGACGCCGTCGCCGCCGCCGAAGTCGTACTGCCAGACGTGGTCGAGGATCTGGCGCTTGGACAGCACCCGTCCGGCGTTGAGCATCAGGTAGCGCAGCAGCTTGAACTCGGTGGGCGTCAGGTCGACCAGCGCGCCGTCCCGGCGGACCTCGTAGGTGTCCTCGTCGATCTCCAGGCCGCCGAAGGCGAGCCGGTCGGGGGCGGCGGCGACCGGGTGGCCGCGCCGCAGCACCGCCCGGATCCGGGCGATCAGCTCCTCCAGGCTGAACGGCTTGGTGACGTAGTCGTCGCCGCCCACCGTCAGGCCCTTGATCTTGTCCTCGGTGGCGTCGCGGGCGGTGAGGAAGACGACCGGCGCGCGGCAGCCGTCGCGGCGAAGCCGGGCGCAGGCGTCCAGGCCGGACCCGTCGGGGAGCATCACGTCCAGCACGATCAGGTCGGGGCGGAAGGCGGCGACCTCCGTGAGCGCCTGCGCGCCCGACCCGGCCACCGCCGTCGCGAACCCCTCGTACCGCAGGGCGGTGGCCACGAGGTCGGCGAGATAGGGCTCGTCGTCCACGACGAGGATGCGGGTCGGCTGCGCTGTCACGGAACCAGTGTCGCGGGTCGGACCTGTGACGGGTCTGAGGGTTTCCTGTGAGTTCGCTGTGAACGCCGGATCTCGCAGGAGGGTCACAGGGTTCGCACAGACCGTCCGCAGGCGACGCCGCTGCACTTGCCTCCCATGGACGCATTCTCCCGATTCGTGCTGCGGCACAAACTGCTGATCGGCCTGCTCTGGCTGACGGCCACGCTCGCGGGGGCCGTGGCCGTCACCCAGGTCACCGACCGGCTCACCGAGGACTTCTCTCCCCCGGGGTCGCCGGCCCGCGACGCCAACACCGCCATCGCGCGGCTGTACGGCACGGGCGGCGAGGACAAACCGCTGGTCCCCGTGGTCACCCTGCCCTCCGGCGCGCGCGTGGACGACCCGGCCGTACGACGGGCGCTGGCACGGGCGTTCGAGGCGGGGGCCGAACGGGTCGACGGCCTCGCCGCCTCGTACGCGGACACCGCCGATCGACGCTTCGTGGGCGAGGACGGGCGGACGACGTTCGGGCTCGTCTTCCCCCGTGCGGCGGCGGGCGGGGACGCCGAGGAGGCCCCCGACGTGACGGCGCCGCTCACCGAGGCGATGCGCGCCGAGCTGCCGCCGGGCTCGACGCTGCGGGTGACCGGCATGGACGCGTTGGAGGAGGGCGCCGGGAGCGAGGGCCCCAGCGTGCTGGTGGAGACGGTGATCGGCGGGGTGGGCGCCCTGGTGGTGCTGGCCTTCGTGTTCGGTTCGCCGCTGGCCTTGGTGCCGCTGGGGGTCGCCGTGGTGTCGATCCTCACGTCGTTCCTGGCGGTGTACGGGATCACCGGGGTCACCGAGGTCAACTTCATGGTGCAGTTCGTGGTGGCGCTGATCGGGCTCGGCGTCGCGATCGACTACTCGCTGCTGCTGGTGACGCGCTGGCGGGAGGAGGTCGCCCACGGCCACCGGGGGGACGAGGCGGTGCGGCGGGCGATGGCGACGGCCGGGCGCGCGGTGGTCTCCAGCGCGGTGGCGGTGGCGATCGGCCTGGTGGTGATGCTGGTGCTGCCGGTGGACTTCCTGCGCAGCATCGCGTACGGGGGGATGATCATCCCGACGGTGAGCGCGCTGGCGACGTTGACGCTGCTGCCGGTGATCCTGGCGACCGCCGGGCCCCGGTTGGACCGGCGCGGCCTGCGACGGGTGTCGCCGGACGCCGGGCGGGCCTGGACGGCGTGGACCCGCCGGGTGATCCGGTGGCGGTGGGCGGCCATCGCCGTGTCGCTGTCGCTGCTCGGCGCGCTGGCCGTGGCCGCGCTGGGGCTGAACCTCGGCGAGGCGGGCAGCGACGCGCTCGCCAAGCGGGGGCCCGCCTACGAGGGTCTGTCCGCCCTGGACCGCGCGGGGATCCCGTCGGGCGTGCTGACGCCGGTGGACGTGCTCGTTCCGCAGGGCGTCGATCCCCGGCCCGTGGCGGCACGGCTGGCGCGGGTGCCGGGGGTGCGCACCGTGGTCGCGGCGGACGGGCCCGGCCGCCGGCGGGACGGGACGGCGCTGATCACGGTGCTGCCGGTCGACGAGGGCGGCACGGGCCCGGGCAAGGACACCGTCACGGCGATCCGCGACGTCGTGCCGGCCGGGGCGCGCGTGGGCGGCGAGGCGGCGGCCGACCTGGACTTCATCGATCAGGTCTACGGGACCTTCCCGCTGATGCTGGCGCTCGTCGCGCTGCTGACGTTCGTCCTGCTGGCCCGGGCGTTCCGATCCCTGCTGCTGCCGTTGAAGGCGGTGCTGCTCAACCTGCTGTCGCTGGCCTCCGTGCTGGGCGCGACCGTGCTGGTGTGGCAGTACGGGTACGGCGGCGAGCAACTGTGGGGCATCTCGGCGACGGGGTCGATCGCCACGTTCATCCCGGTGATGGTCTTCGCGTTCCTGTACGGCCTGTCGATGGACTACGAGGTGTTCATCCTGGCGAGGATCCGTGAGGAGTACGACCGCACGGGGTGCACCGAGACCGCCGTCGTGGAGGGCATCGGGCGGACCGGGCGGCTGGTGACCAGCGCGGCGCTGATCCTGTTCCTGGCGTTCGCCTCGCTGGCGGCGGCCCCGATCATCGAGGTGAAGATCTTCGCCACCGGGTTGGGGCTGGGGATCCTGCTGGACGCGACGATCATCCGGGCGCTGCTGGTGCCGGCGGTGGTGGCCGCGCTGGGCCGGTGGAACTGGTGGCTGCCGGGCTGGGCCGCCCGGGTGCTGCGGGTGCGACCGGCCACGCCCTTTACGATGTAGATCACAAGCAGGCCCGGACCGCCGTCCCCGCCGGCGCATCGGGCCATGACAGGCCACATCCGGCCACTTCCGTCACCCCCGTCCCCCGGATACCCGCGCCCGGGGGCGGGGACGATGGCGGTGTGATCGAGGTCCGGGATGTCGGGCAGCAGGTGGCGGGCGGGCGGCGCGTCCTTCGCGAGGTGTCGCTGACGATCGGGACCGGCCGGCTGGTGGCCATCATCGGCGGCAGCGGGGCCGGCAAGACCACCCTCCTGGAGGCCATCGCCGGAGTGCGGCCGCCGTCCGAGGGCGGGGTGCGCTACGAGGGCGGGCGCGGGGCGCTCGGGTACGTACCCCAGGACGACATCGTCCACCGGGACCTGCCGCTGCGTCGCACGCTGCGGTACGCGGCGCGGATGCGGCTCCCCGCCGGCACGCCGCCCGCGCTGGCGGAGGAGGCGGTCGACCGGGTGCTGGCGGCGCTGGCCCTCGACGGGCGCGCCGGCCAGCGGGTCGGCGCCCTGTCCGGCGGCGAGCGCAAGCGGGCCAGCATCGCGGTGGAGTTGCTGACCCGGCCCGACGTCCTCTTCCTCGACGAGCCCACCGCGGGTCTGGACCCGGTCGCGGCGGCCGGGCTGATGCGGCTGCTGCGCGGGCTGGCCGACACCGGCACCACCGTGGTCCTCACCACCCACAACCCGCCCGACGTGAAGTCGTGCGACGAGGTGGCGGTGCTCGCCCCGGACGGGACCCTGGCCTTCCACGGCTCCCCCGCCGAGGCGCGCGAGTGGTTCGACGTCGACGGCATCGAGGACGTGTACGCCCGTCTTGCCGGGGAGGAGCCCGAGCACGACTGGGGGCTCCGGTTCGCCGACTCCGCGCCCGGGGCGATCCCGGCGGCGGCCGCCGCGGGGGTGCCCGGCATCGGCGCGGCGCGACAGTGGCTGCTGCTGACCCGCCGCAACCTCGACCTGCTGACCCGCAACCGGCTGACGGTGGCGATCCTGGCCGGGTCGCCGTTGATGGTGCTGGCCATGTTCGCCGTGCTGTTCCGGCCGGGGGCGTTCGACCCCGGCTCCCCCAGCCCGGCCGCGACCGTGATGATCCTTTTCTGGGTCGCCTTCGGCGGCTTCTTCTTCGGGCTGACCTACGGGCTCCTGCAGATCTGCACGGAGGTGCCGGTGCTGCGCCGGGAGCGCCTGGCGGGGTTGCGGATCGGTCCGTACGTACTGGCCAAGGCGGCGGTGCTGGTCCCGCTGCTGGCGATGGTGGACGCGCTGATGCTGGGCGTGCTGCGGGCCCTCGACCGGCTGCCTGCCGCCGACGGGGGCGCCTACGGGGAGCTGTTCGTCACGCTGCTGCTGTGCTCGGTGGCGGCGCTGGCGCTGGGTCTGCTGATCTCGGCGGCGGTGACGGATCCCGCGCAGGCGACGATGGCCCTTCCGATGCTGTGCTTCCCGCAGGTGCTCTTCGTGGGGGCGATCCTGCCCGTGCCGGTGATGGCCGCGGCGGGCCGGTGGCTGAGCCACGCCATGTCGAATCGGTGGGCGTTCGAGGCGCTCGGCCACAGCCTGCGCGTGGAGGACCTGTGGGCGCGCGGCGCGTCGCCCCTCGGGCCGCCGCTGCTCGCGTCCTATGGCGACACGTTCTCTCGTCCCGTCTGGGCGAATTGGGTCTTTCTGGTCGGTTTTACGGGACTGTTCCTTATCGGGGCCTGCGTCGTGCTGACGCACCGGACCGTACGGCCGAGGCCCAGGTCATCGGCACCGATCACATAAATATCGCCTTTTAGGCACCTTGCAGGATGTAAGGCGAAAGACGACCTTTTTAGATAAGGTCGCGTCTTTTTCTGTCGGGGGCTGATGTCATGACCACGTCGTTCGCAGCGTTTCCGGGCAGCGACCCGGCCTACACCGCCACCGGGAGGCTGGACGAGCTCCGCGCCGCCGAGTACGGCTACCTCGACGAGCAGGATCACGTCTACCTCGACTACACCGGCTCCGGCATCCCGGCCAGGGCCCAGCTCCGCGCCCACGCCGAGCGGCTGACCGGCGACTGCTTCGGCAACCCGCACTCGGAGAACCCCACGTCCAGCGCCGCCACCGCCCTGGTCGAGCGCACCCGGACGGCCGTCCTGGAGCACTTCAACGCCGACCCGGCCGAGTACGCGGTGATCTTCACGCCGAACGCCACCGGCGCGTGCCGGCTGGTCGGCGAGGCGTACCCGTTCCGTCGCGGCACCCGGCTGGTCCTCACCGCCGACAACCACAACTCCGTCAACGGCATCCGGGAGTTCGCCCGGGCCGCGGGGGCGCAGGTCCGCTACGTCCCGCTGCGGCGGCCCGACCTGCGGGCCGAGGAGTCGGAGGTGCTGGCCGCGCTGGGTCGGCGGCGAGGGCTGCTGGTCTTCCCGGCGCAGAGCAACTTCACCGGCGTCCAGCACCCGCTGCGGTGGGTGTCCATGGCCCGCGAGCGCGGCTACGACGTGATGCTGGACGCCGCCGCCTTCGTGCCCGCCAACCGCCTGGACCTGAGCGAGGTGCGGCCCGACTTCGTCCCGGTGAGCTGGTACAAGGTGTTCGGCTACCCGACCGGCGTGGGCTGTCTGATCGCCCGGCGGGAGGCGCTGGACCGACTGCGGCGCCCCTGGTTCTCGGGCGGCACGATCCAGGCGGTCAGCGCCCTCGGCCGGTGGCACGTGATGACCGGCGACGAGTCGGCGTTCGAGGACGGCACCCTCAACTTCCACGGCATCCCGGACGTGGGGTTCGGGCTCGACTGGATCCGGGACATCGGCATCGACCTGATCCACCGGCGGGTCACCGCCCTCACCGGGCTGATGCTCGACCGGCTCGCCGCCCTGCGGCACTCCGACGGCCGCCCCATGACCCTCGTCTACGGCCCCACCGGGACCGCCGGGCGCGGCGGGACGATCGCGTTCAACCTGCTCGACGCGCGCGGCGAGATCGTGGACGAGCGGGTCGTCGCCCGCGACACCGCCGCCGCCCGGATCTCGCTGCGCACCGGCTGCTTCTGCAACCCGGGGGCGGGCGAGGGCGCCTTCGCGATCAGCGAGCGGGCCCTGCGCGGCGCGGCACGGGGAGACGGGCTGTCCCTCGACGCGTACCTGCGGGTGCTCGGGCTTCCGAGCGGCGGCGCGATCCGGGTCTCGCTGGGCCTGGTCTCCGACGTCCGGGACGTCGAACGCCTCATCGACTTCCTCGTCGAGACGTACCGCGACCGGGTGCCCGCCACGACCGGCCTGCGGCCCCGTGAGCGCTGCTGACACCCGTCCGCGCTCAGCGCACCGGGTCGAAGCGGAACCGGATCGTCGCCGGATCCAGGCCGTACGGCAGCGGACGTCGAGCATGCAGGGTCGCGGGACGCAGCAGACGGGGGGCGTGATCGCGCAGCAGGTCGGCCAGGAACGTCGTGGCGGTCAGCAGCGCCAGGTTCTCGCCCGGGCAGCGTCCCGCGCCGCCCCCGAAGGGGACGATCGCCCCGTCGGCGGCCGCACGGCCGTCGAGCCACGCCTCGGGCATGAAGTGGTCGGCGTAGGGCACCGTTCGGCGATCGCGGCCGAAGAAGGAGCCCACGATGGCGAAGACCGACCCCGCGGGCAGCGTCCTCTCGCCCCAATGCGTGTCCGCGGTCGCCTCCCGCAGGATGACCGGCGCGACGGGCCACAGCCGCGCCGACTCCAGCACGCACGCGCGCAGGTACGGCACGGAGACGGGGCTGGGCGGCGACGAGCCGGGCAGCCCGGAGAGTTCGGCGTGGACGCGGGCGAGGCCGTCGGGGTGGACGGCCAGCAGCGCGAGCGTGCGGTAGGCGACGACGCCCGCGCCGTCGAAGCCGGCCAGCCACTGCGTGACCTGTCCCAGGGGGTCCGCGCCCGGCGGGCTCGGCGTCCGGGCGAGGGCCCCGGCGAGGCTCCCCGGGTCGGCGCGCTCGATGTACATCCGCAGGCGCCGCAGGTAGGTGTCGCGCACGGCGAGCCGCCCGCGCGGCCGCAGCGGACTGGCGGCGACGCCGAGACGGTCGAGCAGGGCGGTGAGCATCTGGTCGTCGCGGGCGGCCTCGCCGAGCACGATATGGCGCACGACCCTCCCATGGGCCGACGCGTAGTCGGTCCAGTCCAGACCGCCCTTGGACCCGATCAGGTCGAGGAGCCCCGAAGTCTCCTCCTGCGCGACGAGCATGTACCGGCCGCCGAACCGGTGGAGCTTCTGGTGCGAGTCCAGCACCTCTTCGTCGACGCGGCGACGGTCCGCCCAGTCCTCCGCCCCGACCGGGAGCGCCGTGCCGTGGGGCCGTGGGTGCGCGGAGTCCCCCACCGAGGGGGGGAACAGGCCCGGCCGGGCGTCGAGGACATGGCGCACGTCCCGGGGCGAAAGGAGCAGCACCGCGCCCCGCCCGGGAAGCCTCACCTTCAACGGCCCCGGGCCGTAGCGGCGGCGGAGCCGGTCCATCAGCCGGACGGCATGGCGATCGGCGCCCAGCCGGAGGGCCCAGGCGACCGCGCGCGAGCGCCCGTGCCCCCGTCCCCGCCCCGGCCACGGGACCAGGAGCGTGCCGCCCAAGCGCACGGTGTCGGGCACCGAGGTCTCCCGCACCCGTTCCTCCCCGACCGTCCGGTGCCGCGTCATCTGCCCCTCCGTCGTCGCTCGGTGCCCCTCGTCGGTGTCACCACCGCGTACCCGCGAGGCCCGCCCTCATGCGCCGTGGGCGGGCGGAGGGCACCGTCGATAACGGTCCGGTGGTGCCTCGCGGCCCGGCCTTGGCAACCCAGGGTGTTCACGCCATGCTGGGGAGTCACGGGACCGAAGTGACTCGCCTACCGCCACAGGACAGCCATGGCAGACATCGCCGTCGACATGGTCGTCGTGGAGCATCCGCGCCATACCGTGGCGCTGCTCTGCGGCGAGATCGACTGCCACACCGCGCCGGACGCGTACACGCGGCTGATGGAGCTGGTCGCCCTGGCGCGCCGGCCGCTGGTCATCGACATGGGCGGGATCGTGTTCTGCGACGGCAGCGGGCTGCGGGCGTTCTCGAGCCTCGCGCAGGAGTGCGGGCGGCGCGGGCTCCCGCTGGCGTTGGTGGGTCTGCGCCCCTACCTGGAGGGGCTGTTCCGCGCCTTCGGGCTGCACGAGCGGATCCCGCTGTGCGCCACCCACCAGGACGCCCTGTGGTGCCTGCTCCCCCTCAGCGACACGGAGATCGCGGCCTGGCCGACCGACTGAGCGTTCTCAGTCCCGCTCGACCGCCTCGCGCTGGCCCGAGGTGAGCAGCGCCGCCACCGGCGACGGCTCGTGCAGCCGCTGCCAGCGGTCGCGCAGGTGCCGCTTGCGGGCGGCGAGGGTGCGCCTGGTCGCCACCGACCGGAACCTGGCGCGCTCGGCCGCCGACGGCCGGCGCGCCTCCGACGGCTCGTACCCCAGTGAACGCAGGTACGGGCCCGCCTCCGCCTCGCACAGGGCGATCTCCCAGGGCTCCAGCCGCTGTTCCCACGTCCCGGAACGGGACGCGCTGACCTTCTCGTGGGTCCGGTGGTGCCAGGACTTGCGGCTGGGGACGGCCTCGGACGCCACACCCGACGGCTCGGCCATCTCCTCGTGGTACTCGACGTCCAGGAACCGGCACAGGCCCGTGAGCCGCGCCTCCGGGTCGGCGATCAGGTCCTCGTAGCGGATCTCGTGGTACGAGTCGGGCCCGAGCACGCGCGCCGCGCGCCGGCCCGCCCGCACCGCCTCGATCCAGGTGGCCAGCGCGTGGTACGAGTCCTGCTTGTACCAGGGCATCTCCTTGAGGGAGGCCACGCAGTCGCGCCCGTCCCGGATCAGGTGCACGATCTGGGCGTCGGGGAACAGCCTGACCAGCACCGGGATGTTCTGGAAGTAGCCCGGCCGCTTGTCGCCCCACCGGTCCTTGCCGAACCTGCGGGAGTAGGCGCGGAACACGATGCCCAGCGCCGAGCCCAGCGTGCCGGGGCCCGCGACGATCTCCTCGACGACCTCCTCGGCGTCCAGCCCGAGGTCGTCGAACCTGGTCCGTCTCCGCCCCACGATCCAGCGGGCCAGCCGCTCCCGATTGGCCGGGTCGGCCAGATCGCCGAACTCCGCGCGGGACTCGTACGCCGGGATGAGGAACCGGGTCTCCGGCGGGATGGCGATCCGCGGGTGCCGGTGCAGCATGAGCTGCAGGAGCGTCGTCCCCGAGCGGGGACAGCCCACGACGAAGATCGGACGGTCATTCGGCGAACGCATGCCGGGACTCTACTGGACCGGTTCAGTGCCGTCCCGCGACCGGAGGGGACCGGCGACGCCCGTGTCGCACGGGCGTCGCCGGTCGGGTCACGACGGTCGAGGGGGGTCAGGAGCCCGCGCGTTCCACGACACCCGCCCACTCCTCCAGGAGCGCCTGGGCCTCGTCGTTGTCGGAGCCCTCGGCCCACAGGTGGGTGACGGCCTCGGCCGGGTCGGGCAGCACCAGCACCCAGGAGCCGCCGGCCTCCACGACCCGCACGCCGTCGGTGGTGTCGATGGTCCGTGCGCCCGCGGCCTCCACGACGTGCCGCATCACGCTGCCCTTGGCCGCCCAGGGCGTCGGCACCGACCGGCGCAGCAGATGCGCCTCCGGGATGCGCCGGTCGATCCGCGAGAGCGTCAGCCGGGTCCGGGCGACCAGTCCGACCAGGCGGACGAACGCCGCGATGCCGTCGACGTTGGTGCTGAACTCGGGGAACACGAACCCGCCGCGGCCGTCCCCGGCGAAGACCGTGCCGGGCGCGGCGGCCGCCTTGGTCAGCACGTCCTGCGAGGTCGACGTCCAGTCCACCTCGACGCCGTGGAACCGGCAGACCTTCTCGGCGACCCGCGTGGTGGTGACCGGCAGCGCCACCCGGCCGGCCCGCCGCTCGGCGGCCACCAGGTCCAGGAACACCAGCAGCGCCCGGTCGTCGCCGATCAGCTCGCCGTTCTCGTCGACCATCGACAGGCGCTCGCCCACCGGGTCGAACCGGGCGCCGAACGCGGCCCGGGACGAGGACACCAGGTCGCCGAGCCGCTGCAGGTCGCGCATCCGTTCGGCGAGCGTCTCCGTGGGGTTGGCCTCGTCCAGCCGGCTGTTGACGGTCAGCACGTCCACGCCCATCATGCCGAGCAGCGTGGGAAGCACCAGGGACGCGGTGCCCCCGGCGCAGTCCAGCACGATCTTCAGCTCCGCCTCGCGGACGCCGCGCTGGTCGACCCGGCTGAGCAGGTCGCGGGTGTAGGTCTCCAGGGTGCGGGCCGGATAGGAGAGCAGGGCGATCTCGCCGGGGAAGGCGCGGCGGAACTCCTGGCGGCCGAACACCCGCTCCAGCTTGCGCTGCGCCCCCAGCGACAGGTCCGCGCCGTCGGCGTCGAGGAAGATGATGTCGACGCCCTGGGGGTCGCCGGCGGTGGTCCGGATGTAGATGCCGCCGCCCGCGTCCTCCCGGGCGGTCTCGAACCGGGTCACCGGCAGCGCGCACACCTGGACGTCCTGCACGTTGATGGCGCTGGCGGTGAGCGCGCTGATCACCGCGCGCTTGAGGGTGCGGGCGGCGCGGGAGACGTCCCGGCCGGTGACGACGGTGGAGCCCTTCTTGAGGGTGGTGGCGTACGCGCTCGCCAGCCGGACCGCCAGCTCGGGGGTGATCTCCACGTTGACCAGCCCGGACACGCCGCGCGGGCCGAACAGGGTGCGCTGGCCGCGGGACTCCCAGATCACGCTGGTGTTGACGACCGCGCCCGCCTCGATGGTCTTGAACGGGTAGACCTTGACGCCGTTGGAGACGTACGCCTCCGCCTCGATGACGCACTCGTCGCCGACGACCGCGCCCTCCTCGACCCGGGCGCCCGCCATCACGTCGGTGTTCTTGCCGATCACGCAGCCGCGCAGGTTGGTGGAGGGCCCGACGAAGACGTTGTCGTGGACGACGGCGCGGTGCAGGAACGCGCCCTCCTTGACGACCACGTTGCTGCCGAGGACGGTGAACTCGCGCAGCTCGACACCCGCCTCGATCTTGGCGTAGTCACCGATGTACAGCGGGCCCTTGAGCACGGCCCCGGGGTCGACCTCGGCGCCCTCGGCCATCCACACGCCCGGCGAGACCTCGAAGCCGTCCATCTCCACGTCGACGCGGCCGGAGAGCATGTCGGCCTGCGCCTTCAGGTAGCTCTCGTGGGTGCCGACGTCCTCCCAGTAGCAGTCGGCGACGTACCCGAACAGCGGGGCGCCCTCGGCCAGCAGTTTGGGGAAGACGTCGCTGGACCAGTCCACCGACACGCCCTCGGCGACGTGGTCGAGGACCTCCGGCTCCATCACGTAGATGCCCGTGTTGACGGTGTCGGAGAAGACCTGACCCCAGGTCGGCTTCTCCAGGAAGCGCTGGATGCGGCCCTCGTCGTCGACGATGATGATCCCGAACTCCAGCGGGTTGGGCACCCGCTTGAGCCCGATGGTGACCAGCGCGCCGTTCTTCTTGTGGAAGTCGACCATGGCGGTCAGGTCGATGTCGGTGAGGGCGTCGCCGGAGATCACCAGGAACTGGTCGTCGCGCAGCGCCTCCTGGGCGTTCTTGACGCTCCCGGCGGTGCCGAGCGGGATCTCCTCGGTGGCGTAGCTCAGCGACATGCCGAGCTCCTCGCCGTCGCCGAAGTAGTTGCGGATCAACGCGGCCAGGAACTGCACGGTGACCACGGTCTCGGTGAGCCCGTGCCGTTTCAGCAGCCGGAGCACGTGCTCCATGATCGGCCGGTTGATGACCGGCAGCAGCGGCTTGGGCTGGTTGGCGGTCATCGGGCGCAGCCGAGTCCCCTCCCCGCCCGCCATCACAACGGCCTTCATGAGGGTGTCGCGCTCCCTTCGGTCAGCCGGCCGACGGTCCGGGGGCCGGCCCCGCGCCGCGCGTCGGTCCCGTGGGACCGGGCGGGCCGGGCGAGCCGGTGCGGTCGGCCGGCAGGAGCTGCCGCACCTGGACCCAATAGAGGACGGCCGCCCACCAGTACAGTGCCGTTCCCCAGATGGCGAACGACCACCCGATGACCCGCGCCCCGGTCGCCACCGCGCCGGAGTGGTCGCCGAGCAGCAGCAGCGGGAAGGCGTACAGCAGGCACAGCGTCCCCGCCTTGCCCACCATGTGCACCGGCAGCATGCCGTTGTAACCGAGCCTGCGCAGCACCGGGACGATCGGGGTGATCGCGACCTCCCTGCCGACCAGCAGCAGGGTCAGCCACAGCGGGATGATCTCCCGCGCGGTCAGCCCGACGAGGGTGGCCAGGATGTAGAGGCGGTCGGCCGCCGGGTCGAGCAGGACGCCGAGCCTGCTGGTCTGGCCCAGCATCCGGGCCAGCTTGCCGTCGAGCCAGTCCGACAGCCCGGCGAACATCAGCAGGCCCAGCGCCCACCAGTCGTGTTCGGCCAGGACCAGCCAGAGGAAGAGCGGAACGCCGAGCAGCCGCGCGAAGCTCAACGCGTTGGGCACCGTCCAGACCCTGTCCTCGGGCCGTGCCGCCGGCCCTCCCGGTGCCTCCACCCGGTCCACCTCCCGTCCCGATGATCCTGACCCTACCCGTCGGTCCCCCGCCGACCTCGATAGCGTCCCGCCCATGCACTGGACGACGCATGGAGAACGGTCCATCTACGCGAGCCCGTGGATGGACGTCCGGCTCGCCGACGTCGAACTGCCGGACGGCCGCCGGTTCGACCACCACCTCGTCCGGGTCAGGCCCTCCGCCGGTGTCGCCGCGGTGGACGCGGACGGCCGTGTGCTGCTGATCTGGCGGCACCGGTTCATCTGCGACGCCTGGGGATGGGAGATTCCCGGCGGACGGCTGGAGGAGGGCGAGGATCCTGCCGAGACCGCCGCGCGGGAGCTGGAGGAGGAGACCGGATGGCGGGCCGGACCGCTCCATCACCTGGTGGACCTCCACGTCTCTCCCGGCGTCACGGATGGGATTCATCACATTTTCCGAGCGGACGGGGCGGTGCTCGCCGGCGAGCCCACCGACGTGGAGGCGGAGCGGATCGAGTGGGTCCCGCTCACGTCGACGCCGGAGCTGATCGCTCGCGGGGAGATCGGCGCGGCGTCCACCGCGGCGGCGCTCCTCTACCTCATGACCGGGGCTTGCGGCAACGGGGCGGGGCCGGGTTAACGTCGGGGCGACAAGGCGCGGGAGCCCGGCGAACCGGGCTGAGAGTGCGGCTGGAACGGCCGCAGACCGCTGGAACCTGACCGGGTAATGCCGGCGTAGGGAGTAGTCGAGTCGCCATGACCGATTCCGTTGTGCCCACTTCCGTCGTGTCCGCCGCACGCAAGACCCACCTCACGAGCGCCGCGCGCCCGGATCTCCGGGTGCCGATGCGGGAGGTGCCGCTCGGCACGGGCGGGTCCGTCGTCCTGTACGACACCTCCGGCCCGTACACCGACCCGTCGTACGAGGTGGACGTGCGGCGCGGGCTGCCCGCGCTGCGCGACCCCTGGATCGTCGAGCGGGGCGACACCGTCGAGTACGAGGGCCGCGCCGTGCGGCCCGAGGACGACGGCCGCCGCTCCGCCGACCCGCTGCGCGAACGGGCGGCGTTCCCGCCGCGCAGGCCCCGCCGGGCGGGCGCCGGGGCGGTGACGCAGCTCGCGTACGCCCGGCGCGGGGAGATCACCGCCGAGATGGAGTACGTGGCGCTGCGCGAGGGCGTGGAGCCGGAGTTCGTGCGGGCCGAGCTGGCCGCGGGGCGGGCGGTGCTGCCCGCCAACGTCAACCACCCGGAGATCGAGCCGATGATCATCGGCCGGAACTTCCTGGTCAAGGTGAACGCCAACATCGGCAACTCGGCGGTGGCGTCCTCCATCGAGGAGGAGGTGGACAAGATGACGTGGGCGACCCGTTGGGGCGCGGACACGATCATGGACCTGTCCACCGGCCGGGACATCCACACCACCCGCGAGTGGATCCTGCGCAACTCCCCCGTGCCGGTCGGGACCGTGCCGCTCTACCAGGCGCTGGAGAAGGTGGGCGGGAACCCCGCCGACCTGACCTTCGAGATCTTCCGCGACACCGTGATCGAGCAGGCCGAGCAGGGCGTGGACTACATGACGGTGCACGCGGGCGTGCTGCTGGCGTACGTGCCGCTGACGGCGCGCCGCAAGACCGGCATCGTGTCCCGGGGCGGGTCGATCATGGCGGCGTGGTGTCTGGCCCACCACGAGGAGAACTTCCTCTACACCCGCTTCCGCGAGCTGTGCGAGATCTTCGCCGCCTACGACGTCACCTGGTCGCTCGGCGACGGGCTGCGGCCGGGCTCCATCGCCGACGCCAACGACGAGGCCCAGTTCGCCGAGCTGCGGACGCAGGGCGAGCTGACCCGGATCGCCCGCGAGTACGACAACCAGGTGATGAACGAGGGTCCCGGGCACGTCCCGATGCACAAGATCAAGGAGAACGTCGACCTCCAGCGGGAGTGGTGCGACGACGCGCCCTTCTACACGCTGGGTCCGCTGACCACGGACATCGCGCCGGGCTACGACCACATCACCTCGGCCATCGGCGCCGCGATGATCGGCTGGTACGGCACCGCGATGCTCTGCTACGTCACACCCAAGGAGCATCTGGGCCTGCCGGACAAGGACGACGTCAAGGCCGGGGTCATCGCCTACAAGATCGCCGCCCACGCCGCCGACCTCGCCAAGGGGCATCCGGGGGCGCAGGCGTGGGACGACGCGCTGTCGGACGCCCGGTTCGAGTTCCGCTGGGAGGATCAGTTCAACCTGTCCCTCGACCCGGACACCGCCCGCGCCTTCCACGACGAGACGCTGCCGGCCGCCCCGGCGAAGACGGCGCACTTCTGCTCGATGTGCGGCCCGCACTTCTGCTCGATGAAGATCACGCAGGACGTCCGCCGGTTCGCCGAGGACCGGGGGCTGTCGGACGACGACGCGCTGGCCGAGGGAATGCGGCGGAAGGCGGAGGAGTTCACCGCCTCCGGCGGACAGGTGTACCTGCCGGTGGTCCCGTCCGACGGCTGAGCTCAACCGGTCAGGAACTCCTCGAGGGCCGGGGCCAGCACCGCCGGGTCGACGTCGTGCGTCTGGCCCTCCAGGACCCGGTGCCGTCCGTTCCGGACGGCACCGGCCACCTGGTCGGCGACCTGCGCGAACCAGGCGGGCCCGGCCCCGCCCGACAGCACCAGCGTGGGGGCCTCGACGGCGGCGACCTCCTCGGTGGGCAGGCAGCCGCCCTCGGCGTCGCGCATGACGGCCGAGTCGTAGGCCAGGGTCGGGGCCAGCGCCACCAGCCCCGCCCATGCCGGGGAGCCCTGGATCTCGGCGAGGACCTCCTCGGGGATCTCCACGACGCGCAGGAACAGCTCGGCCGCGTCGGCGTCGCGGCGGTCCGCCAGAATGGTGGTGAGGCGGGTGGCGTACTCCTTGGTGAGCCGCATCCGTTCGCCGTCCCCGGCGGGGTTGTAGGGCGGCTCGTACAGGGCGAGCCGGGTGATGGGCACGCCCCGCGCGGCCGCCTCCAGGACCAGCGCGGCCCCGGAGGACATGCCGTAGGCGTACGCCGAGCCGCCCGCCTCGTCGATCACCGCGCGCAGGTCCTCGATCTCCCGGTCGACGGCGTACGGCTGGGTGTCGCCGCTGTCGCCGCGGCCCCGACGGTCGTAGGAGTACACGGCGAAGCGGGACGAGAGCCGTTCGGCCAGCGGCGTCGCGGCGGACCGGTCGTTGAAGGCGCCCCCCACGTAGATCAGCGGCGGCCCCTCGCCCCATCGCTCGTAGGCGATCGGCGTGCCGTCCCGCGATGTCACCTTCGGCATGATGCGCTCCGTTCCCTGGGATGTGTCATGTTCCCAGGGACGGCGGGACACACCTCCGGAACGCGCGATCTCACACCGACGGGCGTCCCGGTCGACGCACACGCCCCAGGCGACCAGGTTGCGGGTCAGCGAGGGGCGCGGCCCTCGGGTGTCAGATGTACACGCTGTTCCGGCCCGGGCCGGAGACCATCCAGGGCCCTCCCCGCCGGCGGATCGCGCGGCGGGGTGCCGGTGGGACGCCGCCGGCGTACGTCCTTCCGCGACCGGCCCGCCGCGAGGCTCGTGACGGGCCGGTCGGCGGCGTCGGCGTCGGAGCGCTCGGCCGGGGCCCGCCCGGCCGTCAGGCCAACTCGCCCAGGATCTCCATGAGCACCCCCGGCGTGGCCGTCGGCGGCAGCGCCTGCACGCTCAAACGGTCCAATCTCTTCTTGTAGTGGACCAGGTCGGCCGGCTTGTCCAGGTAGAGGGCGCTGGTGAGCTGCTCGACGTACACCACGTCGGGCAGGCTCGGCTCGGCGAACCGCAGCAGGGAGAACGGCCCCGTCACGGCGGCCAGCGCCCCGCGGGCCACCGGCATGACCTGCACGGTGACGTGCCGTTCGTGGACCGCGTCGAGCAGCGCCTCGAGCTGGGCCCGCAGCACGCCGGCGCCGCCCGGCCGGCGTCGCAGCGCGGCCTCGTCGACCACCGTCCACAACTGGGGCGCGTCCGGCCGCCGCAGGATGCGCCGGCGGTGCATCCGCACGCTGACCAGGCGCTCGATCTCCTCGGCGGGGGCCTCGGGATGGCTCAGCGCCAGGGCGGCGCGGGCGTAGTCCTCGGTCTGCAGCAGCTCGGGGACGAAGCGGGTCTCGTGGATGCGCAGCTTGGCGGCGGCCTCCTCCAGCCCGATATAGACCTCGAACCAGGGCGGCAGGATGTCGTTGTAGTGGTGCCACCAGCCCGGCGCGTTGGCCTGGCGGCCCAGGGCCAGGAGCGTCTCGCGCTCGCCGGGGTCGTTCACCCCGTACAGGGTGAGCAGGTCGGCGACGTCGCGCTCCTTGAAGCCGACCCGGCCCAGCTCCAGCCGGCTGATCTTGGAGCCGGAGGCCCGGATCGCCTCCCCGGCGTCCTCACGGCTGATGCCGTTCGCCTCCCGGAGCCGCCGCAGTTGGGCGCCCAGCAGGATCCTCAGGACGGTCGGCCCGCTCTGGGCGAGCTCGTGCACGCGGCCGCCCGGTGACGGCTCCGCGTTCGGCTGCGGCGCGCTGGTCACTCAGCCCCTCCGACGGTGACTCGTTACGGATGGTGCGCAGTGTCCAGTGTCCCACCAGAACGGGGTGAATCGCGGCCCACACCAGGGAACGGGCCCCGTCAGGTCGGCTTGAGGGGGTCGTGGCCCACGGTCATCAGTTCGTGCCGCCAGTGCTCGTCGGATCCGCCGCCCGGCGGCGGATCGGCCAGCCTGCCGGAGACGAAGTCCGCCACTTCGCGCATGATCTCGGTGTCGTCGCCGGTCAGGTCGACCTTGCGCTTGCCGAGGATCCGCACCACGCGCCGGCCCACGTCGGGCAGCGCCATGTCGGGATCCGCGGGGAAGGCCACCTCTCCGCTGGCCTCGGTCAGCAGCCAGGTGCGCAGTTCCTGCGAGGTCATGTTGACCGCCTGGTGGAACTCGTCCCACACGGTCTCCACCTCGGCGGGGATACGATCCGCCACGTCGGCCTCCTCTCACGGCTCTCCGGTGACGTTCTCACCGGAGAGCGGCGGGCCATGCCGGGCCGCCGCGAGTTTTTCGGCCGGCCGGCCGCGGGACGGTCGCCCGCGGCCGGCCGGGTCGGGGTCCGGAGACCGGTCGTCGGTCAGTAGACGCTGACGCCGTAGACGCCGAGCGGCTCGGTGACCGGCTGGAAGAAGGTCGTTCCGCCGGTGGTGCAGTTGCCGCTGCCGCCGGAGGTCAGCCCGAGGGCGGTGGTCCCGGCGAACAGGGAGCCGCCGCTGTCCCCGCCCTGCGCGCACACGGTCGTTCTGATCAGGCCGTAGACGGTGCCCTCCTGGTAGCGGACGGTCTGGTCGAGGGCGGTGACGCTGCCGCCGCGGACGCCGGTGGTGCTGCCGCTGCGCCGCACCGCCTGGCCCACGTAGGCGTTGCCGGCCGACGTGATGTCCTGCGATCCGGCGCCGTACAGGTGCACCGTGCCGGGCTTGGCGATCGAGGCGTTGGTGTAGCGCACGATGCCGTAGTCGTCGCCGGGGAAGCTGCTCCCGGTCCGGGTGCCGAGCACCACGCTCAGACCGGAGTCGGCGTACCAGGTCGAGGCCAGGTTGGTGCAGTGACCGGCGGTCAGGAAGTAGTAGGTGGTGCCGCTGCGGACGTTGAAGCCGAGCGAGCAGCGGTAGCCGCCGCCGTAGATCGCCTCGCCGCCGGCGATGGTCGTGCGGAACGCACCGGCCACGCGCTCCACGCGGACGGCGCCGCCGTACCGGGCGGCCACGGAGCGCACCTTGGCCAGGCGGACGCCCTTGACGGTCTCGTCGACGGACAGGAGCACCTGGTTGGCCGCCGGTTGGACGGCCCAGGCGGTGCCCGCGACGTCCAGCGAACGGTCGAGCCCGGCGGTGACCCTGGACAGGTCGCCGCCGCTGCGGGCGACCTTGCGCGGCACCGCGCCGGCGCGGGTGGCGATGGCCGCCGCGCCGTCGTCGGCGACGGTCACCACGAGCCTGCCGGTGGCGGAGTCCAGGTACGAACCGGCGGTCCGGGATCCCAGTCGTTCGGCCAGGGTGGTGGCCAGCCGGGCGGGATCGGGCCGGGCGGGGGCGGCGTTCGCCGCCGGCACGGCCAGCAGAGTGGTCGCCGCGAGGGCGCCGGCGGCGCCGAGGTACGCGACGGGGTGGACGGATCTCATCCTCACTGTGCCTCCTGCGGGGGGTAGAGGCGGGTCCGGATGACACGCCCCTTGACCCATGTCAAATCTGCTGAATCACCCCCATCCAGATCAAGCATCAGTAATTCAACGTATTGCCCACACCCCATGACCTACCGTAACCGGAGCGACCGAACCGCCTTATCAAGCGGTCATCCCGACGGACCGCCCGGAACCTGGTACGCGCCGATGTCCTCGTGGGCCGACCATGGGCGATCTTCAGTCCGGCGGCGCCGCCGTACCCGGCGGTCGCGTTCGCCCTCCGCCGATAGCCGTGCGCCGACGGCGACCGCCGTGCGAAGATCGGGACGACGGACGGGCACGAGGAGAGGGCGGCGATGACCGGTTCGGCCGAGGGGCAGGGACTGCCCGCAGAGTTCTTCTCGGTGGGTTCGACGTCCTTCGCCGAGCTGCTCACCCGCTCGGCGCCCGAGCTGCTGCCGGTCAACCGGGCGGCCTCCGTGGGCCCGGGCGTCCCGGACGTGCCGCACGGCACCACGATCATGGCGCTGCTGTTCCCCGGCGGCGTGCTGGTGGCCGGCGATCGCCGGGCGACGTCGGGCAACGTGATCGCCCAGCGGGATCTGGAGAAGGTGTACGCCGCCGACGAGCACGCGGCGGTGGCGATGGCGGGCACCGTGGGGATCGGGCTGGAGATGATCCGGCTGTTCCAGGTGGAGCTGGAGCACTACGAGAAGCTCCAGGCGGCGCGGCTGTCGCTGCCGGCCAAGGCGCGCCGGCTGGGCGCCATCATCCAGGCCAACCTGGCGCAGGCGATGCAGGGCCTGGCCGTGGTGCCGCTGCTGGCGGGCTACGACCTGGACGCCGGCAGGGGCCGGATCTACAACTACGACATCACCGGGTCGCCGCAGGAGTCCACCGACTTCTACGCCGAGGGGTCGGGGTCGCCGTTCGCGCGGGGCTCGCTCAAGAAGCTGTACCGGCCGGACCTGACCGAGGAGGAGGCCGCCGCCGTCTCCGTGCAGGCGCTCTACGACGCCGCCGAGGACGACTCGGCCACCGCCGGTCCCGACCTGACCCGCCGGATCTTCCCGATCATCTCGGTCGTCACCGAGGACGGCTACCGTCGGCTGCCGGAGTCCGACGTCGCCGCGCTCACCGAGTCGGTGGTCGCCGCCCGCCGCGAGCGGCCCGACGGCCCGGTCGCCCCGCTGCGCTGACGGGCCGGTCCGCTAGGCCCATTCCCAGCGGACGCCGTGGACACCCGGTTCCAGGTCGCGTTCGAGCAGGTGCACGGAGCCGTCGGAGGCCGGCCTCAGCTCGCGCCGGTCGGTGGTGACGGCGCCCGCGTTGGGCTGCCAGATCTGGAGGCTGCGCCTGGGCGTCGCCTCGGGCGCGAACCGGACCTGGAGGAGGTACTCGCGGGTCGGGAACCGGAAGCCCCGCACGTACCGCCGGGCCTCGGGCTGCCCGGGGCCGCACGCGAACTCGTACTCGACCACGTGGGTCTGCCCCGCCTTCAGCGGACCGTCGAACAGCAGCTCCACGGCGGTCAGCCCGTCCGCCGCGCCGACCCGCACCCGCCCCACCCGGCACGACCCGGCGGTGAACCCCTCCGGCGGCGGGCCGCCCTCGCAGTGGTGGATGGCGACGTGCCGGTCCACGCCGTCGCGCCGGGCCCGGAACACGATCCGCGACCACGCCGAGCGCTCCCGGCGGTCGCGGCCCACGGTGAAGACCTCGTGGTGGACGAGCGTCTCCAGCCGTCCGTCGACCGGATCGTGGAACTCCCCGAGCAGGTCCCGCAGACCGGGATAGGCCGGAAGGATGTCGCCGTAGCCCAAGGCGCCCGGCACGTGGCCCACCCAGCGGCCCCGGGGACGGCGCGGCCCCAGCAGCGCGATGAGCGCGTTGGGTTCCAGACCGAGGATCTCCTCCATCACCTCGACCGCGCGCAGCGACTGGGTGCGCTCGGGACGACAGCGTCCACGCTGCCAATGGCTCAGGCTCGCCACGCTGACGTTCACCCCTCGATGGCGCAGACGGGCGTGGATGCGCTCCAGGCTCAGCCCCCGGGCCCGGATCGCCATGTGGAGCGCACGGTCGAAAGGGCCCGTGCGCAGGACTTCGTCGAGAATCGCCCCCGGTCCTTCGGTCTGCCGTGTCATCGCACAACTCCAGGAAACCGTCGACCTCCGACCTCATCCTCCTCGAGGGCCGGCGCGGGGGCCAGAGTGAACGCCGGGTGAATGGTGGTGCGACCCCGCCGAGGGTGGGAAACGTCGATTGACACTTCAAGCCCTTGACAGTCATCCGACTCATCGGTCGACGCGGGGCCGCCCACGGGACCCGGCGGGAGTGCGAGAGGATGGGCGCATGGGACAGGTCACCGCGGTCGCGCAGAAGACGATGAGCGCCACCCCCGAACAGGTCATGAAGGCCCTCGCCGACTACGAGGGCACCCGCCCCCGGATGCTCACCGAGCACTACGGGGAGTACGAGGTGCGCGAGGGCGGGCAGGGGGCGGGCACGGTGGTGCACTGGCGGCTCGCCGCGACCAGCAAGCGGGTCCGCGACTGCCTCCTGTCGGTGACCGCTCCCCGCGAGGGCGCCCTCGTGGAGAGCGACGCCAACTCCAGCATGGTCACCACCTGGACGGTCGCCTCCGCCGGAGGCGGCTCCCGGGTGAGGGTCGAGACCACCTGGACGGGCGCGGGCGGCATCGGCGGGTTCTTCGAGCGCACGTTCGCGCCGGGCGGCCTCAAGAAGATCTACGACGAGCAGCTCGCCAAGCTGGAGGGCGTGCTCGCCGCGCCGTCGCAGCGGGGCTGACGGCGCGGCGGGTCCGCACCGCCGTCAGGGGGCCGGAGCGTGCTCGGCCCGTTCGTCGGGCACGCAGTGGGTCATCTTCAGACCCGCGACGTCGCGGGGGCCGTTCTTGCCGAGGTGGGCGAGCCGTTCCCGTTCGGCGTCGGTGAGGGTCTGGCTCGCGAGCGGTTCGAGGTGCGCGACATCGTCCGGTGAGATGCCGAGCCCCTCGCCGACGCGGAGGCCCAACTCGTCCTCGGCCATCAGGAAGTGCCAGACCATCCGCTCCTGGATCCGCCGGTCGCACTGCTTCAGCAGGGTCACGAAGTTGCCCACGAGGTCGTCGCGCTCCCACTGCTCCATGAGCAGATAGCGCTGGCCCGCCTGCTCGTAGTCGTTGGTCAGCGGGATGCGCTTGCGGGTCAGCCTGCCGCTGATGTCCGGGCCCTGGTCGTCGTGCGTCGGATACTCGGCCTCACGGAGGCCGCCGAGGAGCGAGGGCTCGTAGTTGATGTGCGGGCTTTCGCCGCCGGTGTCGACGAAGTAGGTCATCTGACCGTCGCGCTGGTTGGTGCGCACCTCGGCGTTCTTGGCGTTGTTGACCGGGAGCTGCAGGTAGTTCGGCCCCACCCGGTAGCGCTGGGTGTCGCTGTAGGAGAACGTCCGTCCGACGAGCATCTTGTCGTCGGAGAAGTCGAGCCCGTCGACCAGCACGCCGGTGCCGAACGCGATCTGCTCGTTCTCGGCGAAGTTGTTGGACACGTTGCGGTCGAGCACCATCCGCCCGACGGGCTTGGCGGGGAACTCGTTCTCCGGCCAGACCTTGGTGTCGTCCAGCGGGTCGAACCCGAGTTCGGGGTGCTCCTCGTCGGTCATGATCTGGACGAGCAGCTCCCATTCGGGGTGGTCGCCGCGGTCGATGGCCTCGTGCAGGTCGCGGGTGGCGTGGCCGAGGTCGTGGGCCTGGACGGCGGCGGCGTCGGCCTCGGTCATGCTGCGGACGCCCTGCTTGGGCATCCAGTGGTATTTGACGAGATGGGTCGTGCCGTGCCGGTCGACCCACTTGTAGGTGTTGACCCCGAAGCCCTGCATGTGCCGGTAGTCGGCGGGGATGCCGCGCGGACTGAACAGGTTGACCAGCATGTGCATGGCCTCGGGTGTCTGCGACATGAAGTCGAAGATCCGGTTGGGCTCCTGCCGGAAGGTCACCGGGTCGGGCTTGAGGGCGTGGATGACGTCGGGGAACTTGATGGCGTCCCGGATGAAGAAGACCGCCAGGTTGTTGCCCACCAGGTCCCAGTTGCCGTCCTCGGTGTAGAACTTGATCGCGAACCCGCGCGGGTCCCGGGCCGTCTCCGCGGAGTCGCGGCCCCCGATGACGGTGGAGAACCGCACGGCGACGTCGGTGCGCCTGCCGGCCTCCTGGAACAGTCGCGCGCGGGTGTACCGGTCGATGGGCTCGTCCCCCCATTTCCCGTACGCCTCGAAGAACCCGAACGCGGTGGCGCCCCGGGCGTGCACCACCCGTTCGGGGATGCGCTCCCGGTCGAAGTGGCTGATCTTCTCGAGGAACTGGTAGTTCTCCAGGGTCGCGGGGCCTCGGGCGCCGACGGTCCGCTGGTTCTGGTTGTCGTAGACCGGGTGGCCCTGCCGGTTGGTCAGGATGGGGCGCTCGTCACCGGGCCGCGAACCCTGGCCCGAAACGTCCGTCATGGGAACGATCCCTTCCGTGGAGGTGCGACTGCGGCGCGATGCCCGCGCCGGTAGCTCCCCGTACCCGGACGAGGCGCACACTAAAGGCAGGGAACGCCAAAGCCGGACATCGGTTGGCGGGCCGAGCGTCGGGTAGGACGGACAGGCCGACGACGAGCGTCCGACGAGGCGGAGGGTCCGTGCGAGGCCGCGACGCGGTGTCCGGAGTGACGATGGGGGTCGAGGAGGAGTTCCTCCTGGTCGACCCGGCGACGGGCGGGACGGTCCCGCGGGCCTCGCGGGTGCTGGCCCGGGCGGCGGAGGCCCCGCCGCGCGCGCCGGGGGCCGAGTACCACGCCGAGTTGGTCACCACGCAGGTCGAGGCGGTCACCGGGGTGTGCCGCGACCTGCCGAGCCTGGCGCGTCAACTGCGGGAGGGCAGGCGCGTGCTCGCGCGGGCGGCGGCCGGGGAGGGCCTGGCGCTGGTCTCGTCGGGCACGCCGGTGCCGGCGACCCTCGATCCCCCGTTCGCGGACGGCGATCGCTTCTCCCTGATCGCGGAGCGCTACGCCGGAATGGTCGTCGGGTACGAGTCGTGCGGCTGTCATGTGCACGTCGGCGTCCCGGAGCGGGAGACGGCGGTGGCCGTGGTCAACCATCTGCGGCCCTGGCTGCCGACCCTGCTGGCGCTGTCGGCCAACTCCCCGTTCGACCGGGGCCGCGACAGCGGCTACGCGAGCTGGCGGATGGTGGGACAGGCGAGGTTCCCGGGTTCGGGGGTGACGCCGTGGTTCCCCTCGGCGCAGGCGTACGAGCGGGGGTTGGACCGGCTGGTGGACTGCGGCGTGCTGGTGGATCGCGCGATGACGTTCTGGCTGGCCCGGCCCTCGTCGCACCTTCCGACGGTGGAGGTGCGCGTGGCCGACGCGGCGGCGACGGTGGACGAGGCGGTGCTGCAGGCGGCCCTCACCCGCGCGCTGGTCCGCCGCGCCGTGGCCGACCTGGAGACCGGCCGCGAGGCGCCGCGTCCCGACGACCAGGTGTGCGCGGCGGCGCTGTGGGCGGCGGCCAGGCACGGCCTGGGCGGGCCGGGCGTCCATCCGCTGGAGGAGGTCCAGGTGCCCGCGTGGCGGCTGGTGGACGAGCTGCTCGATCGGGTGCGGACCGCCCTGGAGGAGTCCGGGGACCTGTCCCGGGTGACCGCGCTGCTGGCGAGGCTGCGCCGCGGGGGGACGGGGGCCGACCGGCAGCGGAGGGCCGGCGGGAGCGGCGGCGCCGAGGTCGTCGCCATGCTGATCCGCGAGACCGTCGCCGAGGAATGGCTCCCGGAGGAACGGGTACGAGAGGCGCCCTCCCCTGATTCCGCCCGAACGGAGACATGATGACCTCGACCCTGCCCGTCCCCTTGGCGTCGCGGCACACCCTGCCGATGCCTCGTGGCCCCGTGTCGGAGGCGGTCGTCGAGTCGCTGCGCTCGGCCCCGCCCGGACGGTGGCCGACGGGCGAGGTCGCCTCCGCCGACCCGCTGGGCGAGGACGTGCAGCTCGCCCTCCACACCTGCTACGAGCTGCATTACCAGGGCTTCGAGGGTGTCGACGCGGACTGGGAGTGGGAGCCGGGCCTGCTGGGTCTGCGCGCCGCGATGGAGCGCTCGTTCCTGGCGGTGTTGCGCGACGCCGTGCCCGGCGGCGAGGACGTCGAGGACGTTCTGGACGGCCTGCTCGTCGAACGGCCCGACGCCCGAGGCGTCTCGCACTTCCTGCGGGACGAGGGCGAGTGGTGGCAGATGCGGGAGTACCTCGCCCACCGTTCGGTGTACCACCTCAAGGAGGCCGATCCGCACGCCTGGCTGATCCCCCGTCTGCAGGGGCGGGCCAAGGCGTCGCTGGTGGCGGTGGAGTTCGACGAGTACGGCGGCGGACGCGCCGAGCGGATGCACTCCCGGCTGTACGCGGACCTGTTGGACGACGTGGGCCTCGACACGCGCTACCTGGCGTACCTGGACGCCGTCCCGGCCGAGATGCTCGCCACCGTGACCATGATGTCGCTGTTCGGGCTGCACCGGGGGCTGCGCGGCGCGATGGTCGGGCACTTCGCGGCGGCGGAGATCACCACCGCCCCCAGCGCGCGACGGATGGCGAACGCGCTGGAACGGCTGGGCGCGGGGCCGCGCGCCACGGAGTTCTTCACCGAGCACATCGAGGCGGACGCCGTGCACGAACAGGTGCTGCGCCACGAGGTCGTCGGCGACCTGCTTCGCCGGGAGCCCGAGCTCGCCGCCGACGTGGTGCTGGGCGTCCAGGCCACCGACTTCCTGGAGGGCCGGCTCGGCGACCACCTGCTGGGCCGCTGGGCGGAGGGGAAGAGTTCTCTGCGTCGACCTCTCTGAAGCCCCGGAGCGCTAGCGGCGACGGCGGTGACTGGTGTCGCACAGGGGGAACCGGCGACTGCGGCGGCAGGTGCACAGCGCCACCATGAAACGGTCGCACTCGAGCGTCCCGCCGTCCGGCAGGTCGATCTCCACGGGCCCCTCCACGAGCACCGGCCCGCCCGGCTCCATGATCACACGGCGCCGTTCGGGCCCCCTCGACCGCTCGGGCTGCTCGGGCTGCTCGGGCCCCTCAGGCTCCGGCGCCGTGTTCGGTCCGGTCGGCACGGATCACCACCAGTTCGTCGTGGCGCTGCCCGGGGCGGATCAGCCCGCGGGCCTCCAGAACGGCCGCCCGCCCGCGCAGGACGGGCCCGAAGGGCTCGCGGCGGCGGGCGATCACGGCGGCCTTCAGACCGTTGGCGCGCAGAGAGTCCAACGTGGCCCGCACCCCGCACATCGCCGACTGCACCATCAGCAGCATGCCGCCCTCGGCGAGGAGCGGCGGCGCGGCCGCGCAGAGCCGATCGAGCCCGGCGCGTCCGCCCGGTCCGGCGTCCCATGCGCGGGCCCGGCCGTGCCGAGGAGGCGCGCCGTTCACGCTCGGGACGTAGGGCGGGTTGGCGGTGATGACGTCGAACTCCTCCCCCGCCACCGGTTCGACCAGGTCGCCCCGCAGCACCCGGATCGGCAGGCCCCGCAGGCGGGCGTTGACCTTGGCGGCGAGCACCGCCCGGGTCGAGACGTCGACGGCGGTCACCCGCCGGGTCCCGCCGAGCGCGGCGGCCAACGCCACGGCGCCCGTCCCGGTGCAGACGTCGAGCACACGGGCGTCCGGAGGAACGGCGGCATCACGCAACGCCTCGGTCAGCAGAGCGGTGTCACCTTGCGGGAGATAGACCCCCGGCGGCCTCAGTATCAGCACCTTCCCCAATTACCGCAGGACGGTCGGGACAAACTCCGGCGATGTCCGGTCTAACCGTTGCCCGTGGTCGTCCAGGGCATCTCCGCCACATCGTGACGCATGAAGCGGACCTCCTTGACGGCGGCGTCCGCCTCGGCGAACTCCAGCAGCCGGGCCCCCTCGTCCGCCACGTCGTCGTGCTCGGCCCCGGTCAGCCGCCGGAACGGCTTGACCACCAGCGCGGCCGTGTCACCGGAGCGGACGATCTTCCAGGCGCCCTCGGTGAAACCGTCGACCAGCAGCAGGGACGGCTGGATGTTGCGGCCGAAGTCCTGCGCCCGGCAGACGTCCGTGACGACCCGGCCGCGGTCGGCGTGCGACAGGAACAGGTTGTCGAAGTCGTACATGAACCGCGCCGTCGCCGGGACGTCGGGCCCGGGCCGGGGGGCGTCCGGCAGGTCGAGCAGCTCGCGCCCCTCCTCGTCGCGGAAGGTCACGAGCCGCGACCCGAGCCGGTCGGTCACCTCGCGCAGCCGGGTCAGGCCCGACCAGGTCTGGACGTCCTTCACCGTGGCCGGCCCGAACGCGGCGAGGTAGCGCAGCACGAGATCCTCCAGGGGCGGATCGTCGGCGGGCGGCCGACCGAGCCACGCCTCGGCGCTCGTATGGGCGATGGGCCCGCTCGTCCCCCACACGCCGCGCGGCGGGACCTGCACCAGCGGCACCCACGCCCGGACGGCCTGCGCCAGCGCCGCCGGGTCGCGCTCGCCCCATCCCGCCCCGAGCCCGTGCTCGGCCAACAGCGCGCCGAGTCGGGACGGGGTCAACGGCCGCTCCTCGACCAGGGAACGTCCGACGGCGGTGACCTCGTCCCTGTCGAGACCGACCCAGTGCCCGCCGAAGGCCCCCTTGGTGCTGCGTTCGATGACGGGCTGCACCAGGGGCCGCAGCCAGAGCGCGTCGCGGGCGGTGACCAGGTGGATGGTCGAGCGCATCAGCGCCATCCGGACCGCCTCGCGCCCGGTGAGCAGGTCGGCCGCCTGCCCGGGCGTGAAGCCGGCCACCCGGTTCCACAGTCCGACGTACCAGGAGTGCGGGGTCTGCGCCTGAAGCCCGACGAGCCGTTCGAGCACGTCCGTGACCGGCGACGCGACCCGTCCCAGCAGCATCTGGCGGGCCAGGGTGGCCCGGTTGACCGCACGCCGGTCGAGCACCTCACCGATCGTCATGACCGTGAGGATAGGCGCCCACCACGACAGATCCGGTCGCCGGCGCGTGGGCGACACCGCCAGGGTGGCGCGCCGACCCGCGGCGGATCGGCGCGCGTCCCTGAGAGGTCAGTGACCTCGGGCGATCCAGTCCTCCAGTTGCGGGGACTCGGCCCCGATGGCGGTGTCGTCGCCGTGCCCCGTCCGTACGACGGTGGAGTCGGGAAGGGGCAGGAGCCGGTCGCGGATCGACGCGATGATGGTGTCGAAGTCCGAGAACGAGCGTCCGGTCGCGCCGGGCCCGCCCTGGAAGAGGGTGTCGCCGGTGAAGACGGTGCCCAGCTCGGGCGCGTACAGGCAGACGGCGCCGGGGGCGTGCCCCGGGGTGTGCAGGATCCTCAGCGTCGTCCCGGCGACCGTCACCTCGTCGCCGTCGGCCGTGTCGTGATCGGGCTCGCGGTCCGGATGCACCATCCGCCACAGCTCGGAGTCGGCCGGGTGGAGCCAGATCGGCGCGCCGGTCCGGTCGGCCAGCGTCGGGGCGGCGTTGACGTGATCGTTGTGGGCGTGGGTGCACACGATGGCCCTCAGCTCGCGGTCGCCCACGGCGGCCAGGATCGCCTCGGCGTCGTGGGCGGCGTCGATGACGACGACCTCGCGGTCGTCGCCGACGAGCCAGACGTTGTTGTCGACGTCCCAAGTGCCGCCGTCGAGGGTGAACCGTCCCGAGGTGACGACGCGTTCGACGTTCACAGGATCACCACCGATCGGAGCACGTCGCCCTCGTGCATCCTGGCGAAGGCGGCCTCCACCCCGTCCAGGGCGATGGTCTCGGAGACGAAGGCGTCCAGGTCGAGTCGGCCCTGCAGATGGAGGTCGACGAGCATCGGGAAATCTCGCGAGGGCAGGCAGTCGCCGTACCAGGAGGACTTGAGCGCGCCGCCCCGGCCGAACACCTCCAGCAGCGGCAGGTCCAGTCGCATCTCCGGGGTCGGCACCCCGACCAGCACCACGGTGCCCGCCAGGTCGCGGGCGTAGAACGCCTGCTCGTAGGTCTCCGGCCGGCCGACCGCCTCGATCACCACGTCGGCGCCGAAGCCGCCGGTCAACTCCCTGATGGCGGCCACCGGGTCGGTCTCGCGGGAGTTGACGGTGTGGGTGGCGCCGAAGCCCCGCGCCCACTCCAGCTTGCGGTCGTCGACGTCGACGGCGATGATCCGCGCCGCGCCCGCGAGGCGGGCCCCGGCGATGGCCGCGTCGCCCACGCCTCCGCAGCCGATCACCGCGACGCTGTCGCCGCGGGTCACTCCCCCGGTGTTGACGGCGGCGCCGATCCCGGCCATCACCCCGCAGCCCAGCAGCCCGACGGCGGCGGGCCGGGCGGCCGGGTCGACCTTGGTGCACTGTCCGGCGGCCACGAGCGTCTTGTCGGCGAACGCGCCGATGCCCAGCGCCGGGGACAGTTCGGTGCCGTCCGCCAACGTCATCTTCTGCCGGGCGTTGTGGGTGTTGAAGCAGTACCAGGGACGGCCCCGCAGGCACGCCCGGCACCGCCCGCACACGGCCCGCCAGTTGAGGACCACGAAGTCGCCGGGGGCGACGTCGGTGACCCCCTCGCCGACGGCCTCGACCACTCCGGCCGCCTCGTGCCCGAGCAGGAAGGGGTACTCGTCGTTGATGCCGCCCTCGCGGTAGTGCAGGTCGGTGTGGCACACCCCGCACGTCGCGACCTTCACCAGCGCCTCGCCGGGGCCGGGGTCGGGAACGAGCACCGTCTCGATCGTCACGGGCGCGCCCTTGGCGCGCGCGACGACGCCTCGGACTTCGTGTGGCATGCGTCCTCCCGGCTCTGTGAGACTCCCCTCACTATGTCACCGGGCCGCGTCCCGGTCGCCGAGCGCCCGGTCCAGAACGGCGCGGGCGCGCGCGACGCCGGACGCGTTGCCGAGGCTTCGGTAGATCTCCAGCGCCCGGTCGGCCGGCCCGCGGGCGTCGCCGAGGCGGCCCGCCGCGACCAGCACCTCGGCCAGCGTCCGTAGGCTGCGAGCCTCCCACCAGCGGTCCTCGAGCCCGCGGAACGCGTCGATCGCCAGTTCGATGGCGTGGACGGCCTCCTCCAGGCGGCCCAGGCGGTCCAGGGCCCGGCCCACCGACAGGCGGGTGCGGGCCATGCCCCACGTGTCGCCCAGACCCGACAGCATCTCCTCGGCCCGGACGACGAACGTCAGCTCCCGCAGCCCGTTGCGGGGATCGCCGACGTCGCCGGCCGCGCGCAGGCAGCGGGCCTCCTCCCACTGCTCGTGGCGGAGCCGGAACGCCTCGGCCGCCCGTTCGAGGACGGCGGCGGCCTGGGTGAACCGGCGCTCCGCCTCCTCCGCCCGACCGCGGGAGCCCAGGTCGCGGGCCTCGGCGGCGAGGACCTCTCCCAGCGCCCGCAGCGTCTGGGCGTGGCTGTAGTTGTTGCCGTTGCGCCGGAAGACCTCCAGCGCCTCTTCGAGCAGCTCCCGCGCCTCGGCATGGCGGCGCTGCGCCAGCCGCAGCTCACCGAGGTTGCGCTGGGTGCGCGCGTGCCACCACTGGTCGCCCTCCTCGCGGAACGCCTCGACCGCGCGCTGCAGGTGCTCCTGGGCCGCGTCGAGGTTGCCGGCCGTCCGCAGGGTCATGCCGACGGCGCGCTGTGCACGGGCCGCCCACCAGCCCTCGCGGAGCCCTTCGAACAGCTCCAGCGCCTCGAGTGCGTCCGCTTTGGCGTCCTGGTTCTGGCCCTGGCCGCCGAGCACGGCGGACCTCTCCAGCAGGGCGATGCCGACGCTGCGCGGATCGTCCAGGTGCCGTGCGGCGCGACAGGTGATGTCGGCGACGGCCCGCCACTCCTGCCAGAACAGCCGCAGGGAGTGGAACAGGGAGCAGGAGGCCCGGCCCAACCGCCACACCAGCCCCCACAGCTCCAGCCCGGCGGCCTGGTCGATGAGCGCCAGCAGCGCGGGGCGTTCGCTGCTGAGCCAGTCCACGGCGGGGGCGCCGCCCGCGTCCGGCGGACGGGCGCCGCTCTGCCGCTGCCAGTCCTGCGGCCAACGGGCGGCGGCCATCTGCTCGGCGCGCTCCCGGTAGCCGCCGACGACGCGCTCCACGGCCTGCCGTCGGTGCTCGACGGAGTCCTCCTTCTCGGCCTGCTCCCGGGCGTACAGGCGGACCAGGTCGTGCAGCCGGTAGCGGGTCTCCCCGGTGGCGTCGCGGCCCGAGTACTCGACGAGCTGGGCGTCGACGAGCGCCTCGAGCTGGTCGTCGCCCTCGAGCGTGGACACGCCGAGCAGTTCCCCGGCCGCCCAGCCCTGCACGTCCGGCGAGGCCAGCAGCCCGAACGACCGCAGCAGTCGCCGCTGGGTGGGGGTGCAGTCGTCATAGGAGAGCTGCAGCGAGTCCCGCACGCTCTGGTCGATCTGTCGGGACACCTGCAGCTCGTCGAGCCTGCGGCGCCGCCGGTCGGCCAGCCGATCGGCCATCTCGCGCAGCGTCCAGCCCTCCCGGGCGGCCAGCCGTCCGCCGCAGATGCCGATCGCCAGCGGCAGCCGGCCGCACAGCTCGACCACGCGGACCGCCGACGACAGGTCGCCCGCCACCCGGTCGTCGCCGGCCAGCCGGGCCAGCAGCTCGATGCCCTGCGACTCGGTGAACTCGCGCAGCCGCCGGTCGTGGGTGTTGCGCAGGTACAGCGGCTGGCGGGAGGTGACCAGGACGGCGCAGCCGGGCTCGGGCGGGATCAGCGCATGGACCTGCTCGGCGTCCTGCGCGTTGTCGAGGAAGACGAGGATGCGCCGGCCCCGCGCCCAGCTCCACCACAGCTTCTGCAGCTCCTGGAGCCCGCCGGGGTCGGTGGTGAGCCGTACGCCCAGGGCGAGCAGGAAGCCGATGAGGACCTCCTCTGGCCGGACCCGGGCGTCGCGTCCGCCGCGCAGGTCGAAGTAGAGCTGGCCGTCGGGGTAGCGCGCGGCGATCTCGTGCGCGAACCGGGTCGCCAACGCCGACTTGCCCACCCCCGCCGGGCCGTGGATCGACACCACGTGCGGAGCGGTGCGGTCGGGCCCGCGGCGGCGTCCTCGCGGGGCGGTGTCGGCGAACAGGTCGTGCAGTTCGCCCAGCGTCGACGACCGTCCCGTGAAGTGCGCGATCACCGGGGGGAGCTGGGCGGGCGTCCCGTTCCCGGTCAGGGCCGGGGGCGGGTGGCCGGTGTCGTCCGCGTCGGTCCCGCGCTGCGAGCCCCAGGCGACCAGCCCGGCCAGGACGGTGACGCCCCCCATGACGGCGAGTTGGCCGGGGGCGGTCAGCTCCACCAGGTCCAGCGACATCGTCAGGGCGGTGACCACGGCGGTGAGGCCGCCCACCGCGGTGGGGGCGGCCAGCCGTGCGGCCCGCGGGCCGCGGCGCCGATCGTCCCTGCCGGCCGACCTCTTGGCCACGTCCGCCCCCGTTCCCGTCCGCCCGGCACCGTTCCGGTCTCCACGATGATCCATGCGGGCGCGAGGTTCCACCGGTACGGAGGCGGACGCGTCCCGTTCGCCGAACGTTCACCGCACGACGGAGGGGCGCGGCGATCGCCGCGCCCCTCCGTTCCCCGTGGTCCCCCGTCGTCAGACCTCGTCGGCCGCGGCGGCGACCGGCACGGCCTCCGCCCGGTGCGCCCCCGCGCTCCGGCGGCGCAGCAGCGGGACGAGGGTGATGGTGAGCCCGGCCAGCGCCACGAAGGTGATGAAGACCAGGCCCGGACGGAAGGCGTCGAGCATGGCCTCCGGCACCGGAGCCCCGCCCTCGGCGGGCGCCTCGGTGGCGATCAACGCGGTGGTGACGGCGAGCACCAGCGCGGCGCCGACCTGGCCGGAGGTCTGCACCAGACCGGCGGCCAGCCCCTGCTCGTGGTCGTCGATGCCCGCGGTGGCCTGAACGTTGATGGACGGGAAGCCCAGCGCGAACCCGACGCCCAGCAGCAGCACGCTCGGCAGGATCGCGGTGAGATACACCGGCGAGGTGTCGATGGGCAGGAACAGCACGTACCCGACGACCAGCGCCGCCATGCCGGCGATGATGAACCGGGCGGTCCCGAACCGGTCCATCACGGTTCCGGCGAACGGGGCGCTCACCACGACCAGCAGGCCGAGCGGCAGCAGCGCCATCGCCATCTTCAGCGGCTCCCAGCCCAGCACGTCCTGCAGGTAGAGGGTCACGATGAACTGGAAGGACAGGTACGAGCCGAACAACGCGATGATCGCCACGTTGGCCCGCACCAGCGAGGTCTTGCGCAGAATGCCGAGCCGGACCAGCGGGTGCGCGATCCGCTGCTCCACGAGGACGAAGGCGGCGAGCAGCGCGGCGGCCACGACGAACAGTCCGATCGTGACCGGGTCGAGCCAGCCCCGTTCCGGCGCGGACACCAGGTTGTAGACCAGCAGCAGCATCGCGCCGGTGGAGGTGACGGCGCCGAGGATGTCGTAGCCGCCGGACGCGGCCGGCTTGTCCCGCGGGATCAGCAGGTAGGCGGCGACCAGCGCGGCGACCGCGATGGGCACCGGCATCAGGAACGTCCAGCGCCAGCCGATGCCGGTCATCAGACCGCCGAAGATCAGGCCGGACGAGTAGCCGCTGGCGCCGAAGACGGTGTAGATGGACAGCGCCTTGTTGCGGGCCTTGCCCTCGGCGAACGTGGTGGTGATGATCGACAAACCGGTGGGGGCGGTGAAGGCGGCGCTGACACCCTTGATGAAGCGGGTGGCGATCAGCAGCGGGCCGGAGTCCACCAGCCCGCCCACCAGCGAGGCCACCGCGAACACCGCCAACGCGATGAGGAACACGCGGCGACGGCCGAGCAGGTCGGCGGTGCGTCCGCCGAGCAACAGCAGGCCGCCGTAGCCGAGCACGTAGCCGCTGACGATCCACTGGAGGCTGGAGGTGCCCAGGCCGAGTTCGGCGCCGATGGACGGGAGCGCGACGCCGACCATCGAGACGTCGAGTCCGTCCAGGAACAGCACCAGGGACAGGACGATGAGGATTCCCCAGAGCCGCGCGGGCCAGCGCTGCCGCTCCTGGGGTCCATCGGACGAGGACGGGTAGGGGGTCTCCCGGGAGGTCCGGGCCTTGGTCGTAGTCACGGAAGAGGAAGTTACATGCACGCGCATCAAATGTCCACGCATTAAATGCGTTTGCATCTAATGCACGGACATGCTATGGTCCGGTCATGACGGAAGCGTCCGGAGGCGGGTTGGCCGAGCGCTGGCGCGAGGTGCTCGCCTGCTACAGCAGGGTGTCGTGCGCGCTGGACCGGGAACTCCAGGAAGCCCACGGGATCGGCATGAGCGAGTTCGAGGCCCTCGACCGGATGGCCGAGTCCCCGCACCCCAAGGTCAAGATGCACCAGTTGGGCGCGGACATGTACCTGAGCCAGAGCGCCCTGTCCCGCACCGTGGCCCGTCTCGAGCGCGCCGGCCTGCTGGAGCGCGGCTCGTGCCCGGAGGACCGCCGCGCCGTCTTCGTCTCGCTCACCGAGGCGGGCCGGGCCCTGCACGCCCGGGCCCGCGTCACCCAGCGCGCCGTGCTGGCCGAGCGCTTCGACTCCGACGCCGACCCGGCCCCCTGCGAGCCCTCCGACACGACCGACGGCACGCCGGTGGACGCCTCGTCCCTGACGACCGCCTGAGGGCGCCGTCCAGCGACGGCCCGACGAAGAGACTGTCAGGAGCCGGTGAAGTCGTCCAGGCTGTCGTAGATCTCGAAGGCCCGCCGCATCCCGGTGATGTCCAGCACGCGGGCCACCCGCGGCTGCAGCCCCACCAGCACGAAGCGCCCCTGGAGCCCGCCGACCCGCTTCCATGAGCGCACCAGGCCGCCGAGCCCGCACGAGTCCATGAACGTGACCGACGTCATGTCGATCACCAGCCGGGGCGGTGTGCGCGCGCCGCACGCCTCGTCCACCCGTCGGTTCAGGGTCGCGATGCCGGCGACGTCGAGCTCGCCCGACAGTCCCAGCACCGACCAGAGGCCGACCGTGTGCACGTTCACACGGAGTATCTCGGCCGTCTCCGTCATTCCCGGGCCTCCCTACCCGAAGCCTTCACCCCGCTCACCCGTCGCGACGAGGTCGAATCGGCCGGTGAGCGATCCGGTCGGGACCGCGGCCTCTCACCGCGCCCCTGTCGAGAGCATCCCCCGCGCCGTGCTTCACGTCATCCCTATCCGGGAAATCGGTCCGCTATCAACCCGACACCTGGCGTTGCGGTCACCTTCGGCCCGTGTTCGGCCCGCGCACGACCCCGGCCGGCTCCGGACACGCCCCGCGTGATCTTTCTCGCCCGCGAAGGCAACAGAGCGGGAGGGCAAAGCGTCTTGAGAGAGAACACGAGGTGGATTCCGGGTAAGTCGGACATCACCACCTCCGGCATGGGGAGTGCGCTTGACGGGGTCGATCGACGTGCGCAAGAAGGCTCGGGGGATCGCTCGCAGGGCGGCGGGACGGACACAGCGGCTCTTGCGCCGCTCCGCGCTGCTGCTTCTGCGGCTGGCCTACGCGCTGCGCGGCGGGGGCCGCCGCGAGGAGCGGCTGCGCGTCCGCATCCTGCTGCAGTACGCGTACGGGATGGGGGGCACCATCCGCACGGCGCTGAACCTGGCGGGCCATCTCGCCCAGCGCTACGACGTCGAGGTCGTCGGCGTGGTGCGGACGCGGGAGCGGCCGTTCTTCGAGTTCCCGCCCGGGGTGAAGATCATCGACGTGCACGACCAGACCGCCGAGGCGGGCCGGCTGGAACGGCTGGTGTCCCGGATCCCGAGCGTGCTGACCCCGAGGCGGGACGTGACGGCCCCCGGCGTGAACCTGTGGACGGACCTCAAGACGGCCCGGATGCTGCTGTCCGGGCGGCCCGACGTGCTGATCGGCACCAAGCCGGTGCACAACATGCTGATCGCCGAGGTGGCGCCGCGCTCGGTGGTCACCATCGGACAGGACCACATGAACCTGACCGCCTACAAGCCCTGGCTGCGCGCGGGCATCATCCGGTCCTATCCGCGCCTGTCCCTGTTGACCGTGCTCACCGAAGCCTCGGTCGACGACTTCGGGGCGCTGCTGGACGGCGGGGGACCGCGGATCGAGCAGGTGCCGAACGCGATCCCGCTGCTGAACGGGGGCCGGGCCGACACCGACCGGAAGGTGATCATCACCGCGGGCCGGCTGACCCGGCAGAAGGGCTACGACATGCTGATCCGCGCGTACGCGGACGTCGCGTCGGCCCATCCCGACTGGTCGCTGCGGATCTTCGGCTCGGGTCGCGAGCGCGCCAAGCTGGCCAAGATGATCGCCGACCGGGGGCTGGAGGGGACGGTGGAGCTGCGCGGCCCCAGCGACGACCTGGGCTCGGAGCTGGCCCAGGCGTCGGTGTGCGTGCTGTCGTCCCGCTACGAGGGCATGCCGATGGTGGTCCTCGAGGCGATGAGCAAGGGGCTGCCGGTGGTGGCGTTCGACTGCCCGACCGGGCCGGCCGAGCTGATCGACCACGGCGAGAACGGGCTGCTCGTGCCCCCCAAGGACGTGCCCGGGCTGGCCGCGGCGCTCCGCAAGGTCATCGAGGACGACGAGCTGCGGCGGCGGCTCGGGGAGCGCGCCCTCCGCTCCGCCACGGCCTACGCGCTGCCCGAGATCGGCGCCCGCTGGGAGGCGCTGATCGACGAGCTGACCCGGCGTTGACGCCGTCCCCGTGCTCTCCGGCGGGGGGCACGGGGACGGCGTCGGGCCCGTTCAGCCGCGCGCCACGTCGTAGGCGGCGCAGCCGATCAGTTCCAGCGACACCTGGAGCCGCTGGAGGCTGATGTTGGCGGCGATGGTGTCCTCGGGGGTGTGGTAGATCGGCTCCAACTGACTGGGGGCCTCTCCCCCGCGCCAACTGAAGTTCCCGGCGGCGATGCCCCGCTCGTGGAACGCCTCGTGGTCGCTGGACCCGCGGGCCGTCGGCCCCTTGGTCTGCCCCCGGTACCCGAGCCGGTCGGCGGCCGCCGCGACGGCGGCCGTGGTGGTGTTGTCGGCGCCGTCCACCGACAACAGCCAGTACGTCCCGGCCGGCGGGTGACTGGTGGCCACCATGTCGTTCTGGAAGCAGCCGCTGATCCGCCGGGCGTGCTCGTCGGTCAGCTCCTTGACGTAATGGCGCGCGCCGATCAGCCCGTACTCCTCCGAGCCCCACAGGGCGAACCGCAGCGTCTGCTGGGTCGGGAGCCTGCGGAGGACCCGCGCCAGCTCCAGGCACAGCACCGTGCCGCTGCCGTCGTCGTTGGCGCCGGGCGAGCCGGGCACGCTGTCGTAGTGGGCGCTGACGATGACCTCCCTGCCCTCGGGGTTGGGCAGCGTGGCGCGCCGCTCGGCGAGCACGTTGTACGAGGTCAGGCCGCTGTGCAGGGTCACCTCCAGGGACAGCTCGCGCACCCCGCCCCGGATCCGCTCACCGTGGTACTGCGCCACGCCGAGCACGGGGACGCTCACGTTCTCGGTGAGCGTCGGGGTGAAGGCGGCGGCCTTGCGCTCCGGGAAGGCGACCGGCGGCACGTTCGCGATGAGCACGGCGGCGGCGCCCTTGGCCGCCGCCGCCTTGGCCTGGGCGGTCTCGCCACCGGTGACGCGGGTGAAGAGCACGAGCCCGCCCGTGACGTCCTCGGTGACGTCCGTGGTCGCGCCGAGGTCGACCACCTCGCCCCTGGCCGCGCCGAGTGCGCCCTGCGGGGAGGCGCTGCACTGCCAGTGGACGCCACGCGCCCGCATCTCGGCGAGGTACTTGTCCGCCACGGGGAACGGCTGCAGCGCCACGTCGTACCCGAGGGCGCGCAGCACCCCGGCGGCGTAGCGGGCGGCGCGGTGCTCGCCCCGCGTCCCGGCGATCCGCCAGCCGATGTCGTCGCTGAGCACCCGCAGATGCCGCAGCGCCCGGCGGGCGTCGACCTTGGCGACCACGGCGCGGTCGCCCATGGTCAACGCGGGCGCTCCGCTCGCGCCCGGACGCCGCCGCGTGGCGGCCGCCGCCGTCCCGGGACCGAATCCGGCGGCGGCGAACCCGGCGAAGGCTGCGGCGCCGGCCAGCAGTTCACGGCGTCTGACCTCGGGCATGGCGACTCCTCGAACTCATCGGCCCGCCGGCCGGCGCCCGGGTCGGCGGGACCGGCGACGGGTTACGGTGCGTGACGCAAGGGGCACCCTTTTCACAGCGAACGTACGAAATGACCCTCTGTGCCACAAGGCTCATGATCTGCGCGCAACCGAACCGTGATCGGGCGCCGGGGGAACGCGTGCCGCCGCTTGACATCGGCAGGCGGAGCATAAGGTAATGCGGCAGGTAGGGGAGACGGATATGGGGACGGAGGCGAGGAGGCCATGAGCACGGACGGGCGCTCCCTGCGCGACGCGCTGCTGGACGCCTTCGCCGAGCTGCTCACGCTGCGCGGTTACCGGGGCGTTCGGATGCAGGACGTCGCCGACGCCGTCGGGGTCAGCAGACAGACCGTCTACAACGAGTTCGGCGACAAGTGGGGGCTCGCCCGGGCCCTGGTGATCCGCGACAACGACCAGTACCTCGACGGCATCGACCAGGTGCTCTCCCAGCACGAGGACCTGTACTCGGCGGTGGCCGCCGCGGTGCGGTTCACGCTGGAGATGTCGGCCGACGACCCGGTGAAGAAGGCGGTCCTGACGGGCACCGGGGCCGAGGAGCTGCTGCCGCTGCTGACCACGCAGGCCGAGCCGGTGCTGTTCACCGCCCGGACGCGGATCATCGAGCACGCGACGGCGCAGTGGCCCCGGCTCGACCGCGAGGGGCCCGACGCCCTCCAGGAGGTCGTCGACGCGGTGGTCCGGCTGACGATGAGCCACGCGCTGCTGCCCTCCGACCCCCCGGAGCGGGTGGCGCGGGTGATCGCCCGGCTGGTGACCCGCTACTACGGGGAGCCCGACCACGGGGGGCCCGACGCCGCCCCGTGACGTCCGGGACGGGGTGTTGCCCACGTCACCCCCTCGGCCGATCATGGGGACGTCGAACCGCCCCCGACGCCCGAGGAGAACGCCGTGCCGAGGTCGTACGCCAGCGTCGTGATCAACGCGAGCGCCGAGGAGGTGTGGACGTTCCTCCGCGACTTCGGCAACCTGGCCGACTGGCGGGTCGGCATCGCGACCTGCGCGATCGAGGACGGCGGCCCGCCGGACCGGGTGGGCTGCGTGCGCCGCCTGATCGGGATCGGCGACCTGGTGTTCCGGGAGCGGCTGACCGGCCTGGACGACGCCGCCCGCTCCTGCTCGTACGAGATCCTGGAGTCGCCGCTGCCGGTGCGCGACTGCCGCGCCACGATCCGGGTCGCGCCGGTGACCGACACCGGGCAGGCGTTCGTGGAGTGGCAGGCCGAGTTCGCCGCCGATCCCGCCGACGAGCACGCCATGACGGCCACCTTCGACAGCGCCGTGCTGGGGTCCGGGCTCGACCGGCTGCGGCGTCGTTTCGGCTGATCCCCGGGGGTAGGGGTGCGCGCATGGAGTTCGGATACACCATGCTGTGCGAGCAGACGCCGCCCAAGCAGTTGGTCCCCGACCTGATCCTCGCCGAGGCCGCCGGCTACGACTTCTCGGTGACCTCCGACCACTACTCCCCCTGGATCGAGGAGCAGGGGCACTCGGCCTACGCCTGGGCGGTGCTGGGCGCCGCCGCCCACGCCACCGAGCGGATCCCGCTGATGACGTTCGTGACCTGCCCCACCATGCGGTACCACCCGGCGGTGGTGGCGCAGAAGGCCGCCACGATGGGCGTGCTGTCCGACGGCCGGTTCACGCTGGGCCTGGGCGCCGGGGAGAACCTCAACGAACACGTGGTCGGCCACGGCTGGCCCTCGGTGGACGTCCGGCACGAGATGCTCGCGGAGGCCCTGGAGATCATCGGGGCCCTCTCCACCGGCGACCACGTCAACTACCACGGCGTCCACTTCGACGTGGACTCCGCCAGGCTCTGGGACCTGCCCGACCGTCCGGTGCCGATCGCGGTGGCGGCCGGGGGCCCGCGGGCGGCGACGCTGGCGGGCGAGTTCGGCGACGCGATCGTCGCGACCGAGCCCGACACCGCGGTCCTGGAGGAGTTCGTCGCGACCGGCGGCGAGGGCAAGCCGCGGTACGGCCAGATCCCGGTGTCGTACGACGCGGACGTGGACGCCGCCCGGGAGCGCGCCCACCGGCTGTGGCGCTGGGGCACCGCGGGCTGGAAGGTGATGGCGGAGCTGCCGGGCCCGGCGGGCTTCGCCGCCCACGCCGCGCACGTCAGGCTCGAGGACGTCGCCCGGACCGTCCCGTGCGGGCCGGACCCGGAGGTCTACGCGGAGGCGGTGCGCCCGTACGCCGAGGCCGGGTTCACCCACGTCGCGCTGTGCCAGGTCGGCGCGTCCCGGCAGCGGGACTTCCTGTCGTGGTCGGAGGCCGAACTGCTGCCGGCGCTGCGGCGCCGCTTCGGCTGACCCGGCCCGACGGGGTCAGCGCGGCGCGTTCTCCACCACGGCCGTCGAGTCGAACGCCGCGCGCAGCGCCCGCACGGCCATGGCGCGGGCGTCCCTCCCCGCGTCGAAGATCTCGGGGAGCAGGAAGAACGAGTGCACCGCGTCGTCGAAGCGGCGCAGCTCCACCGGCACGCCCGCCTCCGCCAGCCGCCGCGCGTACGCCTCGCCCTCGTCGCGCAGGATGTCGCAGCCCGCCGTGATCACCGTGGCGGGGGCCGCCCCCGCCAGGTCGCGGGCGCGCAGCGGCGAGAGCCGGGGATCGTCGGCGTCGGCGTCTCCCCGGTACATGCCCAGGAAGGCCGCCATCATCGCGCCGTCCAGCCCGAAGCCGGACGCGTACTCCGACCAGCTCGGGGTGTCCATCGCCGCGTCGGTGACGGGATAGACCAGCAGTTGGTGGACCAGCGGGACGCCCTCGTCGCGGGCGCGCAGCGCGGTGACCGCCGCCAGGTTGCCCCCGGCGCTCTCCCCCGCGACCGCGACGGCCCCCGGGTCCGCGCCGTAGCGCTCCGGGTCGGACGTCAGGTCGGACAAGACGGCCCAGGCGTCCTCGACGGCGGCCGGGAACGGGTGCTCGGGGGCCAGCCGGTAGCCGACGCTGACCACGGCGCACCCCGCGCCGACGGCGAGCTCGCGGCAGACCTCGTCGACGTGCTCGATCCCGCCGACCACCCATCCCCCGCCGTGCAGGTACACCAGCACGGGCAGCGGGCCACGGGACGGCGGCTCCGGACGGTAGAGGCGGACCGAGATCGGCCCGCCGGGCCCGTCGACCTTCAGGTCGCGCACCTCGGGCAGCGCCCGCCGCTCGGTCGGCCAGGGCGGGCGTCGCAGGTCCTCCAGCGTGGGAGCGTCGCCGTTGAGCTGCGCGCACAGGCTCAGCAGTTCACGGAATCGCTCGATCTGGGGCTGCGGTGCCATGGGGCCTCCTGGTCGGGTCGCGGCTAACGTCCGGCGGATTCGGCGACGAGCGCCTCGAACAACCGCGGATCGTCGCCGTCCTCGGGATGCCACTGCACGCCGAGACCAAACCGGTGGCCCTGCACCTCGACCGCCTCGACCACCTGATCCTCCGTCCACGCGACCGCGGTCAGTCCCTCGCCGAGCCGGTGGACCGCCTGGTGGTGGTAGGTCGGCACGTCGGCCGCCTCCCCGAGGATCTTGCCGACGCCGCTCGTGGGACTGATCCGCACGCGGTGCGCGCCGACCTTCCCGGGCCCGGGACCGTGTCCGCTGTGGCCGACCGCCTCGGGCAGGTGCTGGATCAGGGTGCCCCCACGGGCCACGTTCAGCACCTGGAGCCCCCGACAGATCGCCAGGAACGGCAGGCCCGCGTCGAGCGCGGCGCGCAGCAGCGCCAGTTCGAAGCGGTCCCGCTGGGGCTGCGGCTCCCCGGTCTCGGCGTGCGGCTCGGCCCCGTAGAGCGAGGGCTCCACGTCGGGGCCGCCGGTCAGGAGGAGTCCGTCCAGCCGCCGCACGAGGCCCGGCACGCCGCTGAGGGACGCCGTCGGCGGGAGCAGCACCGGGACGCCGCCCGCGCGCTCGACCGACCGGACATAGGAGGCCGGCAGCAGCGCCGCCTCGCGCACCCACACTCCCCAACGGGCGGCCTCCAGGTACGTCGTCACGCCGATGAGGGGCGGATCTCCCTGAGGTGCCGCCCCGGTCGTGCCCTTCGTCATGCGTGACTCCTCCTTTCCGTACCGAGCGGTGATCGCGGGCCGGTTCATCGATGCGCCCGGTGTTCCGGTGTCAGGTCATCATGGCGCATCCCGCCGGATTTCGGACGCCCGATGAATGATGATCTTGGCGCCTCGGACCCCGCCCGACGGGGCCGACACGGGGTGAGGATCCTCTCCCGGGGGGTCGATGAGATCTCGCTCACCTTCTCCCCCTCCCGTGCCCGATGTCACCGACCGTACCCGCCGCGGCGGCGCCCGGCCCGGGCCCCTTACGCGCGGTGACCCCCGAGCGTGCCGGCCGGAAAGAATACCGCCCGGTATTCCGCCTTGGATCACGACGTCGAACAAAGACCGGAATCACCGACTCGAAGACCAATTCCACAATCCTGTCGCGAAGCGGTTGAGAGTCGGCTCATTCGGGTGCGAGACTCCCACCGAGCCGGACACGCCGCCGGTGCGGGCGCCGAGGAGGGCCTTCCGCACCAGGCGGACCGGGCCGAGTGAATGAGCCGGGGGGGTGCTTGGCTTATGCCATCCGACGCGACAATCATCAAAGAGAGTTTCGCGCTGATCGAACCCGATGCGGAAAAGGCGACGGCCTATTTCCACGGCCGGCTGTTCGCCGAACATCCGCGATTGCGGGCGCTGTTCCCGCCCGCGATGGACGGACAGCGCGACCGCCTGCTGGAGGCGCTGGTCAGGATCGTGTGGAACCTGGACCGTCCGGAGGCGCTCGGGGGGTACCTGCACCGGCTGGGCCGCGACCACCGTCGCCTGGGCCTGCGGCCCGAGCACTACGCGGCGGTGGGCACCGCGCTGATCGCGACGCTGCGCCGGTTCGGCGGGTCCGGCTGGACCCCGCGCATCGAGGCCGCCTGGACCTCGGCCTACTCGGCCGCCGCCGCGGCCATGATCGACGCCGCCGAGGCGGACGCGGCCCACGCCCCGCCCTGGTGGGCCGCCGAGGTCGTCGCCCATGACCGACGCCGCCACGACCTCGCGGTCGTGACCGTCCGGCCCGACCAGCCCCTGACGTTCACCGCCGGACAGTACGTGACGGTGCAGACGGCCCGGTGGCCGAGGGTGTGGCGTCCGTACTCGGTGGCCAACGCGCCCAGGCCGGACGGCACCCTCACCCTGCATGTGCGAGCGGTGCCCGCCGGTTGGGTGAGCGGCACCCTGGTCCGCTACACGGCGGTGGGCGACACGCTGACCCTGGGTCCGGCGCAGGGCGCCATGACCCTCGACCCGGCCTCCGACCGCGCCCTGCTGCTGATCGCCGGGGGCACGGGCCTGGCCCCGCTCAAGGCGCTGCTGGAGCAGGCCGTGGCGGAGGACGACGAACGCCCGGTCCATCTGGTGTGGAGCGTCCGCACCGCGCACGACCTGTACGACCTGCCCGGCCTGCGGGCGATCGAGGCCCGCCGTCCGGGCCTGCGGGTGACGCCGGTGATCTCGGACGAGCCCGCCGGCGAGGGCGAGGAGGGCGAGCGCGGCGGCGTGTCCGAGGTGCTCGAACGGCTCGGCGGCTGGGAGGGGCACGACGCCTATGTCTGCGGCCCGACCCCGATGGTGGCCGAGGCCGTGGGCGCCCTGCACGACCTGGGCGTCCCTCCCGAACGGGTGCGCTGCGACGAGGCCGACGTCGACGCCTCCGGCCTGGGGCTCACGACGCCGGAGCGGGCGATCGCCTCATAGTCCGCCAGCGGACCGGCGCGCCCGGCGCGCCCTCCGGGGCCTGGACGCGATCCTGGGCGGCCAGCATCACCAGGTGCGCGAGCGTCTCCAGCATCGCGGTGCGCCGCATGAACGGCCGGATCTGCTCCCAGGGCCTGGACCAGGTCAGCCGGCGGGCCAGGTCCCAGGCGGTGGCGCCCTCGTCGCCGGCCGCGATGACCAGGAGCGCGATCTCGTCGAGCCGGGTCGTGTGATGGGCGGCCAGCGCGGTGACCCGGTCGGCGAGGCCGGCGAAGCGGTACTCGTGGGCGGGCAGCACCTCCTCCACGTCCAGGCCGCGGACCTTGTCCAGGGAGTCGAAGAAGTCGGCCAGCGGGTTGTGCCGCTGCTGCGGGTGCACGGCGATGGCCGGGGTGATCCTGGGCAGCACGTGGTCGCCCGACAGCAGCAGCCTGCGGTCGGTGTCCAGGAAGCAGACGTGACCCGGCGAGTGGCCCGGCGTCCACACCGTCCGCAGCCGCCAGCCCGGCAGCGGCACCTGCTCTCCGTCCTCCAGCAGCAGCTCCGGGTCGGTGTGCCGGACCAGCGGCAGGATGGCGCGGGAGGCGTCGGCGAGCGGCCCGATCTCCTCCTCGGGGACGCCGTGCGTCCGCATCTGCGCGCCGATCGAGGAGATCAGCCCCTCGAAGTCCCGGTAGCGCTCGCGCAGCAGCCCGGCGTCGGCCGGGTGCAGCGCCACCCAGGCCCCGGACGCCTCCCTGATCCGTCCGGCCAGGCCGTAGTGATCGGGATGCAGATGGGTGACCAGCACCGCCCGGACGTCGGTGACCTCGTATCCGGCGGTCCGCAGCCCGCCGCACAGGGCGTCCCACGCCTCGGCGGTGTCCCAGCCGGCGTCCACCAGGGCGATGCCGTCCGGCAGCTCCAGGCCGTACACCAGCACGTAGCGGAGCGGGTTGTCCGGCAGCGGGACCGGGAACGACCACAGGCCCGGCCGGACCTGCTCGACCGGTGGCAGCACCTTGTCCCGCCACGCCTGATGCTGCACCGTGCCCGTGACCTTCACCGCGCGCTCCTCATCCGGCGAACGATTCCCCGGCCACGGTGTCTATCACGGACCCGCCCGCCGCCCCTCGGCGGCCCTCACCACCCGGCCCGCTCGCGCAGGAAGGCCGCCGTCTCCTCGTCGGCCGGGTAGAACGACTCGATGGCCAGCTCGGCCAGCGTGATGTCGACCGGCGAGCCGAAGGTCGCGATCATGCTGAAGAACGACAGCTCCCGACCGTTCATCCGGACGCGCAGCGGCACCATGACCTCGTTGCCGGTCGGCTTGGGGAACAGCGGCGTGGGGGCGTCCTCGTCCGACGCCACGGGGAAGTCGCGCAGCTCGCGGTAGAGCTGGGCCAGCGACTCGTCGGCGGTGAGGGCCACGTGCCGCCGCACCCGGTCGACCATGTGGGCCCGCCACTCGGCCAGGTTGACGATGTGCCGGGCCAACCCGCTCGGGTGCATGCTCAGCCGCAGCGCGTTGACCGGCGGCTCCAGCAGTTCGGGCGCGGCGCCCTCCATGAACAGGCCCGCCGCCGCGTTGGCGTCGATGAGGTTCCAGTAGCGGTCCACCACGATCGCCGGGTGCGGCTCGTGACCGGTGAGCAACTGGCGCAGCGCCGCCCGCACGGAGTCCATCCGGGGCTCCTCCATCGAGGTCTCCGCGTACACCGGCGCGTATCCGGCCGAGACGAGCAGCAGGTTGCGGTCCCGCAGCGGCACGTCCAGGTGCTCGCACAGCCGCAGCACCATCTCGCGGCTCGGCACGGAACGGCCGGTCTCCACGAAGCTCAGATGCCGCGTCGACACGTCGGCCTCCAGGGCGAGTTCGAGCTGGCTGAGCCTGCGCCGCTGCCGCCAGGCGCGCAGTTGCTCCCCCACGGGCCGCACGTCACCGAACGAGGTGGTCGTCATCGTCGTCACGACACCGACGGTAGCCGGTGGCCGATCACGGCGGCGATGACGTGGGAGGTCATGCCCGTGCCACAGGCCTCCTGCGGTCGCCCCGGGCGAGCGGGATCAACGGCGCCGACGTCTGCGTGGACGGCGGCCGGGACCATCCGAGCGTCCGACGGTCCCGGGATCGACCGAGGTCGGTCCCCCGTCGACTTCCGGCCATACTCCGCTGACCGGCGGATTGGCTACGTTGTGGGAGTGGCGCGACGATTCCCCCGTGTCCGGGGCACCGACCTCGGTTATGTGTCCCTGGCGGCGGCCGTGGGCGTGTTCTTCGTCGTCGCCTCGCACACCGACCCCAACGCCGGCGATCTGCCGCCGCTCCTCCTCGATGTGTCCGTCGGGCTGGTGTGGACCGTGGTGTTCCTGCTGTTCCGGCGGCGCCTCCCGGGCACGATGGCGGCGGCTTCGAGCGTGGTCGCGATCGTGTCGGCGACGGGGCTCGGCCTCGCCTCGGTCGCCGGGCTGAACGTCGCCGTGCACCGGCCCCGGCGGGTCACCGCCGCGCTGGCCGCCTGGCACATCCTGCTGATCACCGCGGTCTGGCGGCTGGACGACACGACCTCCGAGCGCGCGTACTGGGAGTCCCTGCTCGTCGTCACGCTGCTGCACGTGGTGATGGTCTCCTTCGGGATGCTGGTCCGCTCGCAGCGGCTGCTGGTGGTCGCCGCGCAGGAACGGGCCCGACAGGCGGAGGAGGGCCAGCGGCTGCGCGTCGAGGAGGCCCGCCACCACGAGCGGGAGCGGCTGGCGCGCGAGATGCACGACGTGCTCGCCCACCGGATCTCGCTGCTGGCCGTGCACGCCGGGGCGCTGGAGTACCGGGGCAACCTGCCCCCCGAGGAGGCCCGGGCGGCCGGCGTGATCCGGGAGTGCGCGCACGACGCGCTGGAGGACCTGCGCGAGGTGATCGGCATCCTGCGGGAGTCCCCGGACGACGACGCCGAACGCCCCCAGCCGACCCTCGGGGACCTGGCGGCCCTGGTCGCGGAGTCCCGGCGGGCCGGCGAGCACGTCACGTTGGAGCACCTGGTCCCCGACGGGCCCGCGATCCCGTCCCGGGTCGGCCGGCACGCCTACCGGATCGTCCAGGAGGGGCTCACCAACGCGCGCAAGCACGCGCCGGGGGCGCACGTCCGGATCATCGTGGACGGCCGGCCGGGCGACGGGCTGACCATCGAGATCGCCAATCCCCTGCCGGTGGGGCGCTCCACCGCCCCCGCCGTGCTGCCCGGTGCCGGGGCGGGGCTGATCGGGCTGAGCGAACGGGTGGGTCTGGTGGGCGGGCGGCTGGAGCACGGCGGCACCTCGGGTGGTGACTTCCGGTTGCGGGCGTGGCTACCGTTTCCGGGATGAACACCCCCCTACGGGTCCTGATCGTCGACGACGACGCCCTGGTCCGGCTCGGCCTGTCCATGATGCTGGCCGGGGCCGAGGACCTGGAGGTGGTGGGCGAGGTCGCCGACGGCGCCGAGGTCGTCGGCGCGGTCAACGACCTCCGGCCCGACGTGGTGCTGATGGACATCCGGATGCCCCGGATGGACGGGCTGGCCGCCACGGAGCGGCTGCGCGCCCGCCGCGAGCCCCCGGAGGTCATCGTGCTGACGACCTTCGACACCGACGAGCACATCCTGCGGGCGATGCGCGCCGGGGCGGGCGGGTTCCTGCTCAAGCACACCCCTCCCGCCGAGATCGTCCGGGCGATCCGCCAGGTGGCGGCCGGGGAGCCGATGCTGTCCCCCTCGGTGCTGCGGCGGATGATGACCTATGTCGGCGACCTGGCGGACGCGCCCCGCGACCCCCGCCGCGAACGGGCCCGGCGGGCGTTGGAGGACCTCAGCCCGGGCGAGCGCTCGGTGGCGCTGCTGGTCGGCGAGGGCCGTTCCAACGGCGACATCGGCCGCGAACTTTCGATGAGCGTGGCGACCGTCAAGGCGTACGTGTCGCGGGTGCTGGCCAAGCTGGGGCTCAACAACCGGGTGCAGGTGGCGCTGCTGGTGCACGACGCCGCGCTGGAGGACGGCCCGCCGGGCTGACGAAGGTCGGCAGGGGCGTCGACCGGGGTCGATCGAACGTCGACCGGTGGCCGCGGCGGCGGTCGGCGGCCCACCGCCACGTTGGACGCATGATCGAAGTAGACCAGCTCACCAAACGCTACGGGGACGTCTCCGCCGTCACGGACGTGTCGTTCCGCTGCGAGCCGGGCACCGTCACCGGCTTCCTCGGGCCGAACGGCGCCGGAAAATCCACCACGATGCGGATGATCTGCGGGCTGGCCCCTCCCACGTCGGGCTCGGCCACCGTGCTGGGCGTCCCGTACCGGCGGATCGCCAACCCCGGACGGCACGTCGGGGTGCTGCTCGACGCCGCCGCGCAGCACTCGGGCCGCACCGGCAGGGAGACGCTGTCACTGTCCGCGCACGTCTTGGGCGTCGACCGGGAACGGGCCGGGCGGATGCTGCGGGACGTGGGGCTGCCGGCCGCCGCCGCCCGACGCCGGGTCGGCGGCTACTCGCTGGGCATGCGGCAGCGGCTGGGCATCGCGCAGGCCCTCCTCGGCGACCCCCGCGTGCTGATCCTGGACGAGCCCGCCAACGGCCTGGACCCCGAGGGAATCCACTGGATGCGGACCCTGCTGCGCGACTTCGCCGACCGGGGCGGCACCGTGCTGCTGTCGTCGCACCTGCTCCGCGAGGTCGAGGCCGTCGCCGACCGCTTCGTGGTGATCGCGGGCGGCCGGATCGTCGCGCAGGGCGACAAGCGGGAGCTCCTCACGGCCCCCGGCGGGACGTACGTCCGGGCGCTCGACCCCGGCCCGCTGGAGGAGGTGCTGGCCGCGTCGGGTCTGCCGGCGCGGCGCGGTGTCGACGGCTCGCTGACCGTCGACGCGGACGCCGAGGCCGTGGGCCGCGCCGCCGCCAAGGCGGGCGCCGTCCTGCTGGAGCTGCGGCCCGCCGGAGAGGGCGGGCTGGAGGAGCTGTTCCTGTCCCTGACCGCCGAGCCGAGGGAGACCGCGCCATGACCGCCACGACGTTTCAGGTCGATCGGCCCACCGCGCCGTCGCTCCTCACGCTGACCGTCGTCGAGCTGCGCAAGATGGTCGACACCCGTGCGGGCCGGTGGCTGCTGGTCTGCGTGGCCCTCATCGGCGTCGCGCTGGTGGGCGTGGTCCTGTTCGCGGCCCCGCGCGCCGATCGGACGACGCCCCTGATGTACAGCGCCGCGCTGAGCGGCGTCGCCGTGCTGCTGCCGGTCCTCGGGGTGCTGTCGGTGACCGGCGAATGGTCTCAACGAACGGCGCTCACCACGTTCACGCTGGTGCCCGAACGCGAACGGGTGATCGCGGCCAAGCTCCTCGCCGGCGCCGTGCTGGCCTTCCTGTGCCTGGTGGTGTCGGCCGTGTCCGCCTGGGCGGGCCGGTTGCTGGGGGCGGTCCTGGGCCGTACCGACGCGGGGTGGGGCGTTCCGCCGTCGATGTTGGCGACCACGCTGCTGATGGCCGTCCTCGGCGTGTGGGCCGGGGTGGCGTTCGGCATGCTGTTCCTGAACCCGCCGCTGGCGATCGTGCTGTTCTTCCTGCTGCCGATCACCTGGGCGATCCTGGGCGAGACCGTCTCCGCGCTCGACGGTGCCGCGAACTGGCTCGACACCGCCCGCACCACGGAGCCCCTCAGCGAACCCGGCGCCGAGATGACCGGCCGGGCCTGGGCCCGGCTGGCCGTCTCACAGAGCCTGTGGCTGCTGCTGCCGCTGGTGCTGGGGGCGGGGCGGGTGATCAGACGGGAGGTGAAGTAGCCGGTCTCAGACCTTGCGCCACCGCGGCATCCACGCGCCGTCCTCGACGGTGTAGTCGCCGAAGAGCGCGGGGGCCTCCCGCCGCATCAGCTCGCCGATCCGGTGGAAGAGGACGCGGATCTCCTCCTCCGCCCCGGGGGCGGTGCGGGACTCGATGGTGTGGCGCAGCGTCCGCACGTTGGCCGTCCAGACGAGACCGGTGGCCACGCCCTCGGGCGCGAACCGCCGCATGAACGAGGTCTTGTGCTTCTTCTCCGAGAACGGCACGCCCTCGTCGTCGAGGCCGAAGCGGGCCGCCATCCAGCCCTGGAACTCCTCCATCTGCTCCAGGAGGGCGGTGGCCCGCTTCATCAGCTCGGGGTCCTCCCGCGCCCACTCGGGGAACCAGAAGGGGATGTCCTGGAGCCGCACGAAACGCAGCGACTCCTGGGAGATGGCCACACCCGGCCGGTGACGCACGAGTTCGTGGGTGGCCACCCGGCTGACGTTGTGCAGCACGAAGCTGAAGCTCACGTGCTCGAGCACCGAGCCGTGCATGCTGCGCAGGATGTTCTGCAGGTACTGGTCCTGGTCGGTGCGGACCCGGGTGACGTTCGGGTTCAGACCGGGCTCCCACGACCGGTAGCACAGCCGTCCGGCGAACTCGGCGAGGTTCTGCGGGTCGTTGAGCTCTCTGTCGAGGTCACCGCGGTCGAACCGTTCGAGCCAGCTCTCGCCGCCCACGTCCTGGAGGTACCGGGCGACCTCGTCATAGTCCAGCTCGGGCTTGGCGACCAGGAAAACTTCGGGTTCGACGCTTTTCACCTGGTCAACGGTACCCATACCCCCGGGGGTCTGGGTACCGCCCCGCCGAGTAAGGTCCGTCCCATGAGAACGCTCATGAGCCCGGCGCGGTGACCCGATGGCCCGTCCGCTGAAGGTGCTGGGCGCCTGCCCCCTCGACTGCCCGGACACCTGCTCGTGGGAGGTCACCGTCGAGGACGGCCGGGCGACGCGGCTGCGCGGCCATCGGGAGCACCCGTTCACCCGTGGCGCGCTGTGCACCAAGGTCAACCGCTGGCTGGAACGGGCCCACTCCCCCGACCGCGTCCTGCATCCGCTGCGACGGACGGGCCGCAAGGGCGAGGGCCGGTTCGCGCGGATCACCTGGGACGAGGCCCTCGACGAGATCGCCGACCGGCTCGGGCGGATCGTCGAGGAGCACGGCGGCGAGGCGATCTGGCCGTACTGGGGCACCGGCAGCCTCGGCTGGATCCAGGGCATGAACGGGCAGGCGGGTCAGCGCCTGTTCAACGTGCTGGGGGCGTCGCGGCACCATCCCTCGATCTGCTCGATCGCGGGGGGCCACGGGCTGTTCTACGCGACGGGCACCTCGGCGGGCATCGACCCTGAGACGCTCGCGCTGTCCAAACTCATCATCCTGTGGGGCACCAACACCCTCACCAGCGGCCATCACCTGTGGAAGTTCGTCCAGGACGCCCGCCGCGACGGGGCCCGCGTGGTGGCGATCGACCCCATCCGGACCCGTACCGCCCGGCAGGCGGACGAGCACCTCGCGCCCCTGCCCGGGACCGACGCCGCGCTCGCCCTCGGACTGATGAACGTGATCGTGGGGCTCGGCGCCGAGGACCGCGCGTACCTCGCCGAGCACACCCTCGGCTGGGACGAGTTCCGCGAACGCGTCGCGCGGTTCCCCCCGCACCGGGCGGCGGAGATCACCGGCGTTCCCGAGAGCGCCATCGTCGCGCTCGGGGAGCGGATCGCCCGCACCCGGCCCACCGCCGTTCGCACCGCCATGGGCCTGCAGCGGCACGCGGGGGGCGGCGCCGCGCTGCGCACCCTCGCCTGCCTGCCGGGCGTGACCGGCGACTGGGCGCTGCCGGGCGGCGGTCTGTCGTACTCCACCGATGATCACTTCCCGATCGACCGAGGGGCGCTGTTCCGCGACGACCTGCGGCCCGTCCGCACGCGCCGGCTGTCGATGACCCGTCTCGGCGAGGGCCTGCTGGACGTGGACGACCCGCCGGTCAAGGCGCTGTTCGTCATCGCCGCCAACCCGGCCGCGAGCGCGCCCCATCAGTCCAGGGTCCGCGCCGGGCTGGCGCGGGAGGACCTGTTCACCGTCGTGATGGAGCACTTCCTCACCGACACGGCCGACCACGCCGACATCGTCCTGCCCGCCACCATGCAGCACGAGCACGCCGACCTGCACAACGGCTACGGCCACCTCTACCTGGCCTGGAACGAGCCGGCGGTGGCTCCGCCCGGGGAGTGCCTGTCCACCACCGAGACGTTCCGCAGGCTGGCCCGGCGGCTCGGGCTCACCGAGCCGAGCCTGTACGACTCCGACGAGGAGCTGGCCGAGCAGGCGCTCGGCTCAGGCCACGAGCGGCTGGCCGGGATCACCCTCGACCGGCTCCGCAAGGAGGGCTTCGCCCGGCTCGCGGTCCCCACCCCGTTCACGCCGTTCGCCGAGGGCTTCCCGACGCCGTCGGGTCGGCTGGAGTTCGTCTCCCGCCGCGCCGCGATGGCCGGGCACGACCCGGTGGCCGGTTACGTCCCGCCCGCCGAGGGGCCCGACCTCGAACGGGCCCGGCGCCACCCGCTCTCCCTGATCTCCTCCGCGTCCCATCACTTCCTCAACACCATGTTCGCCGACGACCCCGAACTGCGCCGCCGGGCCGGCGGCCCCAGGGTGGTCGTCCACCCGGACGACGCGGCCGCGCTCGGGATCGTCGACGGGCAGTTGGTGCGGGTGTCCAACGACCGCGGCTCCCTCGACGCCGTCGCGGAGGTGAACGACTCCGTCCGCCCGGGGGTGGCGGCCACCACGAAGGGCCATTGGCCGAAGCACTCCGGGGGCGCCAATGCGAACGCGCTCGTCGACGAACGCGATTCCGATATGGGCGGCGGCGCCGTTTACCACGACACCCGCGTCCGCATCACCGCGCGTTGACATCGGAATGGACCCGGCCCTCCGGTCCTTCCTGCGAAGGACGGGAGGGCCGACGTCTTTTCCGCGCCGTCATCCGAAGATGCTCACGCCACCGGGTCCGACCAGCAGACCGACGACGATCAGCACGATCCCCCACAGCAGGTCGCGGCGGGCCACGATGACATAGATCCCCGCGACCACCAGGACGACGGCGATCAGCCAGAGCAGCATGTACAAGAGATGCCTTCTTTCGTCGGGGGCCTTGATTCAGGCTCCCGAAATGCCCGGCATATCCCTCTTCAAACACATCCCAAGCCGAGGTCGTCCCTTCCCTCGGGAGATCAGACGCCCGCCTCCCGGCAGAGGCGGAGGACGTTGGCGATGACGCGGTGGCCGGCGCGGTCGCGGGCGGTGAGGATCGACTCCGGGTGGAACTGGACGGCCCAGCGGCGGGCGGCGGGATCCTCGATCGCCATGACCACGTCGTCGAGCAGGGCCGTCACCTGGAAGCCGCGCACCCGGTCGGGCGTGGCGTGCAGGGAGTGGTAGCGGGCCGCGGTGAACTCGTCGGGCAGGCCCTCGAACAGGCGGCCCCCGGCGACCTTGACCCGGCCCGGCTTGCCGTGCCACGGCTCGGGCAGCAGGGCCAGTTCCCCGCCGGCGTGCTCCACCATGGCCTGCAGCCCCAGGCAGACCCCGAAGACCGGCAGGTCGCGGGCGGCCAGGGTGTCCAGCAGGGCCGCGGTGGCGAAGTCCTCCGGGCGGCCGGGGCCGGGCGACAGGACCACCAGGTCGGGCGCCAGCTCGTCCAGCAGGCGCTCGGGGAAGCCATGCCGCAGCGTGACGACCTCGGCCCCCTGCTGGCGGAAGTAGTCGGCCAGGGTGTTGACGAAGGAGTCCTCATGGTCGACCAGCACGACCTTGAGACCCTCGCCGGGCCGGTCCCCGGACGCGTCGTCCGCGGCCAGGGCGGGCGCGTCGTCCCCGGCCAGGGCGCGGAGCAGGGCGCTGGCCTTCAGGTGGGTCTCGCGCTCCTCCTCGTCGGGGTCGGAGTCGTACAGCAGGGTGGCCCCGGCGCGGACGGTGGCGACGCCGTCGCGGATCTGGGCGGTGCGCAGGGTGAGACCGGTGTTCATCGAGCCGTCGAAGCCCAGGCAGCCGACCGCCCCCCCGTACCAGCGGCGCGGGGAGTCCTCGTGCTCCTCGATGAACTGCATCGCCCACGTCTTGGGGGCGCCGGTGACGGTGACGGCCCACATGTGGGTGAGGAAGGCGTCCAGGGCGTCGAAGCCGGGGCGCAGCCGGCCCTCGATGTGGTCGACGGTGTGGATCAGCCGCGAGTACAGCTCGATCTGCCGGCGGCCGATCACCTTGACGCTGCCGGGTACGCAGACCCGCGCCTTGTCGTTGCGGTCCACGTCGGTGCACATGGTCAGCTCGGACTCGTCCTTGGTCGAGACCAGGATGGTGCGGATCTGCTCGGCGTCCTCCAGGGCGTCCGCGCCGCGCCGGATGGTCCCGGCGATGGGGCAGGTCTCCACCCGGTCGCCGCTCACCCGGACGAACATCTCCGGGGAGGCCCCGACGAGGTACTCCCCCTCACCGAGGTTGAACATGAACTCGTACGGGGCCGGGTTGGTCTCGCGGAGCCGTTCGAAGAAGGCCACCGGGGAGTCGCAGCGGGCGTACATGGCGTGCCCGGGGGTCACCTCGAACAGGTCGCCGTCGATGAACTTCTGCTTGGCGTCCCGGACCATCTGCGCGTACACGCCGGGCACCGGCTGTGCCGGCAGCTCGGCGGCGGCCGCGACCGGGGTCGGCTCGGTGGCGCGCGGCAGGCCCTCCGTGGTGGCGTCGCCGAGGACGAACTCGTACGACATCCGGTGCGAGGTCTCCCGCTTGCGGTCGACCACGGTCAGCTCGTCGGCCAGGTGCAGGACCAGGTCGCGCTGCTCGTCGGGGCGGGTGTGGTGCAGCCTCATCGGCTCGAACTGCAGCGACAGGTCGTACCCGAACGCGCCGTACAGGCCCAGATGGGGGTCGTCGCAGCGGAACAGGTCGATCAGGGCGCGCAGCGCGGTGAAGACGGTGGGCTGGCGGCTGCGCTCCTCCTCGGTGAAGAACTCCTCGGCGGGCGGCACGAACACCTCGAACACCGCGCCGGGCTCGTCCCGGACGACCTCGCCGACGTCGCGCACGGCGGCGGCCATCGCGGGCAGCACCACCGCGCCGCGCTCGTTGAGGGCGCGGACGGCGACCCGCCGTCCCCGGGCGACGACCTCCACGCAGGGGTCGACGTAGGCCATGTGCCAGCGGCTGTAGCGGCCGGGATACTCCATGCCGGAGCTCAGGACGCCGCCGCGCCGCTCCCCCACCGAGGCCACGAGCGTGTCGAGCACCTCGGACTTGCGTTCGGGATCGACCGGCGTGGCCGTCCGGAGCACCCGCACGCCCCCGGCGGTCAGGTACTCGGCGGTCTGCGGTCGCTGTGCGTCGGTCTCCACCGTGGTGGCCCCTCGTTGTCAGGGCCCTCGCCCGGCGCCGAAAAACGGGAACGACCACCGGGTGAGGGCGGTCGCTGGTGTCGGACGTGAACGAACCGGCGCCGCCTTAGCGGCGCCACCACCACTGGTGTCCTGAGGTTCGCATGGTGAGGCACAGGTTACCTCATGCCGGGGCGGGTCGAGGCGGGAACGTCCGGGCCCGGCGGCCGGGGGAAGCGCCAAGAGTGCGCAAAGATCACCGACACCGGCCTTGATCCGCGACCCGCCGGGGAATGCAGCACGCCGGGCGGCACGGCGGGGGCCGCCGCCCGGTGAGCCGAACGGGGGGAACGTGCGCGCCACGACGATCGCCGCCTGCACCGGTGCGGCCCTGTTCTGCGTCGCGCAGCCGGCGCTGGCCGACGGGGTCCGGATCGAGCCCGGGGGCGCCATGCCCGGCGAGACGGTGACCGTCAGCGGGGCGTGCGACCGGCCCGGCGACACGGGGATGGAGCTCAAGAGCCGCGCGCTCCGCGCCGGGATCGTGAAACTGGACGCCCGAGGCGGGTACGACATCGCCGCCACCGTCCGGTACACCCGGTCGCGCGACTACACGGTGACGGTCGTCTGCACGCCGTCCAAGGACTCGCGCACCGAGATGTTCCATGTCAAGAGCCTGTGGCGCAGGCACCACCACGGCGGCCACCCGCACGGCGGTCCGCAAACGGGCGGGGGCGGGGCGGCGCGGGCCGCCGCCGAACCGGAAGGCGACGGCCTCCCGGCGTTCGCGGCCCCGGCTCTGCTCCTCGGGGCGGCGGTCGGCGCCGCCCTGCTGGTCCGGGCCCGCAGACGTGGCGGTGCCTAGCGGCGGTCGGGCCCTGACCGCGATCGGCCTCGCCGTGCTGGTCGCCGTCGCGGCGGGCGGGACCCGCGGCTCGGACGACCGGCCGCCCGAGCGGCGGTACGACGGGCCCCGCGCGCTCTGGCACATCCCCGACGGCGCGTCGCTGCCCGCCTCCGATCCCGTCCGCGTCGAGATCCCCCGGCTCGGCGTCCGGGCGTCCGTGATGGAGGTCGGCAAGAATCCCGACGGCACCGTCGAGGTCCCCCCGCTGCGCCGAGCGGAACTGGTGGGCTGGTACCGGCACGGGCCCGCCCCCGGATCCCGGGGCTCGGCGGTCCTGCTCGGCCACTACGACGATCTCCGGGGGCCCGCCGCGTTCCATCGGCTCGGCGGGGTGCGGCGCGGCGACGTGGTCCTGGTGCCGCGCCGCGACCGGACGGTCGCGCGGTTCCGGGTCGACGCCACCGAGCGGGTGCGCAAGACCGGGTTCCCGGCCCGGCGGGTGTACGGGTCGGTCCGGTACGCGGGTCTGCGGCTGGTCACCTGCGGCGGCGCGTACGACCGGCGCGAACGGTCCTACCGCGACAATCTGATCGTCCACGCGCACCTGGTGGGCGTCAGTCCGTGACGGCTCCGGCGGGATCGATGGTGACCTTGAGGTGCTTCATGAGCGGCTGGTCGCTCTGGACGCTGTAGTCGCCGATCGCGACGAGGACGTTCATCTCGGGCATGTAGCCCGCCGCGCAGCCGCGCGGGATGTCGTGGGCGACGGCGAGGAACCCGTTGAGGGAACGGGTGGAGCCGTCCTTCGCGGTGCTGGTGATGTCGACCGGGTCGAACTCGCCGATGCCGCGCTCGCGCATGTCGTCCTCGTTCATGAAGACGAGGGTGCGCAGGTTCTCGATGCCGCGGTAACGGTCGTCGTCGGCGTAGATGGTGGTGTTCCACTGGTCGTGGGAGCGCATGGTGCCCAGGACGAGCGTGCCGGGCGGGGGGACGGCGTCGGGCAGGTCCGCGGCGGAGAACTCGGCGCGTCCGGACGGGGTGAGAAAGATCAGCTCACGGGCGGGCTGCCTGATGCGGAAGCCCATCGGCAGGCGGACCCGCCGGTTGAAGTCCTCGAAGCCGTCCAGGACCTCGGCCATCGTGTCGCGGATGCGGTCGTAGTCCTCCACGTACCACTCCCAGGGGGTGCGGCTGTCGGGGAGGGCGGCGCGGGCCATGCCCGCGATGATCGCGGGCTCCGACCGCAGGCGCGGCGAAGCGGGCGGCCTCATGCCCTGCGACAGGTGGACCATGGCCATCGAGTCCTCGACCGAGATGCGCTGCAGCCCGCCGCGTTGCACGTCCTTCTCGGTGCGCCCCACGCACGGAAGGATCAGCGCCCGCCGGCCGTGGACGAGGTGGCTGCGGTTCAGCTTCGTGCTGACGTGGACGGTCAGGTCGCACTCACGCAGCGCCGCGTAGGTGTAGGGGGTGTCGGGCGTGGCGAGGGCGAAGTTGCCGCCCATGCCGACGAGCACCCTGACCTCGCCGCGACGCATCGCCTCGATCGTGCCGACGACGTTCAGGCCGTCGTCGCGGGGCGGGTCGATCCCGCAGACCTCCGCGAGACGATCGAGGAACTCCCGCGGCGGCCGGTTGTCGATCCCGCACGTGCGGTTGCCCTGGACGTTGCTGTGCCCGCGCACCGGGGACGGCCCGGCCCCCTCCCGTCCGAGGTTCCCGCGCAACAGCAGCACGTTGACGATCTCGCGGATGGTGTCGACGCCGTGCTCGTGCTGGGTGAGGCCCACGGACCAGCTCATGATGGTGCGGTCGGCGCCCCGATACACGCGGGCCGCCTCCAGGATCTCGGAACGCCCGACCCCCGACTGGTGCTCGAGCTCCTCCCATGAGGTGGCCTCGCAGACGGCCTTGTACTCCTCGAAGCCCACGGTGTGACGCTCGATGAACTTCTCGTCCACCGCCTTCGGGTCGGTGCGGGCCATCTCCAGCGTCGCCTTGGCGATGCCGCGCATCAGCGCCATGTCCCCGGCGACGCGCGGTTGCAGGTTCAGGGTGCTGGTGGGTGTCGGGTGGAAGAGGGCCATCTGCAGGAACTCGTGCGGGATGATGGTGCGGGTGGCGCCCGCCTCGATCAGCGGGTTGACGTGGACGATCCGGGCACCGCGCCGATGGGCCCGCGCGAGGGTCGTGAGCATCCGGGGGGCGTTGGACGCGGCGTTGACGCCCATGATGAACAGCGCGTCGGCGGTCTCCCAGTCCTCGAGGTCCGCGGTGCCCTTGCCGGTCCCCAGCGACGCGTGCAGGGCGCGGCCGCTGGCCTCGTGGCACATGTTCGAGCAGTCGGGCAGGTTGTTCGTGCCGATCTCACGGACCATCAACTGGTAGAGGAAGGTGGCCTCGTTGCCGAGCCTTCCGGAGGTGTAGAACGACGCCCTGTTCGGGTCGTCCAGGTCGCGTATCGCGCGGCCGAAGACCTCGAACGCGTCCTCCCAGGAGATCGGGACGTAATGGTCGGAATCGGGGTCGTAGGCCATCGGCTCGGTCAGCCGGCCCTGATCCTCCAGCGCGAAATCGCTCCACTCGAACAGTTCCGACACCGAATGCGCGGCGAAGAACCCCCGATCCACCCGTTTGCCGGTCATCTCCCATGTGGCGTGCTTGATGCCGTTCTCGCAGACGTCCAAGCGCAGCCCCTTGGTGTCCGGCCACGCGCACCCGGGGCAGTCGAAACCGCCGTCCTCGTGATTCATCCGCAGCATGCCGCGCGCGCCCTCGACCGCCTCGTCCTCGCGCAGCAGGAACCCCGTCACGGCCTTGGCCGCGCCCCAACCGGCGGCCGGATGGTGATAGGGGCGGGACTTCGGCGCCTTCTTCGGCACGGCGCCGACACTCGGTTCCGGCCGCCGCCGTCCGTCGCCCGAACCGTTCATGACGTTCCGCCCTTCCCCGGCAGGCCGCGCATCGATCGACGCCGACAGCATTCCCGGCGCACCGCGGGAAATGTTCAGGCGATCGCCATGCGTCCGCCAACCCTCCCGGCGCCGCGTCACCCGGCCCACCAGGTGAGAGATCGGCGGTCGTTGGGTAGATCCGGACTGCCGTCGGCCGAGCGGGGCGGGCCACGGGTGCTTCCGGGAGAAACGGTACACATGATCATCGACGCCTTATCCGTGGCCGACGGCCTGCTCGGCGTCCACGACGGCGATTTCCCGCCGGTGGAGCAGGACCACCTCCTCCAGGCCCGACAGATGCAGGCGCTGTCGTTCGTCGTGCACATTCCGCTCGTCTGTTTCGGCATCGCGTTCCCGGTGATGGTCGTGTTCACCGAGTGGCTCCATCTGCGCACCGGCGACCCCGCCTATCGGGCCCTGGCCCGGCGTTGGTCGAAGGTGATGATCACGCTGTTCGCGGTGGGTGTCGTCACGGGCACGATCCTCAGTTTCGAGTTCGGACTGCTGTGGCCGGCGTTCACGGCGAGTTTCGGGAACGTGTTCGGCCTCGCGTTCGCGCTGGAGGGCTTCTCGTTCTTCCTGGAGGCCATCTTCGGCGCGATCTACGTCTACGGCTGGGACCGGATGGCGCCGAGGCTGCATCTGCTGACGGGTGTCGTGGTGAGCGTCGCGGGCCTGACGGGGGCGCTCTTCGTCATCACGGTCAACGGGTGGATGAACAATCCGTCCGGGTTCGCGATCCGGGATGGACGGGCCGTGGACGTGGAGCCGTGGTCGGCGCTGTTCGCCAATTCCTTCTTCTGGCACGAATTCGTCCACATGTACTTCGCGGCCTTCATCGTCGCGGGCTTCGTGGTCGCCGGTTTCTATTCCTGGGGCTTCCTGCGCGGACGGCGGGGCCGCTATGAACGGGCGGCGCTGACGATCGCGCTGTCGGTCGCGACGGTCGCCGCCCCCCTGCAGATCGCCCTCGGGGACTGGGCGGCGCGTGAGGTCGCGCAGCGGCAGCCGATGAAGCTCGCCGCGCTGGAGGGGGTCGGGCGGACGACGAACGGCGCGCCCGAGCACCTGGGCGGCTGGTACGACGGCGACGAGGTCAGGTACGGGATCGCGATCCCCCGCATGCTGTCCCTGCTCGCCTACCACGATCCCGACGCACGCGTGGAGGGCCTGCACACGGTGCCGCCGGCCGACCGGCCGCCGGTCAACGTCGTCCGCTACTCGTTCCAGGCCATGGTCGGGATCGGGATGCTGCTCGCGCTGCTCGGCGTCGTCTACCTGTACGTGCGCTTCCGGCGGAGACGGCTGCCCACATCGCCGTGGTTCCATCGCGCGGTGGTCGTCGCCGGGCCGCTGTCCGTCGTGGCGCTGATCGCCGGCTGGACGGCCACCGAGGTCGGCCGGCAGCCCTGGGTGGTGTACGGGGTGATGCGCACGGCGCAGGCGGTCACCGGCGCCCGCGGGGTCCCCATCGGCCTCGGGACGCTGGTGGTCGTCTACCTCGGTCTGGCGGGCGCCGTGGCGTGGCTGCTCCACCGGTTCAGCCGCGTCCCGCTGGAGGCCGACGCACAGCGGCCCGCGCCGCCTCGGCCCTAGGAGACGGACATGCTCGCCGAGACCCCGATCGTCTTCGCCCTCGTCGGCGTCGCCGCCTACACGGTGCTCGCCGGGGCCGACTTCGGCGCGGGCGTCTGGACGCTCGTCCCCGGCGGCGGACGGGCGAGCCGGGCCGCGACCCAGGACCACGCCCGCCACGCCATGGGCCCCGTCTGGGAGGCCAACCACGTTTGGCTGATCTTCGTGCTGGTGGTCTGCTGGACCGCCTACCCGGTCGCGTTCGCCTCGATCGCCTCCACGCTGGTGGTGCCGCTGTTCCTCGCCGCGGTCGGGATCATCCTGCGCGGCACCGCGTACGCGCTGCGGGGGACGCTCGACGCGCAGCCCGGCCGGCGCGCCATCGACGACGTCTTCGCGCTCTCGTCGGTGCTGACGCCGTTCGCCCTGGGCGCCGTCGCGGGGGCGATCGCCTCCGATCGCGTGCCCGTCGGCAACGCCGCGGGCGACCTGGTCACGAGCTGGCTCAATCCCACGTCGATCCTGGTCGGGACGCTCGCGGTCGCCGTCTCGGCCTATCTGGCCGCGGTCTACCTGTCCGCCGACGCACGCCGGATGGGCGAGCCCGACCTCGAGCACGACTTCCGGGTGCGCGCCCTGGCGTCGGGCGTCGTCACCGGGGCGCTGGCCGTCGCCGGTCTGTTCGTCCTGCGCGCGGACGCCCGGCCGCTGTGGGACGGGCTCACCGGCGGGCTCGGGCTCCTCATGGTCGCCGTGTCGGCCGTCGCCGGGCTGGCCACCTTCTTCCTGGTGGGACGCGACCGCTTCGAGGCGTCGCGCGCCTCGGCCGCGCTCGCGGTCGCGGCGCTCGTGGCCGGCTGGGCGGTCGCCCAGCGGCCCCGCCTCCTGACCGGCCTCACCGTCGAGCAGGCCGCCGCCGGGCGTTCGACACTGATCGCCATCGTCGTCTCCGTCGCGGTCGGCGCCGTCCTGCTCGTTCCGTCGCTGCTCCTGCTGTTCCGGCTGTTCCTCCGCGGGCGGTTGGACTTCGGCGGCGAGCGCGGCGCCCCGGCCGAGCCCGTCGCACCCGTCGCGATCACGGCGCGCGGCTCCGGGCCGCCCGCGATGGTGGCCCTCGGGCTCCTCGTGGCGGGGGTCGTCCTGACCGTCGTCGTCGGGTCCGGCTGGGCGCTGGCCGTGGGCGTCCTCTGCCTGTGCGGGACGGCGGTCATGGGCGCGCTGCTCGCCGTCTCCGGGGAGGAGGACGACGACCGGGCGCCCGGAGGGTCCGAACCGCTCAGTCGCTGAACAGGCTGCCGACCATGTTGGCCGAGGCGGCGGGCAGGCCGTCGAGGATCAGGTCGGCGAGGGAGTCCACCACGGCCTCCCGGGGGACCTCCGGATGGTCCAGCCACCAGTCGCCGGAGGTCTGCACCATGCCGATCACCGCGTGCGCCCAGACATGGGCGGGCGTGGGGTCGGCCAGTTCGGCCTCGGCCATCATCACCTTGGCCAGCTCCTGGCTGAGCCCGCGGATCATCGTGCTCATCGCGCTGTGCGTGGCGGCGTCCTCCGCGCTGGCCCGGTGCATCAGGAACCGGTAGAGCTGCGGGTTCTGGAAGATCTGCGTGAGGTAGCTGTCGATGGTCGACCGGGTCCGGTCGCGGATCGAGCCGGTCCCGGTGAACTCGGCCTGGACGGCCTCGATCAGCCGCCGGGTGTGCCGCTCGGCCAGCGCCTGGTAGAGCCCGGACTTGTCCCCGAAGTGGCGGTAGAGGATCGGCTTACTGATCCCGGCCTCGGCGGCGATGGCCGCCATCGAGGCTCCCGGCCCCTCCCGTCTGATGACCTGGTCGGCGGCCTCCAGGAGGGCGCGCCGCCGGTCGGGGTCACGTGCGGTCATCACCCGCTCCGCACGGGGTTCGGCTCAGCATGGGAACGCTCCTTGTCAGTCTGCGTCAATCCGGTGCCCGGCGGCGCCCCTCCGTGTGGCATCGGATGACAAACCGATCATGCACCGTTCCCGCCCGGCGCGAGGGGCACCCGCCCGAAAAGACGGGCGGGTGCCCCTCGCCCGACGGTCAGCGGACCGGCAGGCCGGTCACCGTGCGCCCGATGACCAGGCGCTGGATCTCGCTCGTGCCCTCGAAGATCGTGAAGATCTTGGAGTCGCGGTGCATCCGCTCCACCGGGTAGTCCCGGGTGTAGCCGTTGCCGCCGAGGATCTGGATGGCCTCCTCGGTGACGCGCACCGACATCTCGCTGGCGTACAGCTTCGCCATGGAGCCCTCGGCGTTGGCGAAGTCCTTGCCGTTGCGGGCCATCCAGGCCGCCCGCCACACCAGCAGGCGGGCCGCGTCGAGCTGGGTCTTCATGTCGGCCAGCTTGAACGCGATCGCCTGGAAGTCGCCGATCTTGCGGCCGAACTGCTCGCGCTCCTGGGCGTACTGCAGGGCGTACTCGTAGGCGGCGCGGCCCACGCCCAGCCCCATCGCGCCCACGGTGGGCCGGGTGGCCTCGAAGGTCTTCAGCGCGGCCTGGCTCTTGGCGCGCTTGCCCTCGCGGACGCGGGCGATGCGCTCGTCGAACTTCTCCTTGCCGCCGACGATCAGGCGGGCGGGGAGGCGCACGTTGTCGAGGATGACCTCGGCGGTGTGGGAGGCGCGGATGCCGTGCTTCTTGAACTTCTGGCCCTGCTTCAGACCCGGCGTGTTCGGCGGGATGATGAAGCTCGCCTGGCCGCGGCTGCCCAGCTCCGGGTGCACGGAGGCGACGACCACGTGGATGTCGGCGATGCCGCCGTTGGTGGCCCACGTCTTGGTGCCGTTGAGCACCCACTCATCGCTGGCCTCGTCGTAGACCGCGCGGGTGCGGATGGAGCCCACGTCACTGCCGGCGTCGGGCTCGGAGGCGCAGAACGCGCCGAGCTTGATCTCGTCGGAGGTGCCGTACATCTGCGGCACCCACTCCATGACCTGCTCGTCGGTGCCGACCGCGGCCACCGAGGCGGCGGCCAGGCCGGTGCCCATGATGGCGAGCGCGATGCCCGCGTCGCCCCAGAACAGCTCCTCGACCGTCACCGGGATGCCGAGCCCGGTGGGCTCCAGCCACTGGGTGGCGATGAAGTCCAGGGAGTACAGCCCGACCTTGGCGGCCTCCTGGAGGATGGGCCAGGGAGTCTCCTCCCGCTCGTCCCATTCCTCGGCCGCCGGGCGGATCACATCCTTGGCGAACTCGTGGACCCACTGCTGGACCTCGGCGACGTCCTCGCTGAGTTCAAGCGAGAAGGGCGTCGACTCGCTGCTCGTCATGGTTATTGACCCTTTCTCCAACACCTGGTGTTACCAACGGTAGCACCCTCGGGGACAAAGGGGGTTACCCGTGGTAACACGGTGGCGAGGGTCACACTCCGTGGCCACCTGGACGGAGGCCACGGAGTGGCTCAGGACACCACGGAACGGCCCGTCCCGGCATATCCGGGCACGCCGATCATCGGGGGGCGCTCCTGCACCCCCACATCGTTGACGCGCAGGTCATGGCCCGTGCCGCTGCGCTGGAACCAGGCCAGCGCGGTGCCCGGCGGCTCCAGCGGCAGCATCCGGCCGTGCCGCTGCAGCCGACTCCAGGCGGTCAGCATGATCTGGCCGGACATGGCCGCCAGCGCCTCGGTGGACTGGTGCGAGTGCACCCGGTCCCCGAGGTCCACCTGGGCCAGCGCGTCCAGCCCGGAGTCCTGGAAGACGTCCAGCAGCAGACCCAGCTCAACGCCGTACCCGGTGACGAAGGGCAGCCGCTCCAGCAGCGCGCGGCGGCCGGCGTACTCGCCACCCAACGGCTGGATCACCCCGGCCAGCGCCGGCCAGTGCAGGTTGATCAGCGGTCGGGCGACCAACTCGGTGACCCGGCCGCCCGCGCCGTCCACGCGGGTCCCGCCCGTCATCAGGGGCCGGTCGTAGCAACCCTTCACATAGCCGACCGTCGGGTCGGTGAGCAGCGGGCCCAGCAGCCCGGTCACGAAATGCGGGGCGAAGTTCCGCAGGTCGGCGTCGACGAAGACGACGAACTCCCCGGTGGTGGCGGCCAGCGACTTCCACAGCGCCTCGCCCTTGCCCGACATCGGGGGCAGGTCCGCCAGCACCGCGTCCTGGGCGACCACCTCGGCCCCGGCCGCCGCGGCGACCTCGGCCGTGCGGTCGGTCGACCGCGAGTCGACGACCACGATCTCGTCGACCAGCGGCACCCGTTCCACCAGTTCGCGACGGATGGCGTCGACGATGACGCCGACCGTCTCCTCCTCGTTGCGGGCGGGCAGCACCACGCTGATCCGCCCGTCGCCGGCCCCGAGGCCGGTCCGCGCCTGCTTCGCCCCGAGGAGCATCTCCACGGGCCAGTCCGCCGCCGCGCTCGTCCGGCGACGCATCCACATGGTGGCCTCAGTCAGCACGCGTACTCCCTCCGCAGGTGAACGACCTCCCTCAAGGAAACCCAGATCACCGCGGAGCCGGTACCTGCAGGAACGCTCCAGCCCATTCGTCCCAAAGAGTTAACAACCGCACAACACACCGGTTACCGCCCTTGCGCGTGGCGGTCCAGGAAGGCGTAGACGTCGGCGTCGTCGACGCCGGGGAACGCGCCGGGCGGCAGCACCGACAGGACGTGCGAGTGGGCCCGGGCGGACGGCCAGGCCATCCCGTCCCACCGCTGCGCCAGCTCGGCGGGCGGGCGCTGGCAGCAGTCGCCGTCCGGGCAGGCCGACCGGACCCGGTTGGTGGCCTCCCGGCCGCGGAACCAGCGGGAGTCCTCGAAGCGGACGCCCAGCGTGATGGCGAAGTCCCGATCGTGGCTCGGGTCGACGTGCGACAGGCACCAGTACGTCCCGTTGGGGGTGTCGGTGTACTGGTAGTAGACCGAGAAGCGGTCGGCCGCCCCGAACACGTTCCGGCCCGCCCACTGGCGGCACATCCGCTGGCCCTCGATCGCCCCGTCGGAGTCCTGCGGGAAGATCAGCCCGTCGTTGGCGTACGCCTTGTAGATCGTGCCGCTCTCGTCGTTCTTGGTGAAGTGCAACTGCAGGCCCAGATGGTGGGTGGCCATGTTGGTGAAGCGGTGCGCGGCCATCTCGTACGAGACCGAGAACACGTCGGCCAGGTCCTCCACCGACAGCTCGCGGGCGGCCTTGGCCTCCTGCAGGTAGGGCACCACGGCCGACTCCGGCATCAGCGTGGCCGCGCCGAAGTAGTTGGCCTCGACCCGTTGGCGCAGGAAGTCGGCGAAGTCGCGGGGCACGTCGTGGTCGAGGGCGATGTGCCCGAGCGTCTGCATCAGGATCGTGCGGGGCGTGTGCATCCCGAGCTGCTCGCGCTCCAGGTAGATCCGCCGGTTGCGCAGGTCGGTGATGGAACGCACCGAACGCGGCAGGTCCTGGACGTACCGCAGGTCGAAGCCGAAGTGCGCGACCAGGGACATCAGCATGCCCTGGGAGACCGCGCCGCCGCGGTAGCCGATCGCGCCCAGCGTCCGGGACGCCACCTGCTCGATCTCGCCGAAGTAGTTGCCGCGCTCGTGCATCTGGCGGCGGAGCTCGGCGTTGGCCTTGCGGGCCTCCTCCGGGCTGGCCGTGGGCTTGGTGCGGCTGCGCTTGAGCTCGTCGTACAGGGCGAGGATGTGCTCGATCACGTCGTTGGGCATGCGCTTGCCGACCTTGAGGTACGACAGGCCGAGCGACTGGTACAACGGGTCGCGCTGGGCCTCCTCCAACGCGATCTCGAGCTGGGCGCGGCGACTGGGGGGCTGGCGGCGCAGCAGTTCCTCGACCGGCACCTCCAGCGCGGCGGCCAGCGACTGGAGCAGCGACAGCTTGGGCTCGCGCCGACCGTTCTCCAGCAGCGAGAGCTGGGACGGGGCCCGCCCGACCCTGGCCCCCAGGTCCGAGAGCGTCATACCGCGAGCGCGCCGGAGATGACGGAGACGTTGCCCGAACGTCACGAGATCTACGTCACTCGACAAGTTCAGTGGTTCTTCTGTTCGCAAGGTCGCCACGGGTTCATCGTACAGAAACTTCTGCAGATCTTTCGCTACCCAGGGGTACATCCAGGGGGTGATCTCGGGGCACACTCGGACGCAAGCACCCAGGGGACGACACCAGAAGGGCATCGACATGACTGAAAGTCGCCTCAAGGGCGCAGCCGAAGAGCTGCAGCGCCAGTGGGACACCGACCCCCGCTGGAACGGTATCGAGCGGACCTACACGGCGGAGGACGTCGTGAAGCTCCGGGGCTCGGTCCAGGAGGAGTACACCCTGGCCCGCCTCGGCGCCGAGCGTCTGTGGAAGCTCCTGCACGAGGAGGACTACGTCCACGCCCTCGGCGCGCTGACGGGCAACCAGGCGGTCCAGCAGATCAAGGCCGGCCTCAAGGCCATCTACCTGTCCGGCTGGCAGGTCGCCGGTGACGCCAACCTGGCGGGCCAGACCTACCCGGACCAGAGCATCTACCCGGCCAACTCGGTGCCGGCCGTCGTCCGCCGCATCAACAACGCGCTGCTGCGCGCCGACCAGATCCAGTGGTCGGAGGGCAAGGGCGACACCCACTGGCTGGCCCCGATCGTGGCCGACGCCGAGGCCGGCTTCGGTGGCGTGCTCAACGCCTTCGAGCTGATGAAGGGCATGATCGCCTCCGGCGCCGCCGGCGTGCACTGGGAGGACCAGCTCGCCTCCGAGAAGAAGTGCGGTCACCTGGGCGGCAAGGTCCTCATCCCGACCAGCCAGCACATCAAGACGCTCAACGCGGCCCGCCTCGCCGCCGACGTCTCCAACGTCCCCTCCCTGATCATCGCGCGGACCGACGCCGAGGCCGCGACCCTGATCACCACGGACGTGGACGAGCGCGACCGCGAGTTCGTGACCGGCGAGCGCACCGCCGAGGGCTTCTACCGGGTCCGCAACGGCATCGAGCCCTGCATCTCCCGCGCCCTGGCCTACGCGCCGTACTCCGACCTCATCTGGATGGAGACCGGCACCCCGGACCTGGAGCTGGCCCGCAAGTTCGCGGAGGCCGTCAAGGCCGAGTACCCGGACCAGATGCTGTCGTACAACTGCTCGCCTTCCTTCAACTGGAAGAAGCACCTGGACGACGCCACCATCGCCAAGTTCCAGAAGGAACTGGGCCACATGGGCTTCAAGTTCCAGTTCATCACGCTGGCGGGCTTCCACGCCCTCAACTACTCGATGTTCGACCTGGCGCACGGCTACGCCCGCGACGGCATGAGCGCCTACGTCGAGCTGCAGGAGGCGGAGTTCGCCTCCGAGGAGCGCGGCTACACCGCCACGCGCCACCAGCGCGAGGTCGGCACCGGCTACTTCGACCTGGTCAGCACGGCCATCGCGCCGAACTCGTCCACCACGGCGCTCAAGGGCTCCACCGAGGACGAGCAGTTCTTCGACAAGGCTCACTGATCGAGAACCTGGTCCAGGCCGTGTGAAGGACCCCTCGGACGCTCCGGCGTCCGGGGGGTCCTTCGCCGTTCTCGTCAAGCCGTCTGTGTCATCCGGCATGGATCGCTCCCCGGGCCGCTCCTAGGGTCGCCGACAGTGAGCGTCTATCCGTGGGTGGCGGCCTACGCCTTCCGCCGTCATGCCGCCTATCCGCTCGGCACGATCGCCGAGGCCGTGACCAACACGCTGTTCGGGTTCGTGCGCGCCTGGATCGTGCTGGCGCTGTGGGCGGCCCGTCCCTCGCTCGGCGGCTATGACGCGGCCGACGCGGTGACCTTCTGCTTCATCACCCAGGCCCTCATCGGGCCGGTCCAGGTCTTCGGCGGGTTGGAGCTGACCCAGCGGATCAGGTCCGGCGACGTGGCCATCGACCTGCACCGACCGGTCGACCTGCAGGGCTGGTGGCTGGCCGACGACCTGGGCCGGGGGGCCTGCACGCTCCTGCTGCGCGGCGGGCTCCCGATGGTGGCCGGGGCGTTGGCCTTCGACCTGCGGCTGCCGGGCGCGGCCGGGTGGGCGGCCTTCGCGGTGTCGGTGGCCCTGGCGGTGATCACCGGGTTCGGGCTGCGCTACCTGGTGGCCATGGCGATGTTCTGGCTGCACGACGACCGGGGCCTGCAGGCGGTGGCGCTGGTGCTGTCGATGTTCTTCTCGGGGATGATCCTGCCGCTGGTGGCGTTCCCGGGGTGGCTGGGCACCCTGGCCCAGGCCCTGCCGTGGGCGGCGCTGATCCAGGTGCCGGCCGACGTCTTCCTGGGCGAGTACCGGGGCGCGGGTCTGCTCGCGGCCTACGGGTTCCAGGCGATGTGGGCGGTGGTGCTGCTGGGCGCCGGTCGGGTGCTGACCTCGGCGGCGCGCCGGAGGCTGGTGATCCACGGTGGCTGACACGTTCCGGCTGTACGGGCTGCTGGCGTGGACGTGGATCCGGGCGGCGGCGCAGTACCCGGTCTCGATGGTGCTGCTGGGGCTGGCCTCGGCGGCGGTGACCGCGCTGGACCTGGCGGGCATCATGCTGCTGTTCGCCCACGCTCCGCGCATCGCCGGGTTCACCGCGTCCGAGGTGCTGTTCCTGTACGGCACGTCGGCGTTGTCGTTCGTAGTGGCCGACGTGCTGCTGGGCAGCACCGAGCGGTTGGGCGAGCACGTGCGGATGGGCACTTTGGACACGATGCTGGTGCGTCCGGTGAGCCCGTTGATCCAGATCGCCACCGAGGACTTCTCGCCCCGCCGGATCGCCAGGCTGCTGCCCGCCCTCGTGGTGCTGGCGTACGTGCTGCCCCGGCTGGAGGTGGACTGGACCGTGGGCCGGGTGGTGATGGTGCCCGTGATGCTCACGTCCGGGGCGGTGATCTTCGCGGCGCTGTGGGTGCTGACCGCCTCGGTGCAGTTCGTGCTCATCGACGTGCACGCCGCCACGAAGTCGGTGACCTACGGCGGCGCCTTCCTGACCCAGTACCCGATGTCCATGTACGCCCGCGAGTTCGTGCGCGGGATGACGTTCGTGATCCCGCTGGCCTTCGTGAACTGGCAGCCGGGCCTGTACGTGCTCGACCGCCCCGACCCGCTGGGGCTGCCCTCGGGGCTGCGGTTCGCCTCGCCCGTCGTCGCCGTGCTGCTGTGCGGGGTGGCCGCGGCGGCCTGGCGGTCCGGGCTGCGCCACTACCGATCGACCGGGAGCTGACGATGATCGAGGTCACCGACATCCGCAAGTCGTTCACCGTCCGATCCCGCGCGGGCGGGCTGCGTCGCCGCCGGACGACCGTGCGGGCGGTGGACGGCATCTCCTTCACGGTCGCGCCCGGGGAGTTCGTCGGCTATCTGGGGCCGAACGGGGCGGGCAAGTCCACCACGATCAAGATGCTGACCGGCATCCTGTCGCCCGGCTCCGGAACGGTCCGGATGGACGGGCTGGATCCGTCCCGGCGGCGCACCGCCCTGGCCCGGCGCATCGGCGTGGTCTTCGGGCAGCGCACGACCCTGTGGTGGGACCTGCCGCTGCGCGACAGCCTCACGCTGATCCGGCACCTGTACCGGGTGGACGCCCGCGACCACCGGGCCCGGCTGGCGGAGCTGACCGACCTGCTGGACCTGGGTCCCTTCCTGGGGACCCCGGTCCGGCAGTTGAGCCTGGGCCAGCGGATGCGCGGCGACCTGGCGGCGGCGCTGCTGCACGATCCGCCGATCCTGGTGCTGGACGAGCCGACCATCGGCCTGGACGTGGTGAGCAAGGCGACCGTGCGGGGCTTCCTCGAACGGGTCAACGTCGAGCGCGGCACCACGATCCTGCTCACCACCCACGACCTGGGCGACATCGAACGGCTGTGCCGCCGGGTGATGATCATCGACCATGGGCGGCTCGCCTACGACGGGGACCTGGAGCGCCTGCGCGCCGAGGTGGCCGCCGACCGGGTGCTGGTGGTCGACCTGGTCCGCCCCGCGCCCCCGGTGGAGCTGCCGGGGGTGGCGGTCGAACGGGTGGAGGGCCCCCGGCAGTGGCTTCGGGTGCCGCGCGGAACGAACGCCGCGGCGGTGGTGGCCGCGCTCGCCGACCGCGCCGAGATCGCCGACATCGCGCTCCGCGAGCCCGACATCGAGGACGTCGTCACCCGCCTCTACCGGGATGGCGGCCTGATCGCGGCGGAGCCGGCCGGTTAGCGGGGCGGGGTCGGTGTCGGCGCGGAACTCAGAAGTACTCCGGCTGGCGACGGCGTCCGGGCGGGGCGGGATGGTCGTCGTCCTCGTACCGGCCCTCGTCCGGGGCGCGGCCGCCCGCCCAGCGGCGCGGGGTCCCCATCGGCACCAGCAGCAGGAGGCCGAGCAGCGCGAAGACGCCGGAGCCGAGCAGGATCCGCAGCCCGCTGTCCATCGTCCGGTCCAGGAAGCCGGCCGGGGGCAGGTCCGCGGGCAGCGCGAGGGCCCCGTCGGGATCGGCCAGGAAGTACGCCGTCCAGGCCACCAGGGTGACCGCCGGGATCAGCGAGACCAGCGGGGACGCCCACCGGGCGATCACCACGATCCCGATGACCAGGCCCACCGCCCCCATGAGCGCCACACCCCCGTACAGCCGGGTGCTGTCGGTGATCTCCCGGGCCACCGGGTCGAAGGAGCCCGCCGCCTGCCCGTACGACCAGGCCAGGCCGTAGACGAGCGCGGGGGTCAGCAGCACCCCGAGCAGAAAGCCGACCGTATGGCGCACGCTCATCACCGTCCTGTTCCGGGCAAGGACCGGCATCGGGCCCAAAGGTTACATAGAGGACCCGGCGATGTGACTCCAGTCACTCGTGCCGTTCCCGGATCGTGATGCGGCGCGGCCGGAACAGGTCACCTCTCCCCCCGGAGACTGGTGTCCGCAGGACCGTGGGAACACACTCGTAACCTTCCAACCAGAGCGCGCCCGAGCGGCCAAGGGGGTCGGCATGGCGGACGAGCGACCCCGACGGGGGCGCCGGGGCCGCCCGTCCGGCGTGCCGACGCTGGTGGTGCTGCCGCTGGTGCTGATGTCGGTGTGGATCGACCAGGGCGTGATCCGGGTCCACTGGCTGATCGCCACCGCCGTGATCACCGCCGCCGTGCTGTTCCAGGAGTTCCTGCTGCTGCTGCCCGAGCCCGGTCCCGTCCTGCGGGCCCTGCGGCGGGGGCTGCGCCGGTACGGTCCCGGCGTCGCCGCGATGATCACGGGCGCGGCGGTGGTGTTCAGCGGCTGGTCGCTGGCCGGCTGGAGCCGGACCCGGCTGTCGCCCTGTCCGCCGCCGGCCGAACTGCGGGTGATGGCCGCCGCCGAGACGCTGCGGGTCGTGCGCGGGCAGGCCGACGCGTTCGCCGCCGAGCGGGCCGAGGGGGTGCGCTGCCGGCCCGTCCACGTGACGGTGTTCCGCGCCCCGCCCCTCAAGCCGCTCACCGACGCGTTCGTCAACGGCTGGCAGAACGACAACGCGGAGCGGTCGGCGCTGGCGACCGTCGGGCCGCGCCCCGATCTCTGGCTGGCCTCCTCGCGGGCCGTGGCCGAGCACGCCACCCGCTGGGGCGTGCTGGGCGCCCACCGGGAGATCACCCCGGCCGGGATGGTGTCCCCCGTGGTGCTGGCGGTCTCCAAGGCGGCGGGGTTCGAACGGGCGGACTGGTCCCCGGAGGGCTGGGAGGAGGCGGTCGACCGGCTGCGCCGGGAGGGTGTCACGCTGCTGCGGCCCAACCCGGAGACCGGCGACGTGGCCGTGGTCGCGACGACGGCGCTGTACGGCCCGGGGCTCGACGCCCGGGAACGACACCGCCTCGAACAGGAGCTGAGCCCGCCGGGCCTGACGCTGACCGACGCCGACGAGATGCTGTGCGAGGTCCGCGAGCGGCTCGCCGCGGAGCCCGCCGCCAAGATCGCGGTGATCGTGCCCGAGCACTCCCTGGCCACCTACGCCAGGGGCGCGCCGCTCGGCGGTGCGTGCACCCGCCAGTTGGCCCCCGACGAGACCACCGTGCAGTGGCTCGACCTCGTCCGCCCTCGCCCCGCCCCGCTGCTCGACTACAGCCTCGTGCGGATCACCTGGAACGACGAGCGGGACGGCGAACGGGAGCGGCTGGCCGAGGAGTTCCGCGACTGGCTGGCCGGCCGGGCGACGCGGATGGGGCGGGGCTTCGGGCCGCCGGGGCAGCCGAGCGCGGCGACACCGCTGGACGCGCGACGGCTGGCGGTGGTCCGCGAGCAGATCGCCGCGACGCGCCGCCCCCGCACGGTGCTGTTCGCGGTCGACCGGTCGGGGTCGATGAAGGCCCCCGTGTCCGGCGGCACCGCGATCGGCCGGGCCCGCGATCTCGTCGGGGAGTCGCTGGACTGGCTGGGCCGCAACGACGAGGCGGGACTGTGGGCGTTCCCCAGCGGACGGGACGGACGCGATCCGAGCGTCCTGGCGGACCTGGCGCCGCGCGACCGGGCGGTGCCCGCCGTCCGCGACCGGCTGAAGGGGTCGGGTCTCGCGGCCGAGGGCGAGGTCACCCCGCTGCACCATGTCGTCGCCGAAGGGCTGCGGAGGCTGCGCGGCGAGACCGGCGACGGGTCCCTGGTGGTGCTGACCGATGGCGGCGACGACGCCGGGCCGCACGCCGGGGCCGACCTGGCCGAGCTGCGGGACGAGCTGCGCTCCCCCGGCGCCGCCCGCGTCCACCTGGTCGTGGTGGGCGAGCGGGGATGCGACCGGCGGCTGGAGGACCTGCTGGCGGACGCGCCCGGCTCGCGATGCCTGGACTTCGGGCCGTCGTCCGGCCCCCGGCAGGTCGCGGGCGAGCTGTTCGCCGACATCTGGAAGGAGGACTGACCCGGTGCACCCCGACGGCGTCCGTCTGGACAACCTGTGGCTGGCGGTCGCGGCGGGGCTGGTGGCCTTCCTGGGGCTGGCCGCCTGGCCGCTGCGCCCCGGCGGTGAGCCGGACTGCGGGAACGACCCGGTGATCAGGGTGGCGGGGGGCCGCGACGTGAGCGTCGACCAGCGGCAGCGCGCGATCATCCGCTCCTGGCGCAACCCCGAGGCCGGGGCCGAGCAGGCCGAGCTGGTCGAGCTGCCCGGGGTGGCCGACCAGCAGCACAGCCAGCTCCTGGCGTGGGCGCGGTCGGAGGGCTGCCCGGCCGCCGACGTCTACATCCTGGACACGCAGTGGATCCCGGAGTTCGCGCGGGGCGGCTACATCGCGCCGATCTCCTCCGAGGAGGTCGACACCGGGGACGTGCTGCCCAACGTGCTGGACACCGGCCGGTACGACGGCGGGCTCTGGGCGGTGCCGTTCAACACCGACGCCGCCCTGCTCTACTACCGCACCGACCTGGTGGGCGCTCCCCCGCGGACCTGGGAGGACGTGTGGCGTTGGTCGGCCGCGCCGCGCTCCTCCCGGGAGGGCGACCCCGTCGGCGGGTACGCGCCCCAGTTCGCCGACTACGAGGGCATGACCGTCAACGCGCTGGAGCTGATCTGGGCGGCCGGGGGCGACATCGTCGACCGCAACGGGCGGGTGACCGTCGACCGCGCGCCGGTGCGGCGGCTGCTGCGGACGCTGACCGGGTTGATGGGCGACGACGGCGGGGTGATCGACCGCAGGGCCCTGGACCACTTCGAGGCCGACAGCATCGCCGCGTTCCAGGACGGTCGGGTCGCCTTCATGCGGCTGTGGCCGTACGCCTACGCCACCCTGGCCAACAACGAGCGGATGCGGAACGCGGACGGCTCGCTGAAGTTCGCGGTGACGACGCTGCCCGGCTCCGGGGACGGGCGGCCCGGGCGGAGCGTGCTGGGCGGTCAGAGCCTGGCGATCGACGTCCGCTCGCCCCGGAGGGAGGCGGCGCTGAGCCTGATCCGTCACCTGATCGACGAGGACAACCAGCGGGATCTGTTCAACTGCGGCGGTTTCGCGCCCGTCCTGCGCGGCGTGTATCGCTCCCCCGGCCGCTGCAGGGTCGGCGACGCGGACGGCGGGGTGGTCCACCGGCTGCCGGACGCTCAGGTCCCCATGCTGCTGCGGGCCGTCGAGACCGCGCGGGCCCGGCCCCGGTGGCCGTACTACACCGAGGTCAGCCGGGTGCTGAGCAAGAACCTGCGGGCCTGCCTCAACGGTGACGACGTGTGCGGGACCGAGGAGGGGATCGCGGCCTTCACCGACGACCTGGAGCGGGACCTCACCCGCGCGATGCGCGGCGGTTGACCCTTTCCCCGGTTACGGCCGGGGCGTACCGGCGGGCTGTTTCGTTTCGTCTCCGGCGGGCATCGGGCGGTCATTCACTTCGACACACGTCCGGAGGCAGATCATGTCGACCGCACTGATGGTCGTCATCGCCGTCGTGGTCGTGGCGGTCCTCGCCGCGGCCGGGGTCCTGCTGTGGTCCCGGTCGCGCACGGGGCGGCTCCGCCGGCAGTTCGGATCCGAGTACGACCGCGCGGTGGAACGGCACGGCGGCCGCGCCGCCGCCGAACGCGAGCTGCGCGCCCGCCGCGAACGGCACCAGGAGCTCGACCTGCGCCCGCTCGACGCCCGACAGCGCGAGCTCTACCGCGAGCAGTGGACCCACGTCCAGGAACAGTTCGTCGACGCGCCCGAGTCGGCGGTCGAGCACGCCGATCGGCTGGTGACGACCGTGATGGCCGATCGCGGCTACCCCACCCGCGACTTCGAGGACCGCGTGGCGCACCTGTCGGTGGAGCACGGCCGCACCCTCGACCAGTACCGACGCGGCCATCTGATCAGCGTCCGCGCCGCCGACGGCCAGGCGTCCACCGAGGATCTGCGGCAGGCGATGGTGCACTATCGCGCGCTCTTCGAGGATCTGCTCATGAAGCCCGACGGCGACACCCCCGCGGCCTCCCGGCCGGTCTCCGTCCCCCGTGAGGCCCGGGGCGCCGAGGCGGGGCGGGCCGACACCCGACCCGACCCCGCCGGTCGGGACGCCGCCGAGCGGCAGGGGGGATGACCTCGATGCCGAACCCGCCGCACCGGCCCGTTCCGCTGTCCGACGCCCCGTCCGATGCGGGCGCCGGCGCCGGGTCGCCGTCCGGTGACGACGGCCGCGCCGAACGCAACGATCTGGCCCGGGCCGCCGGCACCGGGGAGGTCGACTCCACCGACATCCGCGTCGCGGGCCCGCCGCCGTCGCCCGTCCGGCAGCGGGGCGGATCCCTGTCCGAGCCCGTGATGGCCGAGGACGAGGTCGCCACCTCGTTCCCCAGCCCGCCCCATCCGACCGCCCATCCGGAACGCTTCATGGACGCGGACGCCGTGCCGGGGTTCCGGCACCGCTGGCGCGAGGTGCAGTCCTCGTTCGTCGACGATCCCCGTGACGCGGTGCGCCGGGCCGACGCGCTGGCCTCGGAGGCGCTGCGCGTCCTCGCCGACCGACTGCAGGAGCGCAAGGGCGCGCTGGACGCCGTCCGCGACGAGGAGGGCGACACCGAACGGCTCCGTCTGGCCCTGCGCGACTACCGGGACTTCTTCGACCGCCTGCTCGACCTCTGACCCCGGGACCACGGCCGTCCCCCGCGCCCGTCACGCCCGCGGGGGGCGGCCGTGCCCGTCCCCGCCGCGCGCCGGGGCTGGTGGCGCGCCCCGCGCCACGCAATACTGAACGGCGTTCTGCCCCGGCGCCAGGAGGAACCACAGCGGTGAGCCACTTCACGATGACGATCGCGGGCGAGGGCGTGACCGCCCCCGGGACATTCGGGGTCGTGAACCCCGCGACCGGCGCCGAGCACGCCGAGGCCCCGGACTGCTCCCGTGAGCAGCTCGACGAGGCGATGGCGTCGGCCGCCGACGCGTTCCCCGTGTGGCGGAGCGACGAGCCGGCCCGCCGCGCCGCGCTCCTGGCGGCGGCCGAGGCGCTGTTCGCCTCGGCGGCCGACCTGGCCCCGGTGCTGACCGCCGAGCAGGGCAAGTGCCTGCAGGACGCCACCATGGAGATCATCGGCACCGGGGTGTGGCTGAAGTACTTCGCCGAGCTGGAGCTCCCCCGCGAGGTCATCCAGGACGACGCCCGCGCGTTCGTGGAGGTCGTCCGGCGGCCGATGGGCGTGGTCGCGGCCATCACGCCCTGGAACTTCCCGGTGCTGCTGGCCGCCTGGAAGCTGGGCCCCGCCCTGCTCGCCGGCAACACCGTGGTGCTCAAGCCCTCCCCGTACACGCCGCTGACCACCCTCAGGCTCGGCGAACTGCTGCGCGGGGTCCTGCCGCCCGGCGTGCTCAACGTGGTCAGCGGCGGCGACCGGCTCGGCGCCTGGATGACCGAACACCCCGTGCCGCGCAAGATCTCGTTCACCGGCAGCGTGCCGACCGGCAAGAAGGTCGCCGCCTCGGCCGCGCCCGACCTCAAGCGGGTCACCCTGGAGCTGGGCGGCAACGACCCGGCGATCGTACTGGAGGACGCCGACGTGGCCGCGGTCGCCGACCGGTTGTTCGCCGGTGCGTTCTTCAACAACGGGCAGACCTGCTCGGCGATCAAGCGCGTGTACGTGCCGGACGCGCTGCACGACGACCTGGTGGAGGCGCTGGCGGAGCGGGCCCGGTCGGCCAGGGTCGGCAACGGCATGGACGAGGGCGTCCAGTACGGCCCGATCCAGAACCGGCCCCAGTTCGAGCGCGTCTCGGAACTGGTCGCCGACGCCCTCGCCGGCGGCGGCAGGGCCGCGGCGGGCGGGCGGCCCATCGACGGGCCGGGCTACTTCTTCGAGCCGACCATCGTGGCCGGCGTCGACGACGGCTCCCGCATCGTGGACGAGGAGCAGTTCGGGCCCGCCCTCCCCGTGGTGCGCTACTCCGACCTCGAGGACGCCGTCGCCCGCGCCAACGGCACCGAGTTCGGCCTGTCCGGCTCCGTCTGGGGCACCGACACCGACCGCGCAGCCGAGGTCGCCGCTCGCCTGGAATGCGGCACCGCCTGGGTGAACACCCACGTGGCGCTGGCCCCGCACCAGCCGTTCGGGGGCTTCAAGTGGAGCGGGCTGGGCGTGGAGAACGGACCGTGGGGCCTGCACGGCTTCACCGAACTGCAGGTCGTCCACCGCGCCAAGTCCTGACGGCGTCCGCTCCGCCCGCGCCTAACATGGGGCGTCATGCCCGAAATGCTGCTCCCGTTCCTCGGCGTCGTGGCGGTCCTGACCGTGACGCCGGGCCCGGACATGCTCCTGGTGCTCCGCAACGGGCTGCGCCTCGGGCCCCACGCCGCGTGGCTCACCGGCCTCGGCTGCTGCCTGGGCATCTCCTGCCACGCCGCGGCGGCCGTCCTGGGCCTGTCGGCCGTGCTGGCCGCCTCCGCCGGCGCCTACACGGCGGTCAAGACGGCGGGCGCGGTCTACCTGGCGTACCTGGGCGTTCGCATGCTCCTCGGATCCCTGCGGCGGAGCCGACCGGCCCCTGTCGCCGTCGGGGACGTTCCGGGGGACGTTCCGGGGGACGACGCGGCGGCGGCGGCCCGGGGCGCGGCGTTCCGGCAGGGGCTGCTGACCAACCTGCTCAATCCCAAGATCGCCCTCCTGTTCCTCACCCTCCTGCCGCAGTTCGTCGGCCCGGGCGAACCGCGGCTGCGGACGACGGCGGTGCTGGCCCTGATCTTCCTGGGCCTCGCGGTGGTGTGGTGGCGGCTGTTCAGCCTGGCGCTGAACCCGGTCTCCCGCCTGCTGCGCGGCGAACGCGCCCGGCGGGCGCTGGACGGGATCGCGGGTGTCCTGCTGATCGCCATCGGCGTCCGGGTGGCGCTCGACCACCGCTGAGCCGCGTCGCGAGGCATGAACGACGGCAGGGCGGACATACCGCACTGCGAGACGCTTTCCCCCTGTTGGAGACGGGTCCATGCACTGGCTCGGCATCGCGGCGCTGACCGTCGGCGCGGTCCTGGCGTTCGCGGTCGGGGGCGACCTCACCGCACCCGCCTACGCGACGATGGTCGTCGGCGCCGCCCTGCTGATCGCGGGCGTCGTCCGCCTGGGGCGCACGGCCCGCCGCGCGCGCTCCGCCGTCCCCGACGCCGAGTACCGCACCGGCAAGGGCAAGATCGCCGGGATGGTCGCCGCGACCCTCTACATCCTGTCCCCGCTGGACATCGTCCCGGACGTGCTCCTGCCGGTCGGGGTGATCGACGACGCCACCGCCCTCGCCTGGCTGGCCTTCGCGCTGGGTCAGGAGCTCACCCGGCACTCACGCCGCAGACGGCTCACCCGTGACTCATCCCGCCGCCCACGTTCATCACGACCACCCCCACCACGATGATGGCGGCGCCCGCGATGGCCACCGGCCGCACCGGCTCGTCGAAGAGCAGCACACCGCCGACGAACGCCCCGATCGTCCCCAAGGCCGACCAGATCGCGTACACGGGCCCCACGTTGAGCGAGGTCAGCGCCTTGGCCAGCAGGATGAACGACACGATGTAGCCGACCACCACCACCGCCGAGGGCCCCCACTTGGTGAACCCCTCGGAGGCCCGCAACGACAACGTCGCCATCACCTCCGCCGCGATCGCCAGCCCCACCAGCACGTACGGCATCACAGACTCCTCGGTCCGACTCCGGCGGCACCGGCCAGCATCTCAGACCCGACGCCCCCGCACCGGCCGCTTCCCCAGGAACCCTCCCACCCCGCCGGCCCCCAGCCGTGGAGCCCACGAACGACCTGCTCCCGCCGCACTCCGAGCACCCGACCGCGATCGCCCCAGGGGCTCACCTCGTAGACAGAGGTCGCCCGCCCAGGAGGCGCCGGACCGGGCCAGTACACGACCACGACGGGCCGCCCTGCCGCCAGGGGCCGACCTCCTCGACGATGGGTCGGCGTCCCACCCGGTGCCGGGGGCGGTCAGGTCCAAGGGTCAGCCGCCATGGGTCCGGGCGATCGTCTCGAAGACGGTGGGGTCGGCGTCCCAGGCGGTGCCGGGGCGGGGCCAGTGGACGACGAGGTCGGTGATGCCCAGGGCGGCGTAGCGGCCGGCGAGGTCCTCGAAGGCGGCGGGCGACTCCAGCCACGGCTCGTCGGTGAAGCCCGTCAGGAGCAGGCGACGGAGGGTGGAGGGGTCGCGTTCCTCGGCCTCGCAGGCGGCCCCCAGCCTCGTGTGCAGGGAGCGGACGGTCTCCTCGGGGCCTTCGGCGCCCGGGGTGATCGCGTTGGTGACCCAGATGTCGGCCAGGCGGGCGGCCAGGCGCATGCCGCGTGGGCCGTTGGCGGCCACGGCGAAAGGGGGGCGGGGGCGCTGCACGCAGCCGGGGGCGGTGACGACCTCCCGCGCCGAGTAGTAGGCGCCCTCGTACGTGGTCTCGGGACCGCGCAGGAGGCGGTCGAGCAGCGTCACCCACTCGGCGAACCGGCCCGCGCGCTCCCCCGGGGTCCAGTCGTCGCCGAGCACGCCGGCGTCGGAGGTGCGGGCGACGCCCCCGGCGCCGATGCCCACGGTGAGGCGGCCGCCGCTGATGTCGTCGAGAGCCCGCAGGGCGTGGGCGGCGGGGACCGGATGGCGGAAGTTGGGCGAGGTGACCAGGGTGCCCAACCGCATCGTCGAGGTGACCGTGGCGGCCGCCGTCAGGGTCGAGTAGCCGTCGAACCACGGGGTGTGCCCCCGCCAGGCGAGGTGGTCGGCCACCCAACCGTGGTCGAAACCCAGCTCCTCGGCCCGCGCCCACAGATCACGGCTCTCGGCCCAGGACCGGATCGGCCACATCATCACGCCCAAACGCACGACGTCTCCCTCACCTCGACGGTCCGGTGCATTCATCCCATCATCCGGGACCGACAGAACGTTCAGCGGAGCCAGGCGTGCAGGGCCCACCACCAGTGCGCGGTGGACGAGACCGCGTGAGGCCCCTCGGCGGCGAGCGAACGGCCGGTGATCTCCTGAAGGCGGCGGAGCCGGTACTTGACCGTGTTGGGGTGGACGTGGATCGCGGCGGCCGTCGGATCGACGCGCCCACCGTGGTCCAGGTAGGCCAACGCGGTCTCCGCCAGCTCCCGGTGGAACGCGTCGTCGGGGGCCAGCCCGGCCAGCAGCTCCCCCGCCAGCAGACGGCCGAGGGACGGTTCGGAGGCCGTGGCGGTCACCAGGGCCAGCTCGGCGAGCGGACGCAGCCCGTCGGATCCGTGCGGAAGGGCGGCCCGCAGCGCCCGACGGGCCAGGTCGTACAGGTCCGCGACGTCCGGCAGCCGGACCGGCGGGGCCGCGACCAGCAGCGGGGTACCGGCGGGCAGGTCGGACGCGGCGGGCAGGCGCGCGGTGAGCGCCGCCAGCCGTCCGTCGACCAGCCCGGACAGGCCGTTCCCCGCTCCGCACAGAACGGGTTCGAGGCGCTGCGCCACCGCCGGATCGCTGATGTCGCTGACCACGCAGTGGTACGGGACGGACGGGTCGAGGGGGGCCGACACCGCCACGGGCTCGCCGTGCAGCAACTGACGCAGCATCTGGACCCGGCCCTCACGGGTGGTGCGGGCCATCTCCAGTTCCGTGACGCGATGGGCGTGGACCATGCGGTGCACCAGGGCGGTGGTGATGGCGTCGATGCGGGTGACGCTCCGCAGGAGCAGCTCGGCGGGCACCCCCAGCCGCAGCCCCTCGTCGATGAGCGCCTGCACCAGATGGAAGCGACCGGCCTGGAATCCGTCCAGCAGCGCCGCCACCGGAACGCCCTGACGGGCCCGGTCGGAGCCGAGCCGCCCGGCCGCCGTGAGCGCGCGCTCCCCCGGCTCCCCGTCGCCGGTCAGGGCGTCGATGGCGCCCTCCAGCAGGGCCCGGGTGTGCCGCCGGGTCTCCTCCTCGGGCAGCGCGGCGACCAGGGGCGACCTGCTGCGGGCCGCCCTGATCGTGGTCTCCAGGAGTTCGGGGTCCCGGGCGCGCTCGCGGAGCAGCTCGAGGAAGTCGGTCGCCCGCTCGTCGTCCACGATCACCTCGTTCCCCGGCCGGTTGTCCGAAACGGACAATGACCCGTGTCACGCTTGGACGCGCCCAGCCTAGGCGAGCGGGTCCCGCGCGGGGTTGGGTGAGGGGACGCGAGCATGAAGGGTCCATCGGATGTCCGACGAAGAGAAGTTCCTCGACAAGCTGGCCACCGACCTGATCTTCCGGCTGCCCCCGTCGTTCGACGACGTCGAGGACGAGCGCAGGCATCGCAAGGAGCGGCTGGCCGCGGCGCTGCGCGTCTTCGGCAAGCTCGGGTTCGAGGAGGGCGTGGCCGGTCACATCACCGCCCGCGACCCCGAGCACACCGACCATTTCTGGGTCAACCCGTTCGGCATGTCGTTCAAGCACGTCCGGGTCAGCGACCTGATCCTGGTCGACCACGCGGGCAAGGTCGTCGAGGGGCGGTATCCGGTCAACGAGGCCGCGTTCGCCATCCACTCGCAGGTGCACCAGGCGCGGCCCGACGTGGTGGCCGCCGCGCACAGCCACTCCACCCACGGGCGGGCGATCTCGGCGCTCGGCGAGTTGCTGGAGCCCATCACCCAGGACGTGTGCGCGTTCTACCAGGACCATGGGCTGTTCGACGACTACACCGGCGTGGTCACCGACCTGGAGGAGGGCAAGCGCATCGCCGCCGCCCTCGGCGGCCACAAGGCCGTCATCCTGCGCAACCACGGGCTGCTGACGGTGGGCGACAGCGTCGACGCCGCCGCGTGGTGGTTCATCACCATGGAGCGCTCGTGCCAGGTCCAGCTCCTGGCCAAGGCCGCCGGCCGGGTGGTCCCCATCGAGCACGAGAACGCGGTCCTCACCCACCAGCAGATCGGCAACGACCTGGTGGGCTGGATCAACTACCAGCCGCTCTTCGACCAGATCACCCGCGAGCAGCCCGACCTGTTCGAGTGACCGCGCCCGCCCCGGCCTCGGGAGGGGCCGGGGCGCGCGTTCAGCGGATGTGGGGCGAGTCGGGGCGGCGGATGACGGCGATGCCCGCGTCGAGGTCGACGCGGTCGCGCGGGGGCGCGGCGTCGCCCTCCTCGTCACGCAGCATCAGGGAGGTCCGGCGTTCCCGGAGTTCGTGGCGCTTGGCGGAGTTGTAGAGGGCGTCGAACTCCTCCAGGCCGGGGGCGGCGATCGAGCGGCCGTCCTCGGAGCGGCGCCACGGCAGCCGCAGATGACGGTTGCCCATCTGGCCCATCCGGTCGACGGCGGCCAACCCGAACAGGAGCAGGACCAGGCCGGGCAGGGACGTGATGAAGAAGATCGCGACGAAGGCGGTCATATCGGTGTGACGTCCGCCGAGCGCCGTCGGTTCCGGGCCGTGGGTCAGTAGCGGCTGACCTCGCCGTCGATCAGGACGACCAGCCCGCGCGGCGGGCCGCCGTCACCCTCGTCGAGGATCTGGTCGGGCGCCGGCGGAGAGAGCTCCCCGACGTCCAGTCCGAAATCCCAGCAGTACTGGCTGGAACTCCACCCTCGGCGGAGCCGCGCGCCGTGCACGGAGTGTTCGCGGGTCTGGCGGAGCTCGCCGTCGTCGGTGAGCCAGGCCTCGAACCCCAGCCGTCTGATGCGCCTGCTGCGGACGTACGAGTGGAGCGCGTCAAGCAGCGGATCCCCGGTGTGAGGCCGGGTTCTGATGCGCAACGAGACGCGGTGGAGCCTTTCACCGTCCGCCGTCTCGACGGTCACGGCCACCGGCTCCGCGAGGCGGCGCAGGGAGGCGACCGTCTCGGCGCGCTCGGTCTCCCAGTTGTCCCGGCGCTCCCCGTCCGACGTCTCACGGCGCCAGATCTTGCCGGTCTCGTCCTGCTCCTCCGGGGTCAGCAACCGGTAGACGTCCGGACCGGCGTACAGGCGATCGACCGGACCGCTCCGCGTCATCATCCGTGTGACGCCCACCCGCCGTTCGAAGTCCCAGAGGCCCTGTTCGTGGAGGGCGCCGAGGCCGGACGGGGGCTCGAGCACGTTCAGGACCCGCGCGGTCCGCACCCTCTCCACGGCGTCGGCCACATGACCGGACGGAACGGCGAACGACGCGGAAGGGCCGTCACCACCCTGGAGAGGGAGCGTCATACGTCGATCCTAGACGCCGGGACGCGTCATCTCGGAGAGTGCTTTCTTCTCTTACGGTCGCGGCGGCATCGGGGTCCTTGATCCGGTCCGCCGACGCATTCGGCGGCGAACGTGTTCCGCACATCGTTCGCGCTCCGTACGGACGATCGCGCGTTCACGCCCGCCGCATGGCCCCGACTCCACTCGTGTCGGTCGGGAATCGCAGGTCCCATCGGGTTCCTCGAATGGCGGGATGGTGCCGGTCGAATCCACCATTTCTCCCACCATGGTCGCGGGGTCCGCCATCTCGGGATCATTTGCCCCCTGCGAACCGTGCCGCGAATTCGGCGATCTCCGGATGGGTGGCCGTCTCCGCCTGAGCCCAGGACTCGAACTCGATCACCGCCTCCAGATCTCCCTCGGCCGCCAGTCGCACCGCGCGCTTGATGTCCCGTGCCAGGTCGGTGCGCAGCCCGGCCTGCGCGCGTGCCAGGTCCAGCGCGGCGGCGACGGGGTCCTCGGCGATCGACAGCACCAGCCCCTCGGCGAGGGCCTCCTCGGCGGTCAGCGCACCGCCCTCCAGCAACAGCGCCAAGGCGCGCTGCGCGCCGAGTTCCCGGGTGAGGAAGTACGTGCAGCCGCCTCCCGGATGCAGTCCGATCTTCGAGAACGTCGCGGCGAACCCGGCCCCTGGTCCGGCGATGCGAAGGTCGCAGCACAGCGCCAGGTTGAGCCCCGCCCCCACGGCGGGCCCCTGGACGGCGGCGATGGTGGGGATCTCGAGGCCGCGCAGCACGAGGAAGCTCTCGTAGTACGAGCGCAGCCCCCGACGGATCTCCCCCACGGCACGCCCCGGCTCACCGAACAGCGCGGGAAGGTCCGCCCCCGAGCAGAAGCTCGTGCCCTCCGCCGCCACCACCAGCACCCGCGCGTCCCCGTCCTCCCGCACAGCCCCCACGGCCGCGATCAACTCCTCGCGCATGACGGCACCGATGGCGTTGCGTCGCTCGGCATCGGCGAGGGTGATCCGACGCACCCCGTCACTCGGCGCGTCGAACCGGATCGTCGTCCACTCGGTCATGGGGCTTCCTCAGCTTCGCGTCGTCGTACCGATCCCCCTGTCGGGGATCGTGCTTCCGGGTCGAACAACATGATCTCCCGAACCGCCGCACTCCACTCCGGCCCCTCGGACATGGCACGAACCCCAGACCACGACCGCACGCCCCATGCACCCCAGGCGACCAGCCACCACCCCTCCGTGGCGTTCTCCCCCAAGCCGAACGCGAAACCGGGACCGCAACCACGCCTCCCAGACAAGTGGCCACTGCCCTCCATGGCCGGTCTCGCGTCCAGGCCGAACACGGATCTGGATCACGACCGCGCAACGGCGCGTCGCGGGCGAACGGCCAACGAGCCTCCAGGCTGGTTCCCTCCCAACCGAGCGCGGGACCCGAATCGCGAGCGTGGTACGGGGCGTCGCAGGCGGGTGACCGCCGGCTTCCGTGACCGATGTCCACACCCGAGCCGGTCACGGAACCCAGGTCATGGCCACCCGCCGCGCGAGCGGCCAGCGCCCGTCCAAAGCCCGGCCCCCACCCCTGGCGAGCACGAGACCCGAAGCGCAAGCACGGTGCGGGGCGTCGCAGGCGGGTGACCGCCGGCCTTCGTGATCGATGTCCACATCCGAGCCGGGCACGGAACCCAGGTCATGGCCACCCGCCGCGCGAGCGGCCAGCGCCCCTCCAAAGCCCGGCCCCCACCCCTGGCGAGCACGAGACCCGAAGCGCAAGCACGCTGCGGGGCGTCACGGGCGAGCGGCCACCGTCCTTCCATGGCCGGTCCCACGGCCGAGCCGGGCACGGAACCCGGATCACGACCGCGCGACCACGCGTCTTGGGCGAGCGACCGCCGCCCCTCCTCGGCCGGTCCCCGCGTCCAAGCCGAGCGCGGGATCCCGACCACGGCCGGACGACACGGTGTCCCGGGGCGGCCGGCCCCCTCCCTAGCCGTTCCCGCCTCCAGGGCGAGCGCGGGAACCCGACCACGGCCGGGCGACTCGGTGCCTCGGAGCGGGCGGCCGACGCCCTCCCTAGCCGTTCCCGCGTCCAAGCCGAGCGGGACACGATCACGACCGATGGAGCGTCGCAAGCGGGTGGCCGCCGTCCTTCGATGGCCACCTCACGTCCGAGCCGAACGCGAAACACGAGTCGCGACCACGTGGCCCGGGACGGACCGCAGCCCGTTCCTGCTCGGTCGGTGGCGCCTCAGGGCCGGGCGCGGAAGCCGGATCATGGCCGCGTGAGCAGGCGTCGCACGCGGACGGCCGTCGCCCTTCCCCGGGTTCGGTGTTCATCGGACGTCCTGAGCGGGCAAGGTCCCGATCATGTCTCGCCGTCCCGCCGCATCGGCGCGTGCGGCCCGGTGTCGCTGCCGCCGGGCCCATGCGCGCTCGTCCGGGATGGTGGTGGCCGGGGAACGAAATGTCGCCACCGCCGATATGCGGAACGTCCTGTCGGGGTGGCCCGTTCATCGTGACATAGGTGGCCCGATACACCGCCGTACGATGGTCGCGGGCGACTGCGCACATCACTGAGAAAGGAATCCCGTGTTCGAGAGCACCAAGGCGTTCAGCGGCTTCTCCGTGGACGATATCCCGGCGGCCAAGCGCTTTTACGGAGAGACGCTGGGCCTGCGGGTGACGGAGGAGAACGGAATGCTCACTCTGCACATCGCGGGCGACCGTCCCATCCTCGTCTATCCCAAGGAGAATCACACGCCGGCGACGTTCACCATCCTGAATTTTCCGGTCGACGACATCGATTCCGCGGTCGACCGACTCGCCGAACGCGGCGTCGTCTTCGAGATGTACGACATCGTGGACTCGAAAGGCATCATGCGCAAGGGCGGGCCGCCGATCGCCTGGTTCAAGGACCCGGCGGGCAATGTCCTCTCGGTCCTGCAGTTGGACTGAGGCGCCTCCGACCGGTCCCCATCGCGCATGGCTGAAGGAATTTCGGTGGCCGTGCCATGGACCGTTCCGACCAGCGCCGGCCTCACGACCGGGGCGCGCGCGTTTCACCGCCGATGCGAGAGTGGCGTCCGCCCGTCGAAATCCGGGGACGTCACAGCACCGAGATGTGAATGTGGTCGTAGTGGTTGGCGGTCACGCTGCCGCGATCCTCCATGGAACGCCAGCCGCCACCGCTGCGCACGTCCCAGATCCGCTGCCGCCAGATGACGTACTTGATGCCGAGCCTCGACGCGTTGCCGGTGGCGTACTGGGCCACCGCGTCACCGTGGGCCCGTGCGTTGGCGCTGGGCATACGGCCGCCGGTCGTCTCCATGAAGTCGCACGCCTGACCCTGGCCGTGATCCTGCGGGTCGCCGCTGCGATAACAGCCGATGGTCGGGAACGCCCCGTACTTGCCGTCGATGGCCACCAGCACGGAACGCATCCGCGCCGTCATCGAGTTGCCGACGATCGGGGACTTCGTGCCCCGGACGCCGTCGGGCCGCCCGCCACCGCTGGAAGGCGGCTCGGGACGATATTTGGCCAACAGTTTCTTGACCCGCGCCCGCTGCTTCTCCAAGTCCTCGATCTGCTCCCGGACCTCGGCCACCTTGGTCTCGGCGAGCTGACGCGATCGATCCGCCCGGGCCGCCAGCACCTGAACGGTCCACACCCGCCGCGCGTTGCTGGAGCTCAGATGCTCGAGCACGGCGGCGTCCCTGATCATCCCCCCGGGGTCGGCCCCGGCGATCAGCGGGACCGCGGCCATGCGACCGTTCATGTAGGACTGCGCCGCCAACCGACTGATCACCGTCCGTGAACGCTCCCACTCCCGGTTGAACCGGCGGGCGTCCTCGGCGGCACGGTCTGCGGCGTCCTTGGCCTCCTCGAGCGCGACCAGTTCCCCGCGGTACTCCTTCGAGAGCTGCGCGGCGCGCTTCGTGAGCTTCGCCAGCTCCTTCTCGGGATCCTTAGGCTTCCCGTGCAGCGCCCCGGCGGCCCCGGATCCCGGCGTCAGCGCACCCGCCGCGACCAGCACCACGACCACCGCGGATCTCTTCCATCCCCGACGCCGACGCCCGCCATCCCGCGATCCCCGCCTGCCGCCGACCGGCTCGATGGCCGCCACGTATCTCTCCTCGTGCCGTCCAGACGATTTGCGGCACGCTACCACGTTCCGTCACCAGCTATGACACACCAACTCACCTCCGACTCCAAAGACCAGCGACCACGAACACCCAGCACCCCTACAAGTCAGACACCCCAACCGCCCGGCCCCCCAACAGCACCACAGCCGGCCCCACCCCAACACGCCGCCCGCAGCCGGCCCGACGACACAGCGCCTCGCCCCCCCAAACGGCCCGACAGCACAGCACCTCACCCCACAGCCAGCCCGACGGCACAGCACCCCACCCAAGCCGGTCCGACGCTCAGCACCGCACCCCGAAGCCGGGGCCGACGGCACAGCACCTCTCTCCAAAGCCGGCCCGACAGCACAGCACCTCACCCAAGCTGGCCCGACAGCACAGCACCGCACCCCAAAGTCGGCCCGACAGCAGGACCTCATCCCAAAGCCGGCCGACCGCTCAGCGCCTCACCCCGAAGCCGGTCCGAGTGCACAGCACCGCACCCCGAAGCCGGTCCGACCGCCCAGCGCCCCCTCCCGAAGCCGGTCCGACACACCCCGAAGGCGGTCAGACCGCACAGCACGGCACCCCGAAGCCGGTCCGTCAGCAGAGCACCTCACCCAAGCCGGTCCGATCGCTCAGCGCCTCATCCCCGAACGGGCCCGACAGCACTGCACGTCCGCCGAGCGCGCAGGTGCGCCGCCAGCCCGGCAACGGCACCTCGAATGGCGCACCGCATGCCCCTGTGCTCCCGTCCGAACCACAGACCGTTCCGTCCCGCGGTCGGGACCCACCGAAAGGTCGGTTCCGCCATCGTCAACCACGTTCCATGACGCGTTTCGCCCTGCCCTGCCCCGCCCCGGGCCGGGCCGGGGCGGGGCGGGGCGGGGCGGGGCAGGGCGGGGCAGGGCAGGGCAGGGCAGGGCAGGGCGGGGCGGGACTCCAGCGCAAAGGACGAAGACGGCGCCGGGGCCGTTCCGCACCTGTGAGGTGTGCAGAGGCGGCCCCGGCTCGCCGAGATGGGTGCGCGGTAAGGCTGTCCGTTATGACGTGGACCGATGTCAGCGGCGACCGAAAAGCTCGTCCCAGTGGGGAACGCGCGGCGGGACGCGCAGCTTCAGGCCGGCCTCGGCCGGGGTTCGGTTGCCCTTGCGGTTGTTGCATCGGCCGCAGGCCAACACGGTGTTCTCCCACGTGTCGGCACCGCCGCGCGACTGCGGTACGACGTGGTCGATGGTGTGCCCGCGCTTGCCGCAGTAGCCGCACAGGCCGCGGTCGCGCAGGTGGACGCCGCGCTTGCTCCATGGCGGGCGCCTGCCGTAGCGCCACCGCATGGCGACGTAGCGAACGAGCCTGAGCACCCGCGGCACGGGATAGCGGCCGATCGTCCGGCCCTCCTCCGCCTCCTCGACGACGGCCACCCCGCGCACGAGCATGCGGATGGCGTGCCGCAGGTCCACTTGCTGTAACGGCTCGTACGACGCGTTCAGGACGAGCACGTTCACGGTCCGCCTCCTCTCGACGCTCCCCCGCCATGCCGCGCGTCCGACCCTGCCCTCTCGCAATAACGGCGTGCCGATGTGCCTGCTGAACTACAGGGGAATGTCCACCGAATTCCTCCAATTCCGCCCAGTTCGAGCGGCCTTGATCAGAGTGCCTTTCCGGCCACTTGCGGGCAAGGCATTTTCCGGTAACCCGAACGGCCATGGACCGGGCACCGACCGCAGGCCGGACCCGGCCGGTAGGCCGATCGGCCCATGCACAGCACCAAGACGAGAGCCGGGCCGGCCGCCCAAGCGACGCCAGGCGCTGTGAGGCTCGGGATCGTGGGGTCATGCGTCTCCTTCAGAAGGCGGGATGGTGGTGGCGGCGGTCCACCTACCGGTCGGCGGCAGGTCCAGCCGCCAACCCGCAGGACGGGCGCGGAACGTCACGGCACGCAAGTGAGTGGCAGTCATGCGGCCCCAAGACGTCGGACACCACCGGTGCGACGACTCTCGTTCGGCACCAGACAAAGGCCCTTCTGCGGGCGGCCCGACGTCGTGGTGGCGCGGCCAGCCGTTCCTCATGGGCCGGCCTGGGCTCCTCCAGGAGGTAGGGCATTGCGGTGGCTCTGACGGGCACGGCCACATCCTCGTGGGATGGAGGAGCAAAGCTGGGCCGCGTTCACGTGCAGGGGCCACGCGGCGCACCTCCGGAGCGACGGGGCATGGCGGGCCACGCCACCACCGACGTGCCGTTGCAGACCCTGGTGGCGCTGGCCGCCCGATGGACCGGCCACCGGATCGGCTACCCCACCGCAGGCCACCAGCCGGGAGTCGGCGGGCGGGTCGCGTCCTCGCGGAGTGGTGGGAGAGGGCATCGGCGCGGCATTCACAACATGAGGGGTCAAATGGCTCCTCCAAGGGCTGGGCATGGCGGGTGGACGCCACCGGTTGGCAGGCGGGACTCGTTCGCGGAGTGAGGAGTTAGGGAACGCGCTGCGCTCGCGCGTGTGGGGTCGTGGCTCTTTCTCTCGCCGGGTCATGACGGAAGCACGCCACCGCACGAAGGACGGCTTGGGCCCTGGAGGGGGTCGGAAGACCAGGGGGCAGGAACGCGTGTTCACACCATGCGGGCCATGCGGCTCCTCCACGCACCTGGGCATCAGGGAGGTACCTCACCGAAACGCTGCGCGGGTCGTGCCCTCGCGACGTGGGGGTGCGGGGAGCACGCCGTGCTCACGCGTGCGGCGTCACGTCCCCCCACGCACCTGGGCATCACGGAAGCACGCCACCGGACCACGGGCGGGGCTCGCCATCGGGGGCCGGAGGGGCTGGGTCCCGGGTGCGGTCACGGGTGTGAGGGCCATGGGGCTCCTTCCAAGGATGTGGGGAATGGCGGGGGCACGCCGACGGGTGGGAGCGGCTCGCGTTCTCGTGGGGTGGAGGGGTGAGGGCGCGTGGGTGGTGTTCACGTGTGGGAGGGGGCATGTGGGTCCTCCAGGGAGGCGGGGACGGCCGGGGCTGCGGTGGTGTGCCACCAGTGGGGTTGGTCGGTGGGAGGGGTCAGCTCGAGGGCGGTGGTGCACTCTGGGCAGTCGCTGGTGGAAGGGGTCAGGCGGAGGGGCAAGGGGGTGCCGGTGAGGGGGCGGTCCACTCCCCAGTAGGCGAGGATGTCGGCCGGCTGGAGGGTGCGGGTGGCGGGGAGGGTCCAGGTGGCGGCGCCCGGGGTGGTGGCGAGCCAGGCGCGGTGGTCGGTGAGGATGCCGTGGGCTAAGCCGCGCAGGATGCTGACGGCGGTGAGCAGGCGGCCGTAGGGGACGCGGCGGGCCAGCAGCTCGGGGAGGCCGAAGCGGTGGAGGCCGGCGGTGTCGGCGCGCAGGGTGGGGCCGTGGTCGGGGCCCACGAAGACGCCCAGCCAGTCGTCGCCCAGCGTGAAGCGGTCGCGTTCGGGCTCGGTGGGGTCGGTGACGAACTGGTTGGCGGCCAGGTCGACGACGCGGCCGCCGGTGGCGGTGGCGAGGGTGCGCGCGACGAGGCGGGCGGCCTGGGCGTGGCGGGGCTGGGCGGCGGGGGTGGCGATCGAGGTGACCACCAGGTGGTGGCGGGCCGATCGCAGCGCGCCGAGGTCGGCGGTGCCGCCGCCGAGGCCGTCCGCGCGGGACGTCCAGGGCGAGTCGGCGGCACGGCTGCCGGTGACCACCAGGAGCGGGGAGGCCAGCAGGTCGCGCGCGGTCCGGGCCGGCCCTCCGGCGGGCAGCGAGTCGCGCAATCGTTGGATGCCGGGGGCCGTGCCGTCATCGGCGGCGATGAGGAAACGGGTGGTGGTGGACTCGGGGATGGTCAGGGTGAGCATCGTGCCCATCGGGGCCTCCTGCGCGTCGGGGGCGTGCAGGTCCAGGCTCTCCGGAGGGCCGGGCGGGCGAAAGCCGAACGCGATTCTGTGGACGACCGTTCAGCAGGCGGTGGTGGGCAGGTCGCTCGTGTCGGCCTGGAAGTCGAGGTAGTCGCGCTCGCGGCGGAACCCCAGCTCCTCGTTCACCGCGAGCATGTGGGAGTTGTCGTCCGCGTTGTCGGTCTCGATCTCCCGCACGTCGGGGCGTTCGTCCCGCAGCCACTCCAGCATCGCGGCCTTGAGCCAGATGCCCAGCCGCCTGCCCCGATGCTCGGGCACCACGGCCGTGTCGTACTGCGAGGCCCGTTCCGGGGCGGCCGCCGACACCACGACCTCGGTGAACCCGGCGATGCGCGGCGCGGAGGCCGGACCGTGCAGGGCGGCGACGGTGTAGAGCGTCTCACCGCGCGCCGTGACGGTCTCGGCCATCTCGCGGACCCGATCGGCGTCCCAGCGGAACGCCGTCATGTCGCCCAGCGACATGTCGGCCATCGCCCGCTTCGCCATGGCCAGCTCCCCGGCCAGCCCCTCGGCCACGGTGCCCGTCCAGCGCAGGAGGCGATAGTCGGGATGTCCGGCCGCGACCAGCTCGGCGACCTGGGACGCGTCGACCTCGTCCAGGCGCAGCAGCATCCCGCGCAGCGACAGCACGCAATGGAACCCGCGGGCCTCCAGGAACGGCACCGCGGGCGTCCCGGCGAGGGCCTGGACGATGACCGTCTTGCAGTACCCGGCGCGCAGCCCGTCGGCCGCCGCCGCCAGCAGGCGGGTGCCGATGCCGCGGCGGCGGGCCTCGGGGAGGACCTGCACGTCGACCTCCCCCGCGCGGCCGACGTCGTCCGGCAGGCGCAGGTAGGCGACCCCGCACGTGCGGCCCGTCGCGTCGCGGGCCGTCCACATGAGGTTGCGGGAGGCCATCGGGGGCACCATCAGCCGCGCCCGCACCTGCTCGGGTTCCGGGGCGGGTTCGTCGGGATGGTCATGGGCCCAGACGGCGGCGGCGACCGCCTGCCATTCCTCGATCTGCGCGTCCGTCGGATCACTGAGCGCGATGACGTCCATTCCTCATTCCTATCGGATGTCCGGGCGGTCAGGACGGCCCCCGAATCAACTCGTGACCAGTTCACCGCCCGACCCGGCCGAAACGCCCCACGTGGCCGTTCGTCCCGGAATCACGCCGCCAACCAGCAGAAATCCGGACGCGACCGAACGAATCGCACCGTCGCCGAGCCGTCCGTGACCACTCCCCCGGCCGGACGAGAACGGCCGAGAACGACCCAAAGTCACCCACCCCGCTCGGTCGCGGAGGACGACTGTTCCGTGCGGTCCGTTACCCACTTGTTCCCTCAACGCCTTAGGCCGTGAAACCCGAACAAGAGGACCCCGAACGACCCGGAGCACGCGCCCACAGATCGCCGACCGAGACCGCCTTCCGCAGAAGGACTCGACGCCTCAGCCCGCGGCGCGGTCGTCCGTCGAGGGGTCGGGGAGTCGAGCACCGGATCCCGAGAGCGTGGTCGAGGTCCGAGAGAAGGCGTCAAGGAGCTGCGCCGCCGCCTGGGACGGGGTGACGGTGCCCTCGATGACCCGGCGTTCCAGGGCCGGCGCCAGATCGCGGACGGCGGGGTGGGCGTGCAGGTCGGTGAGCAGCCGGTCGTGGACCATCGCCCAGGTCCACCGGACCTGCTGGTCGCGACGGCGGGCGGCCAACCCTCCCGTGGCGGCGAGGCGATCCTGGTGGTCGACGATGTGCCGCCACACCTCGTCCAGCCCGACGTCGTCACGGGCACTGCAGGTCAGGACCGGCACCGCGCGGGAGTCGCCGGAGACCGGACGCAACATCCGCAGGGCCCCCGCCAGTTCGCGGGCGGCCTTGGCGGCCACCATCGCGTCGGGGCCGTCGGCCTTGTTGACCGCAATGACGTCCGCGAGTTCGAGGACGCCCTTCTTGATGCCCTGGAGCTGGTCGCCCGTGCGGGCGAGGGTGAGGAAGAGGAAGGAGTCGACCATCTCGGCGACCGTGGTCTCCGACTGGCCGACACCCACCGTCTCGACCAGCACCACGTCGTACCCGGCGGCCTCCATCACCACCATCGCCTCGCGGGTCGCCTTGGCGACGCCGCCGAGGGTCCCGGCGGTGGGCGACGGGCGCACGAAGGCGTTCGGGTCGACGGCCAGCCGATGCATGCGCGTCTTGTCGCCGAGGATGCTGCCGCCCGTCTTGGTGGAGGACGGGTCGACGGCGAGGACCGCGACGCGGTGGCCCGCACCGGTCAGGGCGGTGCCGAGGGTGTCGATGAACGTGGACTTGCCGACCCCGGGCACGCCCGTGATCCCGACCCGGCGCGCCCCGCCGGCGTACGGGGTCAGCTCGGCCAGCACCCGTTGGGCCAGTTCGCGATGGTCGGGGCGGGTGGACTCCACGAGGGTGATCGCCCGGGCGATCCACGCCCGGGAGCCCTCCCGCACCCCGGTCACATAGTCGTCCGGACCGGGCATCGACTCAGCCGTGCCCGGACGACGCGTGACCGAGTCGGGCGGCCAGCCCCGTGAGGAGGTCCAGCGCGGCGTCGGCGAGCACCGTGCCCGGCGGGAAGATCGCGGCGGCCCCGGCGGCGCGGAGCTCGTCGAAGTCGCCGGGCGGGATGACCCCGCCGACGACGATCATGATGTCGTCCCGTCCGAGGGCGGCGAGTTCCTCGCGCAGCGCGGGCACCAGCGTGAGGTGTCCGGCGGCCAGCGAGTTGACGCCGACGATGTGCACGTCGGCCTCCACGGCCTGACGGGCGACCTCGCCCGGCGTCTGGAACAGCGGGCCCACGTCCACGTCGAAGCCCAGGTCGGCGAAGCCGGTGGCGATGACCTTCTGGCCGCGGTCGTGGCCGTCCTGGCCCATCTTGGCGACCAGGATGCGCGGGCGGCGGCCCTCGGCGTCCTCGAACCCCACCGTCGCCGCGCGGGCGCGCTCGATGTTGTCGGCGGGTCCGGCCTCGTCGCGGTACACACCGGAAATGGTACGGACGTGCGCCGAGTGCCGCCCGTACGCCTTCTCCAGGGCGTCGGAGATCTCGCCGACGGTGGCCTGGGCGCGGGCCGCGTCGATGGCCAGGGCCAGCAGGTTCTGCTCCAGCCCGGGCCCTCGGGTGCCCTCCTGCGCCGCGCCGGCCGCCGCGGTCAGGGCGTCGAGCGCGGCGCGGCAGTCCTCCTCGGAGCGACCGGAACGGAGTCGTTCCAGCTTGGCGATCTGCTGCGCCCGGACGGCGGCGTTGTCGACCTTGAGCACGTCGAGGACGTCGTCCGTGCCGGGTCGGTACTTGTTGACGCCGACGACCGGCTGCCGGCCGGAGTCGATGCGGGCCTGGGTGCGGGCCGCGGCCTCCTCGATGCGGAGCTTGGGCAGCCCCTCGTCGATGGCCCTCGCCATGCCCCCGGCGGCCTCGACCTCCTGGATGTGGTCCCAGGCGCGTCGGGCCAGGTCATGGGTGAGGCGTTCCACGTAGGCGCTGCCGCCCCAGGGGTCGATGGGACGGGTCGTGCCGGACTCCTGCTGGAGCAGCAACTGGGTGTTGCGGGCGATGCGGGCGGAGAAGTCGCTGGGGAGCGCGAGCGCCTCGTCCAGCGCGTTGGTGTGCAGCGACTGGGTGTGGCCCTGGGTGGCGGCCATCGCCTCCACGCAGGTCCGCGCGACGTTGTTGAACACGTCCTGCGCGGTCAGCGACCAGCCGGAGGTCTGGGAGTGGGTGCGCAGCGACAGCGACTTGGCGTTCGTGGGCTCGAACCCGCGGACCAGCTTGGCCCAGAGCAGTCGCGCGGCGCGGAGCTTGGCGACCTCCATGAAGAAGTTCATGCCGATGGCCCAGAAGAACGACAGACGCGGCGCGAAGGCGTCCACGTCCAGGCCCGCCTCCCGGCCGGCGCGGATGTACTCCACCCCGTCGGCGAGGGTGTAGGCCAGCTCCAGGTCGGCCGTGGCCCCGGCCTCCTGGATGTGGTAGCCGGAGATCGAGATGGAGTTGAATCTCGGCATCCGCCGGGAGGTGAACGCGAAGATGTCGGAGATGATCCGCATCGACGGGCCCGGCGGGTAGATGTAGGTGTTGCGGACCATGAACTCCTTGAGGATGTCGTTCTGGATGGTCCCCGCCAACCGCTCGGGCGCCACCCCCTGCTCCTCGGCGGCCACGATGTAGAGCGCCAGCACCGGCAGCACCGCGCCGTTCATGGTCATCGACACGCTCATCCGGTCCAGCGGGATGCCCTCGAAGAGCCGCCGCATGTCCAGGATCGAGTCGATCGCCACGCCCGCCATGCCGACGTCGCCGTGCACCCGGGGGTGGTCGCTGTCATAGCCCCGGTGGGTGGCCAGGTCGAACGCGACCGACAGGCCCTTCTGACCGGCGGCCAGGTTGCGCCGATAGAAGGCGTTGGACTCCTCGGCGGTGGAGAAGCCCGCGTACTGGCGGATCGTCCACGGCTGCGTGACGTACATGGGGGCGTACGGCCCGCGCAGGTACGGGGCGATGCCGGGGTAGGTGTCGAGGAAGTCGAGCCCGGCCAGGTCGTCGGCGGTGTAGAGGGGCTTGACGTCGATGCCCTCGGGGGTGTCCCAGGTGAAGTCCTCGGGACTCTTGCCGGTGGCCTCGGAGACCGCCGCCCGCCACCGCTGCTCGGCCTCGTCCGGCCGGGTCGCCGGGCCCAGCTCCACGTCGGAGAAATCGGGGATCATTCGGCCACTCCCAGATCGCGCAGGGCCGTCCGCAGCGTCTCGACGGCGTCGCAGCCGGCGTAGACGTTCGCGTCCACCCCTTCGTAGGAACCCTTACCCGCAAGCCAGACCCGTACCGCGCCGGCCTCCTTGAGGACGCGCGCGGCCTCGGCGGCCCGGTCCTCGTAGACCTTGTCGCCGGAGCACACGCAGGCGACCCGCGCGCCGCTCGCCGCGAACGCGTCGGGCTCACCGGTGATCGTCTCGATGCCGCCCGCCTGGAACAGGTTGGCGGCGAAACCGGCCCGCGCGGTGTGCACCGCGATCGGCCCGAGCGTGGCCAGGAAGACCTTGGGCCGCTCCCCCGTCGCCGCGAGGTGGGCGTCCGAACGGTCGCGCAGCGCCTCGAAGTCCTGGGCGTGGCTCACCCTCGGCAGGCCGCCGCCCGGCGGCTCGGGGGCGGGGGCGCGTTCGGGCGGGGTCTCGGCCAGGTCGGGGTACTCGCTGACGCCGGTGATCGGGGCCTTGCGTCGGGCGACGTCCTTGCGGCGGCGTTCCCAGGTGGCCGCGAGCCGGTCGGCGACCAGCCCGGAGGACAGGGCCTCGGCGGCTCCCCCGGCGCGCTCGATCTCGGTGAACCACTCCCACGCCGCACGGGCGAGGTCGTCGGTCAGCCGCTCCACGAACCAGGAGCCTCCGGCCGGGTCGACGACGCGCGCCAGACTCGACTCCTCCAGCAGGAGGGTCTGGGTGTTGCGGGCGATCCGCCGGGAGAACGCGTCCGGCAGCCCGAGCCGGGCGTCGAAGGGCTGAACGGTGACGGAGTCCGCGCCGCCGACCCCGGCGGCGAAGCACGCCACGGTGGTGCGGAGCATGTTCACCCACGGGTCGTGGCGGGTCATCATCGCCGAGGACGTCACCGCGTGCTGCCGCTGGACGACCGGCCCGGCCCCGCCGACCTCCGCGACCCGGTCCCACAGGCGGCGGGCGGCGCGCAGCTTGGCGATGGTCGTGAACTGGTCGGCGGTGGCGGCGTAGCGGAACTCGAGCTGCCCGAACGCCTCCTCCACGCTCAGCCCGGCCTCGGTGAGGGCCCGCAGGTAGGCGACCCCGGCGGCCAGCGCGGCGCCCAGCTCCTCGGCGTCGGCGCCGCCCGCGTCGTGGTACGGGGTGCCGTCGACGGTGACGGCGCGCAGCCTCGGGAACTCGCGGGCGCAGCGGACGGCCGGCGCCGCCGCCGACGCGACCTCGGCGGGCACCCCGGTGCGCGCGGCGAGGCCGAGGGGGTCGACGCCCAGGTTGCCGAGGGCGGTGTCGGACATGCCGCGTTCCACGATGAGGGCGAGGAACGCCTCGGCGGCCTCCGTGGTCTGCGCGCCCGCGTCCAGCACGACCGGCGCGAGATCGAGGTGGACGCCCTTCAGCGCCCGGGCCAGCGCCTCCACCGGCACGCCCGACTCCCCGACGGTCAGCCAGAGGGAGGTCGCGCCGTTCTCCAGGTCGGTGAGGGCGGCCTCGTTGGTCGCGACCGGGTCGGGGTCGGTGTGCCGCTGGCGCACGTCCCAGGCGGCCAGGCCCTCGCCCTCGGGGCGGACCTCCCGTACCCGGGGTGCGAGGCCGGGCCGGGCGGGAACCGTGTCGTCCGCCGTGTACAGGGGGCCGAGGGGAATGCCGTCATGGGAACGCCGGGTCAGCAGCCCCTCGACGTCGGCGAGGGGGGTGTCCTCGGTGGCCGCGCCGGATTTGCGCAGCACTCCCTTGACCAGCTCCCGCCACCGGTCGCGTTCGGCCGGGGGGAAGTCGGCGGCGAGTGCGAACGGCCCTCGCTGCGGCGTGGAAGGAACGTCAGGCGGCACCGTCATGCCAGGGATCGTAGGCGAGCAGGTGAGGCGCGGGTGAGACCGGGGCCGGTTCGTCGAGAGGGGTGACGAGCGTCACATCGAAAAGGCGCGAAACGGACGGGGACGTCGGGCCCGAAGGAGGCCGAAGTCCCTCCGTCAAGCCATTCTCACGACATTCCGAGTTCGTCGCCGCGGGTCAGAAGTCGTCGGAGGTGAACGGGGCCCGGGGCACGCTCAGCGCGCGGTCGAGCCGGGACGCCGCGCCGGGCGCGTGCTCGGTCACCAGGCCGGCCCGCACCAGGGTGGCGAGCGCGGTGTCGCCCAGGTAGACCGTGCCCAGCTCGCGGACGTCGAGCGTCAGGTCGGGCGCGGCGTCGGTGCGTTCGCAGGTGGCGTCGTCGCCCGTGACCCGCAGCCGCCAGTGGCCGTCGTTGGCGGGGATGCGGGTGTCGACGATCCGCAGAACCGTGTCGACCGGCTCGGCCCAGCCGCGCCCCTGCAACGCGGACCCGACATCGGCGAGGCGGACCCAGAGGGCCTGCCACGTCCGGGTGATCCGCACGGTGTCGGGGTCGGCGGCGAGCAGGGGCACGAGGTCGTCCACCGGGCGGGCGCCGCGGATCCGGCCCGTCAGGTCGATCGAGGCCAGGTACCGCCAGAGGGCGGCCTCGACCCGGGCGTCGTCGCCCTCGAGCTCCATGAGCCGGACCCGGCCGAGGTCATCGGACTCCTCGTCGAGCTTGGTGCGGTAGATGACGTATCCGGCGTCGTCCATCACCACGACACGGGGCTCGGTGAGCGCGTCGTCGCCCGACTCCTTGGACGTCAGCACCCATCGGCGCCACCATTCCTCGTCTCGCAGGAACTGGCCGGGGCGGCGGGCGGCGGCCCGCTCGTACAGCGGGGCCAGCACCTTGGGGGCCTCCTCCAGGGAGACCATGCGCAGCGGCCGGGGGGCGGGCTCGATACGGGTCGTCCACGGCCGGACGGTGTCGATCTCGATCTGCGCCGCATGGTCGGCGTGGCCGAAGCCGTACCGGCCGTAGATCGCCCCTTCGGAGGCGTACAGCGCGGCCAAGGGCGCGTCGAGGTCCTCGTAGAGCCTGCCGATCATGGCCGACAGGACGCCGCGCCGGCGGTGGGTCGGCAGCACGACCACGTCGGTGACTCCGACGCAGGCCAGCGACCCGCCCGGCACCGACATCCGCATGGGCAGGCCGCCGACGAACCCGACCAGCCGGCCGTCCTCGTAGGCGCCGAGGCGGCGGGCGCCGCGCAGCAGCCAACGGTGCCGCTCGCGGTCGTCCCCGTCGTCGACGCGCTCGTGGAACGCGATGCCGGTCAGGTCGATGACCTGGTCGATCTCGGATTCGGGGACGTCGCGTACGGTGACCATGCCTCGAACACTAGGCAACGACCCCGGCCACGGTCGAATCATTTCCCAGGTCGCCGGGTTCGGCGGGCTCCTCCAGGCGGCGCTTGTAATAGGCCCACGGGGAGTCGAAGGCGGACGGGCTGATCAGCCGCCAGCCCTGTTCGTCCATCCGGCGGCGTCGGCGGCGGGAGGGCCACCACAGCCGCCGGTGCTCCCACTGCCGGGGCGACGCCTCGACCAGGTGGTAGAGGAAGCCGTAGTCGATGACATGCCATCCTTGACGCCCGGCAGCGGCCAGCGCCTCCATCTCGTTGAACGCGTGCAGCGGCTGGAGCACCTTGCGGCTCCCGGTCTCCTCGGGGATCGGTCGCCTCCGTCCGCCCGGGGTCCCGAAGCGCTGTTGGGCGGCCTGTCGGCTGATCCCCAGCATCCTGCCGACGGCCTCCCAGCTCTGCCCGGCGGCGCGGGCGCCGTTGATGGACTGACGCAGCAGCCTGCTGGTCTCCTCCGCGGCGATACGGGAGGCGGCGACCATGACGAGATGGGCCTCGGGATCGTCGTCGAGGCCGTCACGCCCCTCGGCGCGGACGGCGAGCACCGCTTCGGCGATGGCCTCGCGGAGGGCGGCGGCCTCCTGGTCGGTCAGCAGGTCGGCGGTCTCGCTCACGCCCGTCCCCTTCCCTCGGTCCGGGGCGGCAGCGGCTCCAACGCGTCCAGCCTCGCCGCGTCGGAGTCCTGCGGGGGGTCGGCGGAGGGCCCGCGGGTCCGCGCGGCGGCCGTCGCGATGCCAGCCGCGAACGTGGCGAGCCCGGCCACCACGAGAACGACCAGGAGCGGTGTGCTGTCGGTCGCGGTCTGCACGGCGAGCAGGAACACCACCGCGACCGAGGAGATCCAGACATGGCGCGTCATAACGTCAAGGATTCATTGACGCTCGCCGTATGTCAAGGATCTCTTGACGCTCGGGCGCGGTCCCGGGTTCAGCGGGCGAAGTCCTCGCGAAGGATGCGGTCGAGGCAGCGCTCGACGAGGGCCGCGATGGTGAGCGCCGGATTCACGGCGGCGGCGGACCCGGGCAGCAGGGCCGCGTCCAGGCAGTACAGGCGGTCGTAGCCGTGCAGGCGTCCGTACGTGTCGGTCGCCTCGCCGATCACCGCGCCGCCGAGCGGGTGAACGGTCAGCGGGCGCGCCCCGAAGGGCTCGACGACGACGGCGCCCAACGGCACGCCCCGCGCCGCCTGCCGGGCGAGATCGGCGACCGCCCGCCGGGCCGTGGCATCGCTCCCGGGCGCCCAGTCGAGCCGGGCGCGTGCGGCGGAGCCGTCATACGTCCAGCGGCCGAGGCGGTCGGGGATGCCCATGCCCAGGCACGCCAGCAGCCCGGACTCGACGGGCAGCGGCAAGGGGGCGTGCATGAGCACGGCGGTGCCCTCCTGGTTGCGGACCATGAACGCCGGAGGGCCGCCCTGGGGCGCGCCGGTCGCCGCCGCCAAGGTCTTGATCAGGATCGCGTGGTCGCCGTTCGTGCCCCAGCCCCGGCCCACGGACTCGTTGAGCCGGGGCAGCGCCCCCGTGTCGCGGGCGGTGACCAGCAGCCGCGGCGTGTGCACGCCGCCGGCGGCCAGGACCAGGGCGTCGCAGTGCAGCACGACCCTGCCGATCACCGCGCCGCCGACCGCGAGCCGGTCGGCGGTGACCCGATAGGTGCCGTCGCGGTTCTGGGCGATGTCGACGACGTGGTGCAGGGGCCGCACCCGCGTCCTGCCGGTGGCCTCGGCGCGGGCCAGGTAGGTGCGGTCCACGCTCATCTTCGCGCCGCTGTCGCAGCCGGTGAAGACGTACTGCCCGACGGTGGCGGCGGGCTCGGCCCCACCGGTCAGCTCCGCCCGGAGGATCCCGATGTCGTAGTTGACGGTGAGCCGCTCCACCGGACGTTCGGCGGACGCGAGGGCGGAGCGCCACAGGTGATGGGAACGGTAGCGGGGGTGGGCGAGCAGGTCGTCGGGAAGGACCGCGGAGACCATGCGACGCCGGGCGCGCGGGTAGTGGACGCGGTCGAGCTCGCCGTAGTCGACCTCCGGGGGAAAGACCAGGTGGAACGCCTCGGGCGGCGGTTGCAGGAGGACCCCGGCGTAGACCAGGGTGCCGCCGCCGACCCCCGCTCCGCAGACGACGGTGAGCGCGTCGTCCGCCACGACGTCCAGCAGCCCCGTGGAGCGCGCCGAGGCCGTCACCGGGGTGAGCACGCCGAAGACCTCGGGCGGCACCGGAACGCCGGAGGCCGGCGTCGACTCCCCGCCGTCCAGCCAGAACAGCCGTTCGTCGACGGAGGGCACGCGGGGGAAGGTGTCGGCGGCCGGGGTGATCGGCCACCGCCGGCCGCGCTCCAGCACCACGTTGTCGACGCCGGCCCGCGCGAACCGGAAGGCGGCGACGGCTCCGCCCACCCCGGCCCCGATGATCACCACGCGGTGGCGTTCCTCGCGGACGGCCGTCGACCGGGGCGTCAGCGCGAGGCCGGCCAGCCCCGCGAACTCCCTTCGCGTCACGGCGGACGACCGGATCGCGTCCACGCCGTCGCCCGCCACAATCCTCGACGCTACTCGGCGCTCAAGGGCGGTTGCAGACCGTCAGAGGGAAGGTCGGTGTCACCCCGGCCGGCGGACTAGGCGTCCTGGGCCTGGTCGTACAGGGACTTCGCGTCGTCGCCGAAGTAGGGGCCGTACATGTTGCCGCTGAGGAACGGCAGGTTCAGCTTGTAGCTGTTGACCGAGTTGAGGACCCCGGACCCGGTGGCCTCGTCGAACTTGAGGAACCAGGGGCCGCCGCTGGAGCCGCCGGTCATGGTGCAGGCCATGCCGATGGTCCCGAGCAGGAAGGCGACGGTGGTGGAGCCGCTGCAGTAGGTCAGCCTGGAGCCGTCGTAGGGCGCGGCGGCCGGGTAGCCGAACGAGTACATGGGCTGGCGCTTGGGCTGGTTGAACGCGACCTCGCGCCCGCCGACGACATCGGTGAGCGATCTGCCGTCGAGCGGGTTGAGGACGGCCGCGCCGATGTCGTACTGGATGGCCTCGGTGGCGCCCCATTGGGCGGTGGCCAGCGTCTTGCGGGCCGTCCACTTGCCGAACGGCGCGTTGCCGTTCTCATAGGCGGGGACGAAGACCCAGTCGGAGTGCCACGCGCCGTCGAGCTTGACGCAGTGCCCGGCGGTGATGACGGTGCTCTCGTTCCGGCTCACCACGGCGCTGCCCGAGCAGGAGGCGGCGCGTCCCTGGTAGGTGAAGAACACCCGGCCGGTGGACTTCACCACCTGACCGCCGCCCGTCCAGGCGGAGCCCTTGTCCGGGTACGCCTGCGGAGCGACCGTTCCGCGGGCGGGGCCGCCGAAGTACAGGAGTCGTTCCATGGGCACCGCGGAGCGCATACGGGCCGCGGTCCACAGGGACCCGACACGGGACTGCGCGTCGGCGGTCGTGGCCAGCGCCCGGACGACCGGTCGGGGGTCGGTGGAGGCGGAGGCGGAGGACGCCGGGACGAGGACGGACGACAGGAGGGTCGCGGAGCCCAGGGCGGTCAGGGCGAGCCCGCGGAACGGCGCTTGCATGAACACCAACTTCGGCTAGGGGGTGGGGGCTACGCGAAAGTAACGATCCGTCCACGCCGACGTCTATGTGCTCGAACACCAAATACTCCGCCGCATCACCCCGAACCGCCCAGGGCGTCGCGGGACCGGATCAGCCGTGCGGGCGCTGCTCGGGGTCCGTCGCCGTGGGGACCTCGCCCTCGACCTCGCCCTCGACCCGCCCGGCCGGCGCGCCGGCCGCGACCGGCTGCATCACGCGCGGCTCGTCGACCACCACGTCGGAGAGGATCCCGACCGCGAGCCCGAGCACCGCGCTGATCGCGACGATCGCGGCGCCCACGCCGAACACCACCCAGTTGGGACCGATGCACAGGGCGACGCCGCCCACGGTGAACCCCGTGATGCTGACGCCGACGACCACCCACGAGCTGGGTCGTCCGCCATGACCACCGGACATTGAACCTCCCATCGGGGCGCGCTCGGCGCCCGCTGCGGCATCGGAGACCCCGGATCGGGGTCGGGGAGCAGAACGGTACTAGTGAAAGCCCAGGACGCCGAACACGACCAGTGCCGCGACGTGCAGCACCACCGTGATGATCAGCACGAGGACGAACAGGTACTTCGCCGTGGGGTGGTCGAAGTACCTGCCCTGCGGAACCGGGTTCGCGCGCTGCTCGGCCTGCCGCTGAGCGAGCTGCCGCTCCAGCGGTTGAAAGCCGAACGGCCTCTTGAAGGTCGGCATGGCGTCTCCAGGCTCGGTCCGTCGGCTCCGCAACACGCCACAAACTACCGCCCTCCACCCGAGCCCTGAGCAGGGACGTCCCGGTACGGCCGAGGAGGCCGGTCGTCGCGGCGGGTGGGTCAGCGGCCCTGCGGGCGGAAGTCGCCGAAACGGCCGCGATGGTAGAGGAGCGGACGGCCCGACTCCCGGATCGAGATGCCGGTCACCCGCCCCACGACCAGGGTGTGGTCGCCCAGGTCGAGCGTGGCGTGGAGGGCGCACAGCAGATGGGCGCAGACCCCGTCGAGCAGCGGGGTGCCGTCGGCGTCGGGCCGCCACCCGGTCGGGGCGGCGAAGCGGTCGACGCCCCGCTGCGCGAAACGGGCGGCGAGGTCGGCCTGAGCGGAGGCCAGGATGTTCACCGCGAACCGACCCGCGTCGCCCATCGACGGCCAGGTCGTGGACGTGCGGGCCACGTAGAAGGACACCAGCGGCGGGGACAGGCTGACCGAGGAGAAGGACGTGGCGGTGAGCCCCGCCGGGCCGTCCCCGGAGGCGGCGGTGACCACGACGACCCCGGCCGCGTGCAGGCCCAGCGCCCGGCGGAACCGGGCCTCGTCGATCACCCGATCGGGCAGCAGTTCGGTCATCGACCCAAGGTCCTTTCGAGGAGCGCCGCGGCGGACGGGCGGCCCCTCGACGGGGCCTGTCACGTTCCAGGGGTGAGCGAGGGGGCGAACTCGGACACCCCGATGCAAACACGTTCGGATCATGAAGTCAATATTTCCTACTTATTTACTAGAGAATGCCCGGATCGGACGGCCCCGCCGCCGGGCGACGGGGCCGTGCGGACGGTACGACTCAGCCGGTGGTGACCTCGCGGTCGAGGGCGCCGCCCTTCACCCACCGGCTCCAGGACATCTCGTAGTAGCTCCAGCCGTTGTTCCACGGCAGGCTGCGCTTGCTGCCCGTCACGATGACGACGTCGCCGCGGTAGGACAGGTTGTAGAACCACTCGGCGAACGGCGGCGGGGCGTTGACGCAGCCGTGGCTGGCGTTGGTGTTCCCGAACGCCCAGTAGCGGTCGGGGCTGGCGTGCACGTACTCCCCGGTGCTGGAGATCCGCACGGCGTGCGGCAGCAGCAGGTCGTAGCCGCCGTTGGCCTTGTCCTTGGGGTCCACGCCCATCCACTGGGACGTCATCCGCTCGACCCGGTGCTTGCTCATGGTCAGGTGGACGCCGCTGGTGGTCAGATAGGTGTCGACGCCGTTGACCACCCGGCCGCCCTTGCCGGCGCTGATCCCGGTCTTCTTGACGGTCTTGCCGTTGACCTTGACGATCATCTTCTTGGTCTTGGTGCTGGCCACCGAGATGTGGGAGTCGCCGATCTTGAACCTGCGCCCGAAGTCCGCGGTGCCGTAGACGCCCTTGCCGGCCCTGACCCCGGCCAGCCGCGCCCGCAGGGACACGGTCTGGTTGGGCTCCCAGTACTCGTCGTTCTTGGTGCGGAAGATCACCTGGGTGTCCCCGACCCAGAACCAGGCGCCGGTCGCGGGCTTGGTCGACTTGACCTCCAGGGCCCGCTCCACCGCCCGCTTGTCCCGGTCGGCGATCGACCGGTTGAACGTCAGCGTGATCGGCATCCCCACGCCGACCTTCTCCCCCGACATCGGGACCATGTCCACGACGCGCAGCGGGCTGCTCGTCTTCAGGGTGCGGAAGCTGCTGGTGGCCGTGGTGGTCTTCCCCTTGGGGTTGCGGGCGACCGCCGAGACCTCGTACGCGGCGCCCGGGACCAGCGTCCGCGACTTCCAGGTGGTCTTGTCGGAGGACATCTCCCCCGACACCGGCCTGCCCTTGGCGGTCACCCGGACCTGCTCCAGGGTGCCGTTGCCGACCTTGACCACCACGCCCTGGTCGGGCAGGGCCTTCTGAGTCCCCGTGCCGGGCGTGATCGTCACCTGGGGCGCCGAGACATCGTCCTGACCGGCGACGATGTTCCCCTTCCCGCCACCCCCGTCGCCGCCGCCCGAGCATGCCGTCGCCGTGAGCAGCACCACAGCCCCCGTGACCCCCGCAGCACCCACACCGCGCATACGCACCCTGAACCTCCCAGACCCTGCCTATTCCGGACCGACATTAGCGACAAAAGTCGTCGTTCATGACCGGACCGCAGGTATTCCGGCCGGTCGAGATCGAAGTGTTGCCGTATCGGCGCTTCCCCGCCTTATCCGTCGAAGGCCCCCGGATCTTTCATCCGGGGGCCTTCGGGGTCGGACCGCCGCCCTGGGCGGGTATCCGGACCGACGGGTCAGTCCAGGGCACTGCCCTTCTTCCACTCGGAGTAGGACAACTGCCAGAAGCCCCACCCGTTGTTCCACTCGAGCTCTCGGCTGGTTCCCGTGAGCTTCACCACATCGCCGCGCTGCGCGATGCCGTAGTACCAGGCGGCGTTCGAGGGGCTGAGGTTCAGGCAGCCGTGGCTGACGTTGGCCTGCCCCTGCGACCCGACCGACCACGGCGCGGAGTGGAAGTACTCGCCGCTGTTGGAGATGCGCACCGCGTGGTCGACGATCTGCTCGTACCAGCCGGCGTCGCCCTTCTGCCGACCGGGCGCGGTCATCTTGACCGGGTTGGCCTTCTCCATCAGCAGGTGGACGCCGCTCGTGGTGGTGTACTCGCGGGTGGTCCCGTTGCCCGCGCTGAACGGCATGGTGCGCAGCTTCTTGCCGTCCCGGGTCACGGTGGCGTGGTGACCGTTGATGTTGCCGGTGGTGATCTGCTTGGCGCCGATCTCGAGCGTGTACGAGCTGTCCTTGGTGCCGTACGCGCCCTCGGAGCCCCGCACCCCGGCCAGCCGCGCGGTGAAGCGCACCTTCTGGTGGGGCTGCCAGTACGTCTTCGGGCGGTAGATGACCTGCTGGGAGTCGATCCACCGCCAGGCGCCCTCGACCGGCTTCTCGGGCGTGACCTGCAGGGCGCGCTCGACGGAGGCGCGCTCGGTCACCGGGCGGTCGAACCGCACCATGATCGGCATGCCCACGCCGACCTTCTCGCCCTTGACGTTGGGCGTGACGTCGGCGATCTCCAGCGTCTTCTTCGGCATGAGCGTCGTGAACGTGCTCGTGGAGGCCGCGGCCTCGCCGTCGCCGTTCTTGGTCCGCACGGAGACCGTGTAGGACGTGCCGGGCACCAGCGTCCGCTCCGAGCGCCAGTTGGTGCGGTCGGCGGTGAGACTGCCCCCGATGGGCACCGCGCCGCCGGTGACGGTCACGTTCTCCAGGGTGCCGTCGGAGACCTTGACCTGGATCGGCGCGTCCGGCGCCACCGCGCCCGCGCCGTTGGCGGGGGTGACGGTCACCGTGGCCGCCTTGGCCTCCGAGGTGAGCGCCCCGACGCCGCCCCCGCTGCAGCCGGAGACGAACACGGTCACCGCGCCCGCCGCGATCAGCCGGAGTCTCCCCTTGCCGCTCACACGATCCCCCATATCCCGAACTTCGACCCCTTTGGCGAAAAATCTATCCAAGACATACAGACGCCCGGCACGCCGAAAAGGTTCGCGGGGTCGTCGGGGCGCGCTCAGATCGGCGCGGCTTCCCCGTTCACATGACGCAGGCAGCGCCGAAACCCGAGGACGGACACCGCGACCGCGGCGGCCCCGAGGACCGCGACCAGGCCGGTGCGGACCCACAGGTAGGTCCCGATCGACTCGTGGAACAGCATCCAGAGGCTGACCGCCGCGTTCACCAGGAACACCAGCGACCACAGCAACGAGATCCGCAGGAAGAACCGGCGGACCCGCTCATGGCCCAGGAACGCCTCGGGCATCGGCACCATGTCGGTGGCGATCTTCTGCGCCAGCGGCCGGCGCAGCGGCACGGAGGCCAGGAAGGTCATGCTGACCAGCAGGGTGCCCAGGGTCGGCTGGAGGAAGAACACCACGGGGCTGCCCGTGACCGCGGCCAGCGCCGCCCGCACCGTCACCCCGAGCGCGGCCAGCACCAGCATGCCGGGGACGCCGTGGCCCCGGGCCAGCCGCCAGCCGATGCCGCCGTACACCCACACCACCGCCGCGATCAGCGCGCCGTTGAGGCCCAGCAGGGCGAAGGCGGCGTAGAACACGGCGACCGGGGCGATGACGCCCTCGACGAAGCGCGGCAGGGCGTGCCACAGCATGGCGGTCAGCCGGGGCAGTTCGAAGCCGTGGGGGTGAGGGGGGGAGGGCTGGTCGATCTCAGGCATGGTGGGGAGGGCTCCCGAGCCGGCCGGAAGTACGGGCACGATCCGCACCACGGTACGTGATGATCGACGCCGACGAGACGGAAACCGCGCCCGGTCGCGGGCCGCCCCGTCCGCGTCGTCACCGCCGCCGCGAGCGTTCCACCCGAACGGGCGGACCTCGGTGGGATCGCCCGGGGAGGCTCCGGGGTTCATGATCGGACCGGAGATCGGCAGACTGTGCGTCATGAACGCCTCCGCCGAAACCCCCGCGGACCGCCCCGCGCATCCGCTGCGGGAGCTGGCGGGCCTGTTCCTCAAGCTGGGGGTGATCGGTTTCGGCGGCCCGGCGGCGCACATCGCGATGATGCACGAGGAGGTGGTCCGCCGCCGGAGGTGGGTCGACGAGCAGCGGTTCCTGGACCTGGTGGGGGCGACCAACCTGATCCCGGGGCCGAGCTCCACCGAGCTGGCCATCCATCTCGGCCATGACCGTGGCAGGTGGCGGGGGCTCCTGGTCGCCGGGATCTGCTTCATCATGCCCGCGGTCGTCATGGTGGCCGCGCTGGCCTGGGCCTACGTCCGGTACGGCACCACGCCGGGTGCCGAGGCGCTGCTGTACGGGATCAAACCCGTGGTCACCGGGATCATCGCCTGGGCCCTCCTCGGGCTGCTGCGCACCGCGCTGCGGGGGCCGCTGCTGTGCGTCGTGGCCGCCGCCGCCCTGGCCGCGTACCTGGCCGGGGCGAACGAGCTGCTGGTGCTGGCCGTCGGCGGAATGCTGGTGACGGCCTGGCGCACGGGGGCGCGGCTGCGGGCCGACCGGGCGGCGGTGCTCCCGCTGCTGCTGGCGGCACCGCACGACGATCGGCTGCCGCAGTTGTTCTGGACCATGCTCAAGATCGGCTCGGTGCTCTACGGCAGCGGCTACGTACTGCTGGCGTTCCTGCGCGGCGACTTCGTGGAGCGGCTCGGCTGGCTGACCGAGCAGCAGTTGCTGGACGCGGTGTCCATCGGCCAGGTGACGCCGGGCCCGCTGTTCACCACGGCCACGTTCGTCGGTTACGTGGCCGCGGGCTGGTGGGGCGCGATACTGGCCACCGTGGCCATCTTCCTGCCCTCGTTCGCGCTGGTGGCGCTGCTGACCCGGCTCGCGGACCGGATGCGCTCGGCGCGCTGGTCGGCGGCGCTGCTCGACGGCGTGAACGCGACCGCGCTGGCCCTGATGGCGGGGGTGTCGTTCCAGCTCGGCCGGACGGCGTTGATCGACCCGCTGACGGTCGTGCTGGCGGTGGCCGCGTTCGCGACGCTGTGGCGCACCCGGTTGAACTCGGCGTGGCTGATCGGCGCCGGAGCGCTCGTCGGGCTCGCGGTGAAGGGCCTCTGACGTGGACGCGGCCAAGGTCGAGGCGCGGGTGCGGGCGCTGCTGGCCCGCGCCGAGCATCCGACCACCCCTCGACCCGAGGCCGAGGCCGCGCACGCCAAGGCGGCCGAGTTGATGATGCGGCACGCCCTCGACGAGGCGGCGCTGCGGGCCGACCGCGGCGAGCGGCACGACCCCGTCGTCTACTGGGAGCGGATCGCGATCGGCGCGGGGGGCCACGCGCGGGCCCGCTCGGCGGCGGCCGGGGCGGTCATCAGGGCGTTCGGCGGCCGGTACGCCGTCCGCGGCGACGGCACGCACCGCCAGGACATCACCCTGCTGGTCGTCACCACGCGGGCCGCCCGGGACGCGCTGTCCCTGCTCCTGCCGTCGCTGGAGCTGCAGATGGAACAGGCCGGACGCCGCGAGACCGACGACTACATGGGCGCGGTGCCCGAGGCCGCCTTCGCCCGCAGGTCCGACCGCAGTCGGTGGGCCAACAACTACTTCCGGGCGTTCCTCGTGGGCTACGCCGACGCGGTCGCCCGACGCGTCGAGGCGGCGCGGGACGGCCTGCGCGACGAGGCCGTCGGGGCCGGGGAGGGCGGCTCGCGGGCGCTGGTGCTGGTGGGCGAGGAACGCCGGGTGGCCGCCGAGTTCGACGCGCGGTTCCCGGTGTTGGGCCGCCCGCGCCGGCACCGGCTGCGCGCCGACGGCTACCGCGCGGGTCGGGACGCCGGACGGCACGCCGACCTCGGGGACGGGCGGCTCGGCGCCGCCGGCCCCGCCCTCGCGCCCCCCGCCTGATCAGACCGGGTGTCGGTCGGCGTCGTTCAGCGGCTCCTGGGCGGCCGCGTAGATCGCGCGCAGAGTCACCGCCACGGAGGGCCGCCGGACGCTGGCGGTGCGGGCGACGGCGTAGACCTCGCGGGACTGCGGGCGGCCGGGCAGCTCCCGCACCGCGACGCCGGAGTCGCCGCCCACCAGGGCCAGCGCGGGCAGCGCCGCGATGCCGATGCCCCGGGCCACCAGCGTGAGCAGCGTGTGCAGGCCCTCGAACTCCCAGGCCACCGGCGGCGCCCCGCCCGCGCCCTCCAGCAGCCGGTCGAACGCCTGCCGGGACGGCTCGCCCGGCGGCGTGGCCATCCACGGCTCGTCGCGCAGCGCCCGCAGGTCCACCGGCTCCGCCGGGTCGGACATCGGGTGGTAGGGCGGCAGCACCAGCACCAGCGGGTCGCGCCGCAGATGGAACAGCTTGAGGCTGGACGGCGCCTGACGCGCCAGGGAGCCGGTCCAGTCGTCCACCAGCGCGATGTCGGCCTCGCCCGACTGGACCTGGGCCAGGCCGGTGCCGGGGCTGGACTGCCGTAGCGCGAAGGTGAGCTGGGGGTGCTCGGCCAGGCTGCGGGCGATCGCGGGGGCGAAGGCGACGGCGGCGGTCGGGAAGGCCGTCATCACCACCCGACCGGTCGGGGTGTCGGCCTCGGCGGACAGCTCCGCCTCGGCCGCCTCGACCATGGTGAGGATGTCCTCGGCGCGCAGCGCCAGCCGGCGGCCGGCGTCGGTGAGCTCGGCGCTGCGGGCGGTGCGGTCCAGCAGGGCGGTGGACGTCTCGCGTTCGAGGGCGGCCAATTGCTGGGACACCGCGGACGGGGTGTACCCGAGGGCCGCGGCGGTGGCCGCGATGCTGCCCCGGCGCGCGAATTCGCTGAGCAAACGCAGTCGGCGGAGGTCGAGCATAAGGGCATCTTATGGTCGCCCTCGTGAAGACTCGCTTGTGATGATGCTTCAAAGGGGTAAACGATGAGGCGACGCCCCTCAGGGGCCCCTCGTGACCTGCCGGTACGCCCTCCTCTCACCCTGTCTGGAGCAGCCATGCCCTTCCCTGAACGATCCGACGCCGCCTCGGCCGAGCCCTCCTCTCGACGCACCGGGATCTCCGCCACCCTCGCCGCGAACGAGACGCTCGACCGCATGCGGCGTGCAGGGGTCCCGGTGTTGCCCATGGGCTTCGGCGAGGCCGGGCTGCCCGTCCATCCCGCGCTGCGGCGCGAGCTGGCCGAGGCCGCCGGGCGCAACGCCTACGGCCCGGTCGCCGGCTCCGAGGAGCTGCGGGCCGCGGCGGCGGGCTACTGGGCGCGTCGCGGGGTGCCCACCGATCCGGGGCTCGTGGTGGCCGGGCCCGGGAGCAAGGCGCTGTTGTTCGGACTGCTGCTGGTCATCGGCGGCGCGGTCGCGGTGCCCCGCCCGAGCTGGGTCAGCTACGCCGCCCAGGCGACGCTGACCGGGGCCGGGGCGCTGTTCGTGCCGACACCGCCGGACGAGGGCGGGGTCCCCGACCCCGACCTGCTGGCGGAGGCCGTCCGGCGGGCCCGCCGCGAGGGCCGCGACGTCCGGTCCGTGGTGGTGACGCTGCCCGACAACCCCACCGGCCGGCTGGCCCGCCCGGCGACCGTTCGCCGGCTGTGCGAGGTGGCCCGCGAACTCGACCTGGTGATCGTCTCCGACGAGATCTACCGGGACCTGGTGCACGACCCCGGCCGCGGGGTGACCAGCCCCGTCCGGTACGCGCCGGAGCGCACGGTGGTCACCACGGCGCTGAGCAAGCACCTGGCGGCCGGGGGCTGGCGGCTGGGCGTCGCGCGCATGCCCGACGGCCCGCGAGGCCGCGTGTTGCGGGCCGACCTGCTGGGCGCGGTCAGCGAGATCTGGTCGTGCGCCCCGGCGCCGATCCAGGGCGCCGCCGCGTACGCCTTCCGCGAGCCGCCCGAGCTGGTGGCGCGGGTCGATCGGAGCCGCGCGCTGCACGCGGCGGTGGTCCGGGCGGTCGCCGGGCGCTTCTCGGCGGCCGGGGCCCGCGTCCCGGCTCCGCAGGCGTCGTTCTACCTCTATCCGGACTTCGGGCCGTTGGCCGAACGGCTGGCCGCGAACCACGGCGTCCACACGTCCGCCGACCTCAGCGCGCTGCTGCTCGACCGCCACGGCGTGGGCACGCTGCCCGGCAGCGCCTTCGGCGAGCCCGAGTCGGCGCTGCGTCTGCGGGTGGCCACCGCCCTGCTGTACGGGGACGACGACGGGCAACGGCTGGAGGCGCTGGCCTCGCCGGACCCGACGGGGCTGCCCTGGATCGCCCGGTCGCTGGACCGCCTGTCGGAGGTGCTGACCGAGGTGACGGAGCGCCGTGCCGCGCTGGCCGGGACGGGCCCGATGCCGGCCGTTCTCTGATCGGCGACCGGAGAACCGGCATGCGCCGAGAAATGTGATCTCTCCGGCGGCCCCGGCGCGAGCGCGCCGGGGCCGTTCCGTCGTCGGGAAACGGATCCGGAATTGCCGCATACAAGGCGGGAACGCTCCCATGCAGGCCCATGGGGCCCGATCGGACAACGCAGGGGCGGAGGGAGTCGAACCCACTTTCCGCTGGTTTTGGAGACCAGCCGCCTAACCGGTGGCTCACCCCTTCGGGACTTTCCTCCGTGCTCTTTCGACGCTTCGATAATGCGGTCGATCCGGCTTCGCCTGCAACGCATTTTCCGATCCTCTAGGGTGTCCGCATGGCGCTGCTGAGCCGGATCGCGGAGCGGGTCCTGGGCCTTCCCCCCGCCGTCACCCGGGACGTGGAGGTGCGCCGGGGGCTGCGCGTGCCGATGCCCGACGGCGTGGCGCTGCTCGCCGACCTCTACCTCCCCCGGCGGGTGCCGAACGCCCCGACCGTCCTGATCCGCACCCCGTACGGTCGCGGCGGGCTCCTCGGGGCGGGTCTGTGCCGGCCGTTCGCCGAGCGGGGCCATCAGGTGCTGGTCCAGGCGTGCCGGGGCACCGGGGGCTCCGGCGGGCGGTTCGACCCGTTCGGGCACGAGCGCGCCGACGGGGCGGCCACGCTGGACTGGGTCGAGAAGCAGCCGTGGTTCAACGGCCGGCTGCTCACCTTCGGCCCCAGCTACCTGGGTTACGCCCAGTGGGCGATGGCGCCCGACGCGGGCGACCGGATCACCGCGATGGCGCCGATGGTCAGCGCCTCGCAGTTCCGCGACCAGACCTACCTCGGCGACGCCTACACGCTGCGCGGCGCGCTCAACTGGAGCGCGATGATGACCGCCCGGGAGGGCGGGCCGCTCCGGGCGCTGCTGCACGACCTGCGGGGCGGGCGGCGGACGCTGGCGGCGATGACCCACCTGCCGCTGTCGGAGGCCGACACGAAGGCCGTCGGTCGGCCGGTCGAGTGGTACCAGCGGTGGCTGGCCTCCGACTCCCCCGGTCACCCGTACTGGGAGGGGGACCGCGACCACCGCGCCCGCGTCGGCGACGTGACCGCCCCGGTGAGCATGGTCGGCGGCTGGCACGACCTGTTCCTCTTCTCGCAGTTGGAGGACTACGCGGCGCTGCGGGCCGCCGGGCGTCGACCCCACTTGACGATCGGCCCGTGGACGCACTCGGACCGGGCGGCCCTCGGCGTCGCGATGACCGAGGCGCTCCAGTGGTTCCGTGCGCACGTGACCGGCGACCGGTCGGGGCTGCGCGACGCGGCCGTGCGGCTCTACGTGCAGGGCGCGGAGGAGTGGCGCGACTATCCCGACTGGCCGCCTCCGGACACCGAGCCCCGCACGTGGTTCCTGCAGCCCTCGGGCGGGCTCAGCGCGCACTCCCCCGGGCCCTCGCCGCCCAGCCGGTTCCGGTACGACCCGGCCGACCCGACACCCGGGGTGGGCGGCCCGCTGCTGGACGGCAGGGCCGCGGGGCGCAAGGACAACGCCGCCCTGGAGGCCAGGCCCGACGTCCTGGTCTTCACGAGTGCGCCGCTGGACGCACCGGTCGAGGTGATCGGCCCGGTGACCGCGCGGATCGCGCTGCGCTGCAGCCGGGCGTACACCGATGTGTTCGTGCGGGTGTGCGACGTGGATCCGCAGGGTGTGTCCCTCAACGTGTGCGACGGTCTGCAGCGCGTCACACCGGAGCGGTTCCCCGCCGACGTGGAGGGCGTGCGGGCGGTCGACGTCCGATTGTGGCCCACGGCGTACCGGTTCGGGGTCGGGCACCGGATCCGGGTGCAGGTCTCCGGCGGCTCGTTCCCGAGGTTCGCCCGTAACCCCGGGACCGGGGAGCCCCTGGGCACGGCGACCCGACTGCTGCCCGCCGACCAGGAGATCCTGCACGAACCCGGGCACCGGTCGGGGGTGACGTTCGCCATGGCGCGGACGCGGTCCTGAGCAGGCAGGTCCTGCCCGTTCCAGGCGGGCGGTTGGTGTAAGGTCCAACTCCGCACGGCGCATATGACGGCCAAACAGCACGCTAACAGCCCAAACCACGCCGTGACGTGCGCCGTCGTGATAAACCAGAGCAGCGGCGTAGCAGGACCGTCGGATCGACACAGGAGGCGAGGGGGCCCGCCATGAGGCATGCGCGAGACGGTGCCGCCGCGGCCATGAACGCCGCGTCCCGGGTTCTCGTGGCCAGGGGTAAGCACGAGCCGCAGGAACTGGAGAACCCCGATGTGAGCTGGGGCCGACAGGCCCGCGAGGGCGCGTGGGCGCCGACGCGGGACGGGCAGCGCATCCACATCGGGATCGAGTGCTCGGCCGGCGACACCGCGCCCACCCTGCTGCGGCCGAGCCTGCGGGTGTTCGTGGGGGTGGAGGTGGACACCGACATCGTCGCGCAGACCACCGCCTCCGGCATCCGCCTGCTCACGGTGCTGCACGGCCCCGACGCGCCCGCCGAGTTCCGCTTCCCGCTGAGCCTCGGCGAGGGGCTCGCGCTGGAGGCCATGCCCTCCGGCGGCTACGACGTGGTCCACCTGCGGTACGGCGCCACGGTGGGCCGGTTCTACAACCCGTGGGCCGCGGACTCCATGTTCCGCCCGGTGAAGGCCGACTACGCGCTGGAGGGCTCCACCGTGATCATGCGGGTGCAGCACCACGGCTCGTTCTACCCGGTCGTCGCCGACCCGCTCTACTCGCGCTAGGCGCGGGCGCGGGGGCGTCTCGAGGCGTCGGGGGCCGCGACGCGCCGGACGGGTTAGGGTCTCTGGCAACGGCCCGTGCCCCCGCGCGGCACCGCACCACCCGCCGCTCCCCGCATAGGGTGGATCGGGAGGGGCTCCGGGCCGGACGACCGGCGGGTCGCCGAGACTGGAGACGATGTGATCTTCACGCATGACACCGAGCACGCGCTCGGCACCGTGGTGGATCTGGTCAACTCGAGCCCGGCGGCGTCCGGCGCCGAGGGGCTGGGCGACCTGATCGCGCTGCGCGCCTTCGTGGAGCGCAACCGCTTCAGCGACGTCCCGGAGCCGACCGACGGCGACCTGGCGCGGGTGCGGGCGCTGCGGACCGGGTTCCAGGCGGTGTTCGACGCCGGCGACGTGCCCACGGCGGTGGATCTGATCAACGGCATCGTCGGCGGGGTGCGCACCACCCCGCACCTCACCGACCACGACGGCTACGACTGGCACGTGCACTTCTTCGCGCCGGGGGCGCCGGTGGCCGAGCACCTGGCCGCCGACGGCGGCATGGCGCTGGCCTACGTGGTGGCGTCGGGCGAGTTGGACCGGCTGCGCACCTGCGAGGCGCCGGACTGCGCGCGGGTGCTGGTCGACCTGTCCCGCAACCGCTGCCGGCGGTACTGCGACAGCCGCACCTGCGGCAATCGCATGCACGTGGCCGCCTACCGCGCCCGGCAGCGCGAGGCCGCGCCGGGCTGACCGTCCCGGCCGGTCGACGCGATGTCGACCACCGCTTGACCGTGGCTCGACCGGCGGGTGACCGAAGATGGTTCGGTGAAGGGCGGCCCCGACTCGTCAGGGCTCGGAACGGTCGCTAACCTCGTATTTCACATCATCGAGCACGGCGCCCGATGAACACGAGGACTGCCCATAACGGCCAGGGAGGTTCCGCTGTCCAAGCGAGCGCTCATCACCGGGATCACCGGGCAGGACGGCTCGTACCTCGCCGAGCATCTGCTCGAGCGCGGCTACGAGGTGTGGGGCATGGTCCGTGGCCAGGCCAACCCGCACGTGTCGCGGCTGCGCAAGCACATCGGCGACGTCCAGATCACCACCGGCGACCTGCTGGACCAGGGCAGCCTGATCTCCGCGGTGGAGCGGGTCCAGCCCGACGAGGTCTACAACCTGGGCGCGATCTCCTACGTCCCGATGTCCTGGCAGCAGGCCGAGCTCACCGCCGAGGTGACCGGCATGGGCGTGCTGCGGATGCTGGAGGCGATCCGGGTGGTCTCCGGCGTCGGCCAGTCCCGGACGCCCGACGCCGGGCAGATCCGCTTCTACCAGGCGTCCTCGTCGGAGATGTTCGGCATGGTGCGGGAGACCCCGCAGAACGAGCGGACCCCGTTCCATCCGCGCAGCCCGTACGGGGTCGCCAAGACCTACGGGCACTACATCACCCAGAACTACCGCGAGTCGTACGGGATGTTCGCGGTGAGCGGCATCCTGTTCAACCACGAGTCGCCGCGGCGCGGGGCGGAGTTCGTGACCCGCAAGGTGTCGCTCGGCGCGGCCCGGATCAAGCTGGGGCTGGCCTCCGAGCTGCGGATGGGCAACCTGGAGGCGCGGCGCGACTGGGGCTACGCCGGCGACTACGCCCGCGCCATGCGGATGATGGTCGCCCAGGACCGCCCCGAGGACTACGTGATCGGCACCGGCCGCACCCAGTCCGTGCGCGACCTGGTCGAGCTGGCCTTCGGCACCGTGGGCCTCAACTGGGAGGACCACGTGGTGCTGGACGACCGCTACACCCGTCCCGCCGAGGTCGACCTGCTGTGCGCCGACCCCAAGAAGGCCCGCGAGCAGCTCGGGTGGGAGCCCGAGGTGGCCTTCGAGGAGCTGGTGGCGATGATGGTCGAGTCCGACCTGCGTCTGCTGACCGCGTCGAGCCGCCCCGAGGACGAGCCGGTCAGTCCCGACCACTGGTGAGGACCGGGCCGGGGGCCGCCGGATCCCTCGTGCGACGATTTCCCCATGAGCACGTGTGAACATGTCGCCCACCTGCCCGCGCCCGAGCCGGCGCCCGGGACCCCGGAGGGCTGCAAGGAGTGCCTGGAGCAGGGCACGCGATGGGTCCATCTGCGGCTGTGTCTGGACTGCGGGCACGTCGGGTGCTGCGACTCCTCGCCGATGCGGCACGCCTCGCACCACTTCGAGGGCTCCGGCCACCCGGTGATCCGGTCCTTCCAGCCGGGTGAGCACTGGCGCTGGTGCTTCGTCGACGAGCAGATCGTCTGATGCCCGACGTCCGGCTGTCCTCGCCCACCGGACGTTGGGTCCTGCTGGCCACCGTCCTGGGATCGGGCGTGGCCATGCTGGACGCCACGGTGGTCAACGTGGCCCTGCCCGCCATCGCCCGGGACCTGGACGCCACGATGGCCGGGCTGCAGTGGACGGTGAACGCCTACACGCTGACGCTGGCCGGGTTCATCCTGTTGGGCGGCTCGCTGGGCGACCGGTACGGCCGCCGCAGGGTGTTCGTGATCGGCGTGGCCTGGTTCGCCGCCGCCTCGCTGCTGTGCGCCGCCGCCCAGGACGTCTACACGCTGGTCGCGGCGCGGGCCCTGCAGGGGATCGGCGGTGCGCTGCTGACGCCCGGGTCGCTGGCGCTCATCCAGGCGTCGTTCGCCGAGGACGACCGGCCGCGCGCCGTCGGTGCCTGGTCGGGTCTGGGCGGCGTGGCCGGGGCCGTCGGCCCGTTCGTGGGCGGCTGGCTGGTGGAGGCGGCGGGCTGGCGCTGGGTGTTCCTGGTGAACATCCCGCTGGCGGTCGTGGTGATCGCGGTGGCGGTGCGGCACGTGCCGGAGAGCGCCGACCCGCGCGCCCACGGACGCTTCGACGTGCTCGGCGCCGTCCTGGCCGCCGTGGCGCTGGCCGGGGTGACCTACGCGCTGACCGAGGCCCCGGAGGGGTCGGGAAACCGCGCGCTGGTGTGGGGGACGGCGGTGGTGGGCGTGGTCGCCGGGACGCTGTTCGTCATGGTCGAGCGGGCCCGCAGCAACGGACGGGGGCCGCAGGCGATGCTGCCGCTGGACGTGTTCCGCTCCCGGCAGTTCTCGGCCGTCAACCTGGTGACGTTCGTGGTGTACGGCGGGATGGGCGTGATGTTCTTCCTGCTGGTGCTGAACCTGCAGGTGGTCTCCCAGTTCTCGCCGATCGCGGCGGGCACCGCGCTGCTGCCGATCACCGTGCTGATGCTGCTGCTGTCGGCGCGGGCGGGCGCCCTCGCGCAGAAGGTCGGACCCCGGCTGCCGATGACGGTCGGTCTGGTGGTCGCGGCGGCGGGGATGCTGATGGTGAGCCGCATCGGCGCGGACGCCTCGTACCTCACCGGGGTGCTGCCCGCGGTGATCGTCTTCGGGCTGGGCCTGTCGGCGGTGGTGGCGCCGCTCACCGCGACGGTGCTGGCGAGCGCCGACGTCGGGCACGCCGGGGTGGCCAGCGGCGTCAACAACGCGGTGGCGCGGGCGGCGGGGCTGCTGGCGGTGGCGGCCATCCCGCCGCTGACGGGCCTCACCGGCAACGCCTACAACGATCCGGCGGCCTTCTCCGACGGCTTCGCCCTCTCCATGGTGATCTGCGCGGGGCTGCTGGCGTCGGGCGCGGTGCTGACGTTCTTCATGGTGAGCGACGACGCGCTGCGCGCCGCCCCTCGGGAGGCCGAGCCGCAGTGCACGTCCCACTGCGGGGTCGGGTCTCCCCCGCTGGAACCGTCCCGCGAGACCAGGTGACCGGTCACCGGTAGCGTGATCGTCATGAACGGCACTCCCCCGGCGCCGGCGGAATGGGACGCCGAGCACGCGGTGTCGGCGGCGCAGGCCGCCGCCCTGGTGGGCGGCCGGTTCCCCGCCCTTCGAGGGCTCGCGGTCGAGCCGCTGGCCAACGGCTGGGACAACACGGTGTTCCTGGTCGGCGGGCGTTGGGTCTTCCGTTTCCCGCGCCGCGAGATCGCCCTTCCGGGGGTGCGGCGGGAGATCGATCACCTGCCGGGGCTCGCCCGGCGTCTGCCGCTCCCGATTCCCGTCCCCGAGTTCGTCGGAGAGCCCGCCGACGGGTTCCCCTGGCCGTTCTGGGGCGCCCGGCTCGTTCCCGGGCGTGAGCTGGCCGAGGCGGGCCTGCCGGAGGCCGCGAGGGTGGAGGCGGCGGCGGACGCGGGCGCGTTCCTGAGGGCGCTGCACGACCCCGGGGCGGCGGCCGAGGCCGGCGTCGGGCTGCCGCGCGATCCGTTCCGTCGCGGCGACCCGAGCGTGCGGGCGCCGATGGCCCGCGAACGGCTGGACCGGCTGACCGGGCGGGGCCTGTGGAGTCCCGATCCCGCCACCGAGGACGTCCTCGCCGAAGGGGAGACCCTCGGGCCCTCCACCGGCGACGGCGTCGACCGCGTCTGCCACGGCGACCTGCACCCGCGTCATCTGCTGGTCGACGCGGACGGGCGGGCGTCGGGCGTCATCGACTGGGGCGATCTGTGCGTGGCCGACCCGGCGGTGGACCTGTCGCTGGCCTACGGCGCGTTCGTCGGGGAGGCCCGGGCGGCGATGCTCGCCGCCTACGGGCCGGTGTCCCGGGAACGCGAGTTGCGCGCGCGGGTTCTGGCCGTGTTCATATGTGCGGCACTCGCCGAGTATGCGGCCTCATCCGGCCACGTGCGCCTTCTCGAGGAATCCCTGAAGGGCATTCGACGGGCCTCCGGCGACTGAGACGCCGCGCCGTATCTTCACGTCTGTCCCCTTCCCGACCGACCTGAGAAGGCTCCCGCGGCCCCGGCGTCGTTCCGGGGAACGGACCGTCACCGGCAAATGTCAAATCCGATTCCGGCTATGTCCAAGACCGCATCGGTTCGTTGCCATACGGTCGAGGCATGAATCTGCGGCAGCTGCGCTACGTCGTGGCGACCGCCGACCACGGCACCATGACGTCGGCGGCCCAGGCGCTCTACGTCGCCCAGCCCGCGTTGTCGCGGGCCGTCCGCGAGCTGGAGCGCGAGCTGGGTGTCGAGCTGTTCGCCAGGTCCGGGCGCGGGGTCGTGCTGACCCCGGTCGGCGAACAGGTCGTCCGGCAGGCCAGGATCGCCCTGGAGGCCGTCGAGGCGATCGAGGGGCTGACGGTGGCGCGCTCGGACGGGCGCGGACCCGACCTGCGGGTGGCCACCACCCTGGCGTTGGAGGCCGAGCTGACCGGGTGGTTGATCCCCCGGTTCGCCCGCGACCAGCCCGCCGCCCGCATCCGGGTGGTGCGGTGCGGCGGACGGGACGCGATCACGGCGGCGCTGCGCGACGGGCGGGCCGACCTGGCGATCGCCGATCTGCCGGTGCCCGCCGACCTGGCCGCGCATCCGGTCGAGCAGCGCGAGGTGGTGCTGGTCTCCCCGCCGGGGCTGCGGGTGCGCGAGCCGCTGACCCCCTCCGCGCTGGACGGGATGCGGCTGGTGATGCCCGCCCGGGGCGGCGCCCGCCGCGCGGAGCTGGACACGCTGCTCAACCGCGTGGGCGCGAGCCCAGTGCCGGCGGTGGAGTCCGACGACCGCGACTCCTGGCTCGGCTGGGTCCGCGCCGGGACGGGGTCGCTGCTGTGGTACCGCGGCCGGCTCGACGACACCGGCGGGCTGGTGGTCCGCTCGTTCTCGCCGCCGATCAGCCGGATGATCGGCCTGGTGCACGCGTACCGGCGGCTGCCGCCGGTGGCCCGCGACTTCCTGGCCTTCACCAAGGAGGCGGCCCGAGACCGCCGGGTGCGGGAGCACCTGTAGCCCGCCGCCGCCCGTCCTGAAATGATCAGCGGCGGGGGGTGGGCGCATGGAGGCGACGCACGCGCTGTGGCTGTTGGCCGTGCCGATCACGGCACTGGGCGTGGCGGCCCTGGCACGCCGGTTCGGGGTGTCGGCCCCGTTGGCGCTGGTGGTGGCGGGGCTGCTGGCCGCGGTGGCGCCCGGGGCGCCGGAGTTCGAGCTCGACCCGGAGTTCGTGCTGTTCGTGTTCCTGCCGCCGCTGCTGTTCTCGGCGGCGTGGGAGAGCTCGCTGCCCAACCTGCGCGAGAACGCCCGGCCCGTCGGTTACCTGTCGGTCGGCCTGGTGCTGTTCACCACCCTGGCGGTCGGGTATCTGGCGTACCTGATCGTGCCGGGGCTGCCGTTGGCGGGCGCGTTCGTGCTGGGCGCGATCGTCGCGCCGCCGGACGCGGTGGCGGCGGTGAGCGTGGCCCAGCGGCTGGGGCTGCCCCGCCGGGTGGTCACGGTGCTGGTCGGGGAGAGCCTGTTCAACGACGCGACCGCGCTGACCGCCTTCCGGGTCGCGGTGGCGGCGGCGGTCGGCGAGGGCTTCTCGCTGCTCGTCGGCGGTGAGCGGTTCCTGTACGCGGCGGTGGTCGGGGCGGTGGTCGGTCTGCTGGCCGGGCCGCCGCTGCACTGGCTGCGCAGCCGGTTGGACGACCCGGTGGCGGAGAACGCGGTGGCGCTGCTGGCCCCGTTCGCGGCCTATCTGATCGCCGAGGCGCTGCACGCCTCCGGGGTGATCGCGGTGGTGGTCAGCGGGCTGTACCTGGGCCATCGGTTCTCCACCTCCCCGGCGGTGACCCGGCTGATCGGCCACTCGTTCTGGAAGGTGACGATCTTCATGCTGGAGAGCGTCGTCTTCCTGCTGATCGGGCTGCAGCTCCCGGGGATCCTGGCGGGACTGTCGGGGCGGCATCCGCTCACCCTCGTGTGGTGGGCCCTGACGGTGTTCGCCGCCGTGGTCGCGACCCGGTTCCTCTGGGTGTTCGCCACGGCCCTGGCGCCCGCCGTGCTGGCCCGACGGCGGGCCCGCAAGGGCGACCGGAGCCTGGACGCCCGCGAGCTGACGGTGGTGTCGTGGGCGGGCATGCGGGGGGTGGTGTCGCTGGCCGCCGCCTTCGCCATCCCGGTGACCACCCACGACGGGCAGCCGTTCCCCGAGCGCGACCTGATCCACTTCCTGACGTTCACGACGGTGCTGGGCACCCTGCTGATCCAGGGCGTGACGTTCCCGGCGCTGATCCGGCTGCTGGGGCTCGGCGGCGAACGGGAGCGGTACGAGGACGCGGTGGCCGAGGCGGGCGCCCAGCACGCCGCCGCCCGGGCCTCCCTGGACCGGCTGGAGGCCCTGACCGCCGACGAGGAGGCCGTGGACGAGCAGGTCGTCGAACGGCTGCGCACCATCGCCGAGCACCGTCAGCTCAAGGCCTGGGAGCGGCTGGGCGGCGGCACCGCCCCCGGCGGCCAGGAGGTCCCCACCGCCGTCTACCGCAGGCTGCGCCGCGAGATGCTCGCCGCCGAGCGCGAGGTGTTCATCCGCATGCGCGACGAACGGCGCATCGACGACGAGGTGCTCTCCCGGGTCCTGCACGAGCTGGACCTGGAGGAGGTGGCGCTGTCGCTCGACTGAGCCGCGACAGCGCCCGCGTCACACCTCGGTGGGCTTGTCCGGCAGCTCCGCCGCGTACGACTCCTTGACGACGTCCAGATGGTGCCAGGACTCCCGGACGGTCGCCCCGGGCACCGCCCGGATGGCGTCCATGATCGCGACCAGCCCGGCCCGCGAGGCCGCCTCGGCCAGCCCGACGATGTCGTAGCGCCCGAACCCGCTGGCCAGGTAGCGCACCCCGGACTGGGCGGCCACCGCCTCGGCCACCCGCCGGACGCCTCCGGTCACCACCAGCCCGAACCCGCCGAGCTCGGCGGCGCCCAGCGCCAGCGGATCGGCCAGCCCGGTCACCTGGATCACCCCCGAGCGCATGAGCCTCACCACCCTGGCCCGGGTGGCCGCCTGGGACAGGCCGATGACCTGCGCCAGCCGGGTGTAGGGCGCCCGGCCGTCGCGCTGCAGCTCCTGCAGCAGCCGCCAGTCGATGTCGTCGAGCGAGATGTCGCCCAGCTCGCGCACCACCGAGTGCGCGTCCCGCACGGTGGACACCGAGCGGAACACCTCGGCGGCGCGCACTCCCGGGACCGACCGGAGCTGGTCCACCTCGGCGGCCAGGGCCCGATCGTCGCGGGTGCGCACCTGCGCCACCAGGTCGAACGGCCCGGCGGTGAGCGCGGTGAAGCTGACGCACGGGCGTTCGGCGACGCTCTCGGCCACCTCCCGCGCCGAGCCGCCGACGGTGATCGACACATGGCCGATCGCCTCGGTGCCCACGACGGCGGAGTGCACGATGCCGACGACCCGCACGACCTCCGTCTCGAGCAGATGCTGCACCCGGGCCCGCACCGCCGTCCGGGACAGCCCCACGCGATCGGCCAGCGCCTGGAACGTGGCCCGGCCATCCCGCTGGAGCTCGCGGACGAGCACGGCGTCGACCGCATCCAGCACGGGTCTCCTCCTCGACTGCAGTGAATCGTCATGTCACCGACCGTAAGATCATTCCATTTTCGGGCGGTAACCCGTCAAATATTGATCTTGATCGTGTTCGTCCCGCCCGGCCGCCGTCGATGCGTCGGGCGGGGGGCCCGAGCGGCGACGAATGCGCGACCGGGACCCGTGCCGGACAGCGGCACGGAAGGCGCCCCGAGGGGGCCCGGACCCTTCGCAGGGGCCCGGCCCGGGTGAAGATCGGCACCCGGGGCCCCGGGAACCGGCCGGACCGTCCCTGGACAGCACCGGGTATCGGGTCTTGACATGCATGCGTCGCTCCCGGTGTTCACGTGCCGCCTCGTTCGAGGGGACGGCCGACCGCCTGAGGCACTTGTAAGAAAAGTGCAATGATGCAGCATTTTCGTCAAGAGGTAACCCGAGAACCGGTGAAATCTCACGATCACGCCATGCCGTAGGGCATGTGGAACTTCACAACCCGGTCAGGATCCCCCGTAACGTAAGGCGGGTCTCACCCGCCGGTCAGGGTCCTGTCATGGCGGACCGCCCCGCCGCTCCGAGCGCCCCCGGCGCGGCGGGGCCACCCGTCCGGGGCTTCTAGACTGAAGACTCCGACGAGATGGCGAGATTATGGCGAGATTGGTGTGTCCACCGCCGTGCGACTGCTGAACGGTGAGCGCCTCGCTCACGACCTGACCTACAACGACGTCTTCATGGTCCCCCGCCGCTCGGCGGTCGGGTCCCGGCTCGAGGTCGACCTGGCCACCGTCGACGGCAGCGGGACGACGATCCCGCTCGTGGTGGCCAACATGACCGCGGTGTCGGGCCGCCGGATGGCCGAGACCATCGCCCGCCGCGGCGGGTTGGCGGTGATCCCGCAGGACATCCCCGTCGAGGTCGTGGCGGACGTGATCGACTGGGTCAAGCGGCGGCACCTGGTCTTCGACACCCCGATCCGGCTGGCCCCCGCCGGCACCGCCGGGGAGGCCCTCGGCCTGCTGCACAAGCGGGCCCACGGCGCGGTCATCGTGGTCGAGGACGATCGTCCCGTCGGAGTGGTGACCGAGGCCGACTGCCAGGGCGTGGACCGCTTCGCGCAACTGCGCGACATCATGTCCCGCGACCTGGTCACACTGCCCGACACGGTCGACCCGCGTGAGGCGTTCGGCCGGCTGCACGACCGCGGGCACCGGCTGGCCCCCGTGGTCGACGCGGACGGGCGGCTGACCGGCGTCCTGACCCGGACCAACGCCCTGCGCGCCACCCTCTACGCGCCCGCCGTCGACGATCGCGGACGGCTGCGCATCGCCGCGGCGGTCGGGGTGAACGGCGACGTCGCGGGCAAGGCCGCGGCGCTGCTGGAGGCCGGGGCCGACCTGCTGGTGGTCGACACCGCGCACGGCCACCAGGAGAAGATGATCGCCGCGCTGGCGGCGGTGCGGGCGCTGCGCCCGGCGGTGCCCGTGGCGGCGGGCAACGTGGTCACCGCCGAGGGGGTCCGCGACCTCGTCGAGGCGGGAGCCGACATCGTCAAGGTCGGGGTGGGCCCCGGCGCGATGTGCACCACCCGGATGATGACCGGCGTGGGCCGGCCGCAGTTCTCCGCCGTGCTGGAGTGCGCGACCGAGGCGCGCCGGCTGGGCCGCCACGTCTGGGCCGACGGCGGCGTCCGGCACCCCCGCGACGTCGCGTTGGCGCTGGCGGCGGGGGCGGCCAACGTGATGGTGGGCTCCTGGTTCGCCGGCACCTACGAGTCCCCCGGCGACGTCCAGCGGAGCGCGGACGGGCGGCTCTACAAGGAGAGCTTCGGCATGGCCTCGGCGCGGGCCGTCCGGCTGCGGACGGCGGAGGACTCGCCGTTCGACCGGGCCCGCAAGGCGCTGTTCGAGGAGGGCATCTCGACCTCGCGGATGTTCCTGGACCCCCAGCGCCCCGGCGTGGAGGATCTGGTGGACACCATCGTCGCGGGGCTGCGCAGCTCCTGCACGTACGCCGGTGCGCGAAGCCTGGAGGAGTTCCACGTGCGGGCGCTGGTCGGCGTCCAGGGCACATCGGGCTACGCGGAGGGCATGCCGCTGGCCACCAGTTGGTGAGCCGGCGCGCCCCTGAGCGGCCACGGGGGCGCCTCGACGTCCCCGGTCCCGTGTCGGGGGGCCCGGCGCCCGCGCCGGCCGCCCTCGTCGCTCTCGCGGCTCCCTGGGCACAGGCTTCGACCCCGGCCGACCCGGGGCGTCACCACCGCGGCTTCCGAGTCGCGCGGATCATCCTCCGCCCAATTGCGTATTCTTGCCCACACGTGCACCAAGTGCGGTGACAGTTCGCGTTCGGTCCACTACCACGCAACCCGTCGGCCGGTCTTGCGCGTCCAGTAGGTAGGCGGGTGGCTTATTTCACCGTGCGTCGGGGATCGGAGCACATATGGCGAGGAGAGCGGCCGGCGGCCGCGCCGCTTCCAGGGCGGCGGCCCGCCGAGAACGCGAGGCCGCGAGCAGCCTGCCGCGGGCCCTGGGGCTGACGCTCGCCTCGGGGGTCCTGTGGGGGGTGGCCCATCTGTGGGCCGGCCGCCGCGTGACCGGGGCCCTGCTGATGGCCCTGTTCACCGCGCTGGTGTCCGTGGTCGTCGTCACGGTGACCGTCTTCCGGGGCAGCCTGGAGACCATCGCCGTCCAGCCGGAGTGGCTCACCCGCATCACCGTGGGCCTGCTGGTGGTCGGGCTGGTGTGGGCCGCGGTCGTGATCCGGTCGTACGCCATCGTCCGGCCGGGCGGGCTGACCGCGGTGACCCGCACCGTCGGCGGCGCCGCCGTGGGCGTGCTGTGCGTGCTGGTGGCGCTGCCGCTGGCGTACGCCGCCCACCTCGGCCAGGTCACCAACGACACCCTGTCGGACATCTTCCAGGCGGGGACGGGCGGCCGGGAGATCGACAAGGACGATCCCTGGGACGGGCAGCGCCGGGTGAACGTGCTGCTGCTCGGCGGGGACTCCGGCCCCAACCGGGTCGGCGTGCGCACCGACAGCATGACGCTGGCCAGCATGGACACCGAGACGGGCGACACGGTGCTGCTGAGCCTGCCGCGCAACCTGGAGGGCTTCCCGATGCCCCCGGGGCCGGCGCGCGACCGGTTCCCCTACGGGTTCACCGGTGACGGCCCGCAGAGCCCGGGGCTGCTCAACGAGGTGTACGAGTACGCCGAGAACCACCCCGACGTCGTTCCCGGGGTCCCCAAGGAGCGCCGCGGCCCCGAGCTGCTCAAGGGCACCATCGGCGGGATCGTCGGCCTGCGGGTCGACCACTACATCCTGGTCGACATGCGGGGCTTCGCCGACATCATCGACGCCGTGGGCGGCGTCCGGATGACCGTCCCCGAGGACATCATCTACGGGAAGCTCAACGAGGGCCGGGTCAAGGCGGGCACCCGCACCCTGACCGGCAAGGAGGCCCTGTGGTTCGGGCGGTCGCGCACCAACAGCGACGACTACACCCGGATGGGCCGGCAGAAGTGCCTGCTGCGCGCGGTGGCCCGGCAGGCCGACCCGGCCCGCGTGCTGACGCGGTTCGACCAGTTGGCCGCCGCCGCCCGCCGGGCGGTCTCCACCGACATCCCGGCCGACCTGCTGCCGGCGTTCGTGAAGCTGTCGGGCGAGATGCGCGACGGCTCCAAGATCAGCAGTCTGCAGTTCGTGCCGCCGCTGATCAGCGTCGGCTCCCCCGACTTCCCGCTGATCCGGTCGCTGACCTCGCGGGCCATCGCCTCCAGCGAGGGCCGCGTCGCCGCCGCGCCCACGTCCCCACGCCCCTCGACCCGGCCCTCGACACCCTCCACCGGCGCTCCGAGCACGCCGGAGCCGCAGGCCAAGCCGGTCTCGCTCGACGACTCCTGCCCCTCCTGACGTCCGGCCCCAACGATCCCGGAGGTCGGGCATGCGGCGACGGCACCGTCTTCGGCAGTGGGTCAACGTCGTGAACCTGTCCACGCCGCTGGGCCTGCTCCTGGCCCGGGCCTGCTCGGGCGGGGTGCGACGCGGGCCGCGGGGCCTGCTGATCGGCACCGGCTACCGACTGCCGCTGCCGGTCGCCACGGCGTTCACGGTCGGCAACGTCATCATGGTCCGGGGGGACGGGTCGGTGCTCGAACGGCGGCCGACGCTGCTGGACCACGAGGCCCGACACGCCACCCAGTACGCGTGCTGTCTGGGCCCCGTCATGATCGTGCCGTATCTGGTGTGCGCCGGGGTGTCGCTGGCGCTGTGCGGCGACCACGCCTCCTACAACCCGTTCGAACGGCTGGCGGGCCTGGCCGACGGCGGGTACCCCCGACGCCGGCTGCGCCTCACCCGCCGGTGACGGTCACTGCTCCTCGATCCGCATCGCGTCCTCCTCGACCGTGAAGCCGCCGGAGTCGGGGCCGACGTCGTCGGCCACGTTGTCCTTCTCGCGATCGGGGCGGGCCCCCTCGTCCTCCTCGACGATCCGTCCCGCGGTCCGGGAGGTGTCGGGCCGTTCCACGCCCTCGTCGGGCCGTTCCCGGTCCAGCTTGTGGTCCAGGGACTCGCCCGAGGTCTGCTCGTCGGCGGTGGTGCCGTACTGCTCGACACCCACCGGCCGTTCGCCCGGCAGCGCCATCTCCTGCGGGTCCTCGGCCCACTGCTGCTCCGGGGTGCCGTCCTGCAGGTCGGGTATGCCCTCGTCCTCGAACCGGGACCGCGGGTCGCGCTCGGTCATGGCCTCCCCCTTCCGTCCGTGCCGGTGGCAGGGGCCCTACCCGCGAGACGGAGATCAATCGCGGGGCCCGGCGGTCCTTCGGAGGGTGTCGCGATGGTGATGAGTCCTTGACCGGGCAAACCGGTGGCCATCGGTACGCGTCCTACCACATGTACGCAAGCACACCACACTGGGGGGCAGCGATGGCACGGACGATCAGCGAGGAACGCGTCGACCTCGCCCATCTGGACGATCTCGGCCGGGCGCTGACCGCCCGCGGCTTTCTCACGATGATCGTCACCGCGGGCACGCCGCGGCTGGAGGTCCTCAACCGCACCGACCCGGAGCGCTTCGGAACGGTCCTGTGCCAGGGCGGGGACGACCGCTGGTTCTGGTGGTCCTGGGCCGACCGGATCGCCCCGGCCGCCGACCTGGAGGACGCCGCCGCCCTGGTCGAGCGGGCGCTCAGCGCCCCCGGGACGGCCGCCTGAGACCGTCCCGGAGCTCCGTCCGGTCCGTTTCGCTCCTCCCGAGGGGGGATCATGGAAGGAGACAGGCGGAACGAACGGAAGGGCGGCGCCGGTGCCCCGTGTTCAGGGCTGCGACGCCTTCAGGGTGGCGATGCCACGCGGAAGGCGCCCGCAGAGCGTGCTCGTCAGGCTGACCGGCGAGGACGGCTCGGTGGGCTGGGGTGAGGCCGCCTTCCCCGAGCCCGCCGACACCACCTGGGCCGACATCGAGGAACGCCTCGCCCCCGCGCTGCTGGGGCTGGACTGGGAACGGCCCGAGGACGTCTCGGCCACCACCGAGTTCGGCACCCGTCGGGCGGCCGCCGCCGTCGACGTCGCCTGTTGGGACCTGTGGTGCCGGGCCAGGGGCCTGCCCCTCGCCCACGCCCTCGGCGGCACCCGCACCTCCATCGTCACGGGCGCCCGGATCGACACCGAGCCCTTCCTCGTCGACACGCTCGTGACCCGCGTCAACCAGGCCGTGGGCGGCGGCCATACCCGGGTCACCGTCAGGATCGCGCCGGGCTGGGACATCGAGCCGATGCGTGCGCTGCGCGCGGCCTTCCCCGCCTTGGCCGTGGTGGCCGACGCCGGTGGCGCCTACACCGAGTCGCCGGAGGACCTCGACGCCCTGAACGCGCTCGACGCCTACGGCCTGCTGGCGCTCGAACGCCCCTTCGCCCCCGGCGATCTCGCGGCCCACGCCCGGCTGCAACAGCGGCTCACCGCCGCGGTGGCCCCGCGGATCGGCGACCTGGACATGCTCGACGCCGCCCTCCGCCAGGAGGCGGGCCGCGCCCTCAACCTGAGCATCCGCCGGTTCGGCGGGCTCACCGCGGCCCGGGGCGCCCATGACCGCGCCTACGCCGCGGGATGGGACGTGTGGTGCGGCGGGTCGGGCGCGTTCGGCATCGGGCAGGCGGCGGCGGTCGCCCTCGCGAGCCTGCCCGGCTGCACGCTGCCCAGCGACGTCACCGACCCCGCCGGCGGCCCCGCCTTCGTGTCCCCGCCGGTGCGCTCCTCCGGGGGTGTCGTGGGCGTCCCGCTGACCCAGCCGGGCCTCGGCCACGAGATCGACGAGGAACGCATCGCCCGCCTCGCCACCCGGACCCTGCGCATCCCCGCATGACCGGGACCGCCCGACCGCCCGCCGCCGTGTGGGTCGTGGCCGGACCGCCCGGCAGCGGCAAGACCACCGTCGCCGAGGCCCTCCTCGCCCGACTCGACCCCGTCCCGGCGCTGCTCGACAAGGACGTCCTGTACGGCTCGTTCGTCGCCGCCACCCTGGCCGCGCACCACCGTGCCCCGGGCGAGCGCGAGGGCCCGTGGTACGACGAGCACGTCAAGCGACACGAGTACGACGGCATGGTCGGCGCCGCCCGCCAGATCCGCTCCCACGGCTGCCCGGTCCTGCTCAGCGCCCCCTTCACCGCGCAGATCCACTCGGCCGAACGGTGGCACGCCTGGGTCACGGAGCTGGGCGGCCCCCCGGTCCACCTCGTCTGGATCCGCACCGACGTCGAGACCCTCCACCACCGTCTCACCACCCGGGGCCTCCCCCGCGACACGGGCAAACTGGCCGCCTTCGACGCCTTCCTCACCCGAATGCGCCCCGGCATCCCTCCGCCGGTCCCCCACCTGGAAGTCGACAACCGCCTCTCCGCCCCTTCCCCCCTGCCCGAACAACTCGACGCCCTACCGACCCACCACTGAGGCCCGCACATCACCGACCGAACGACACCGTTCCGGGCCGGCTCCCAACACCGAGAACAGCCGGCTCGCCGCCCCATCAGCCGCCGACAACGACGTTCCATGTCGGCTCCAGGGTCCGCCCCTACCCGCAGAGCGACACCGAACGGCCCGACGCCCTGCCGGGGCCTCGGAGGGGGATGGCCCTAACGAACCGCCGACGCAACGCACCCACCCACAGCCACGGCCGACCCGTATCACCCACCTAAGTAGGGCCCAGCGGGCGGACACCGTCCGGGCCACCGTCCCCTCGGACCCGCCGGCCACCGACGGCATCGTTCGGCACCACTCCACCACTCCGATAAAGAGGAGCGCGACGGCTCGTCACCCGTTCGACCGGCCTGCGGACGCGTCAGCCACTGCTGACACGTCGTCCCGGTCCAGGGCGGGGCCCAACGGCGCGGGTCCTCAGTCGGACCGCATCAACCGCCGCTGATGGCGTCGTCGCGGGGCCCGCGCCGTTCCTAAAGGGCGGCCCTGCCCCGCCTCACGACCCGGGGCAGGGCCGCCCTGACCGCCGGCAGGGCCGGGCCGAACGGGGCGACGCCTCAATGACCATCGGACCGGGTCAGCCGCCGGCATCGTCGTCCGAAGCCAGGTCGGGGCCGGCCCCGACGCTCCTACAGAGCGGAGCGCAGTGGCTCGGCGGGCGGATCAGGTGCCGCCGAAGACGGTGTCCCGGGTGAGGTCGAGGGCCGTCAGGACCGCTCCCTGCAGGACGGCGTTGCCCTCCATCGCGCTCGGGCGGACCCGGGTCGGTGCGGGCGACAGGTCGTGGAGGCGCCGGGCGACCAGGGTCGCCAGTTCCTCGCCGCCTCTGCGGCCGGTGGCGCCGCCGAGGACGACGAGACCGGGGTCCAGGACCGCGACGAGTGTGAAGACGCATTGGACGATGCGGTCCGCGATGACGCCGGGGGCGAGGTCGCGCACGACGTCGGCCTCCAGCAGTGAGCAGAACTCCCGGCCCTCGAACCGGAGGAGCCCCACCTCGCCCGCGCCGCCGGAGGCGCCGCGTCGGAGTCTGCCGTCCAGGACGACGGCCCCGCCGACGCCGTCGTCCAGCCACAGCAGCGCGAAGTCGTCGTGGCCCGCCGCCGCGCCGACCCGGTGCTCGGCGATGGCGGCCAGGTTGACCTCGTTCTCCAGCAGCACACGGACGCCCAGCATGTCGCGGATCACCGGGAGGAGGTCCGCGCGCCAGCCGGGCACGCCGCTGTCGGTCGTCAGGCCGGTGCGCGGATGGACCAGGCCGGGGGCTCCGAGCACGACGGTGTTCAGCGCGCGACCGCCTGCGGCCTCGGCGACCGTCTCCGCGATGACGGCGGCCAGGTCGGGCGACGGCGGGAGTGGACGGGTGACGGCGTCCACGACGCCGCCCGCGAGGTCGGCCACCGTGACGTGGACGGCGTCCCGGCGCACGTCCACCCCGGCGAGATGGGCGCGGCCCGCCACGACCCCGTACAGGCGGGCGTTGGGGCCCCGGCGGTCCTCCCCGGTCTCGCCGGTCACCTCGATCAGCCCGTCGACGCGCAGCCGTTCGATCAGGTCGGACACGGTGGGCCGGGACAGACCCGTCAGCGTGCGCAGTTGCGGCGCGGTCAGCGGCCCCCGCTCCAGCAGCAGGTCCAGGGCGAGCCGGTCGTTGATCGCGCGGGCCAGGGTCGGGGTGGCGGTCTTCACGGGGCCATATTAGTCAGGGCCCCTGCTAGATATCCTCTTTTCATCAGGGAGCCTGCCTGTTAGTTTCCTGGCGCATGAGTCACCATCGCGCCATCGCCGCCGTGTTCGCCGTGCACGGGGCCGTGTCCGGGACGCTCGCCACCCGCATCCCCTGGATTCAGGACCGTTTCGACCTCGGCCCCGGCGTCCTCGGCCTCGCCCTGCTGTGCCCGTCCATCGGGGCCTTTCTCGGGATGCCCACCGCGAGCCGCCTCGCCCACCGGATCGGCGGCCGCGCGGCCACCCGGATCCTGTTGGCGCTGTGGTGCGCGGTCCTGGCGCTGCCCGCCCTCGCGCCCGCACCCGCCGGGTTCTTCGCGGTGATGCTCCTGTACGGCGCGATCGCGGGCATGTGCGACGTGGTGATGAACGGCGAGGCGGTGACGCTCGAACGGCATCTGCGCCGCCCGATCATGTCCGGGCTGCACGGCATGTGGTGCGTGGGCAGCCTGCTCGCGGGCGGGGTCGGGGCGATGGCGGCCCACGCGCGGGTCGATGCCCGGCTGCACCTGGGGCTGGTCGCGCTGTTCCTGCTGGCGGCGGGTGTCGTGGTGGGCCGGGCCCTGTTCGTCGGCCCGCAGGCCGCCGCCTCCGCGCCCCCGCGCCGTTTCGCCCTGCCGACCCGGGCCGTGCTGGCCATCGGGATCGTCGGCTTCTGCGGCACCTTCGCCGAGGGGGCGAGCGCGAACTGGGCCGCGGTCTACCTCACCGAGGTGGCCGGGGCCGGCCCCGGCGTGGCCGCCGCCACCTACGCGATCTTCATGTGCTGTATGGCCGCCACCCGCCTGGTCGGAGATCGACTGGTACGACGCCTCGGACCGGTGGCGACGGTCCGGTACGGGGGCCTGACGGCCGCCGTGGGAGGCGTCCTGGTCGTGGCCGCCCGCACACCGGGACTCGGCATCGCCGGCTTCGCCCTCCTCGGCATCGGCGTCGCGACGATCGTCCCCCTGGTCTTCGCGGCGGCGGGCGCCACGGGGTCGACCCCCGGCGAGGGGGTGGCGGGAGTCGCCACGATCACCTACCTCTCCGGCCTGACCGCCCCGGCCGTCACGGGCTGGGCCGCCGGCACCCTCTCCTACCCGACCGCCTTCGGCCTGATCACCGGAGTGGTCGTCCTCATGACCCTGTCCGCCGGCGCCCTGCGCCCCCGCCCTCAGGCGCCGGCCCCGCACCACCGGAAAGCGTCCCGAGTCCCAGGCTGAATCGCTCCGGCCGGCCGAGGCCGTTCACGCCTGCGGCGTGAACCTCGCCGTACCCGGTGGAGTCCGCCATGGTCACCGGCACGGTGTGGCCGTCACCGGCGTCGGCCGGGCCCGCGGGCGACCTTTGACCTGCGAAATGCCGAAGCGGCCCGGGATGTGCCGGGCCGCTCCGGCGAGGAGGGCGGGCCGTGCTCAGTAGGACTTGGGGAGCCCCAGGGAATGCTGGGCGACGAAGTTGAGGATCATCTCCCGGCTGACCGGCGCGATCCGCATCAGACGGACCACGCCGGCGAGCATGCCGACGCCGTACTCGGTGGTGAGGCCGTTGCCGCCGTGGGTCTGGATGGCCTGGTCGACGCAGTGGATGGCGGCCTCGGCGGTGGCGTACTTGGCCATGTTGGCGGCCTCGGCCGCCCCCATGTCGTCGCCCGCGTCGTACAGCGAGGCGGCCTTCTGCGCCATCAGCCGGCCCAGTTCCAGCTCGACCTTGGCGGCCGCGAGCGGGTGGGCGAGGCCCTGGTGGGCCCCGATCGGCACCTTGAAGACCTGGCGGTCCTTGGCGTAGTCGACGGCCTTGGACAGGGCGAGGCGGCCGATCCCGGCGCCCATCGCGGAGGCCATGATCCGTTCGGGGTTGAGGCCGGCGAACAACTGGAGCAGCCCGCCGTCCTCGTCGCCCACCAGCGCCTCGTACGGCAGCCGGACGTCGTCCAGATGGCAGACGAACTGCTTCTCCGGGGAGACGATCTCCATTTCGATCGGCGTCCAGGTGAAGCCCGGGGTGTCGGTCGGCACGATGAACAGGGAGGGACGCAGATTGCCCTTCTGGTCCTCGGTGCGGCTGACGAACAGCACGGCGTCGGCCTCGTCGACCCCGGAGATGAAGGTCTTCTGGCCGTTGATGACCCACCCGTCGCCGTCGCGGCGCGCCTGGGTGGTGATCCGGTGGGCGTTGGAGCCGGCGTCCGGCTCCGTGATGGCGAAGGCCATCTTGACCGACCCGTCGGCGAACCTCGGCAGCCAGTGCTTCTTCTGAGCCTCGGTGCCGGACCGGGCGATGATCGTGGCGCAGATCGCCGGGGACACCACCATCAGCAGCAGCGGACAGCCCGCGGCGGCCAGTTCCTCGCACACGGCGGCCAGGTCGCCGATGCCGCCGCCCCCGCCCCCGTACTCCTCGGGGACGTTGACGCCCAGGTAGCCGAGCGCCCCGGCCTCGTTCCACAGCTCGTCGGTCTTCTCCCCCGCCCGGGACTTGGCGACGTAGTAGGAGGGGCCGTACTTGGCGCCCAGCTCGGCGACGGCCGCTCGCAGGGCGCGCCGCTCCTCGGACTCGGTGTAGCTCACTGGGGGGTCTCCTCTGCGATGACGGCGAGGACGGCACCGGCCTCGACCTGCTGTCCTTCACTCACGTTCAGTTCGGCGACGACGCCGGCGGACGGGGCGGCGATGCGGTGCTCCATCTTCATCGCCTCCAGCACCACCAGCACCTGCCCGTCCGCGACCGACGCGCCGCGCTCCACCTCGACCCGCACCACCGTGCCCGGCATCGGCGCCAGCAGCGACCCCGGGGCCACGGCCGTGCTCGGGTCGACGAAACGGGGCAGCGCCCGCAACGTCACCGGGCCGAGGTCGGAGTCGATGAAGACGGAGTCGCCCACGCGCCGGACCTCGAAGTCGTGGCGCACGCCTCCCGCCTCCAGGGTGACGACCGGGCCGGTGGCCGGGCAGGCGACGCCGGGATGGTCCTCGGCGACCAGGCCGTCACGGGTGAGCCGGTAGGCGACCTCGATCTCGCCGTCCGGGCCCTCGTACGTCTTGCGCTGCGGCTGGGACGGCACGTTGCGCCAGCCCGACGGCATCCCGCCCAGCGCGGCGGCCGACCCGCGGTTGGCGTCGGCGTCGGCGAGCGCGGCGGCCAGCGCCGACAGTCGTACGGTCTCGGGAGAGGCCAGCGGCGCGGCCAGATCGACGGCGCACCCGGCCTCCGCGCCCCCGAACGGCGGGTGCCGGTCGAGGTAGCCGGTGTCGGTCTCGGCGGCCAGGAAGCACCGTTCGGTGAGGATCCGCACCAGCAGGTCGCGGTTGGTGGTCAACCCGTGGACGCGGGCGCCCCGCAGCGCCGCCGCGAGCCTGCGCGCCGCCGCCGTACGCGTCGGGGCCCAGGCGATGACCTTGGCGAGCATCGGGTCATAGTGGACGCCGACCTCCCCACCGGACTCCACCCCGCTGTCGAGCCGCAGCCCGTACCCGTCGGGGACGGCGAAGACGGAATCGACGCCGGGCACCTCGAAGGCGTGCAGGGCGCCGCTCGACGGCAGCCAGTCCTGAGCCGGGTCCTCGGCATACAACCGCACCTCGATGGCGTGGCCGCGCGGCTCCGGCGGCGCGGCCGGGAGCCGCGCGCCCTCGGCCACCTCGATCTGCAGCCGAACGAGGTCCACGCCGTACACGCACTCGGTGACCGGGTGCTCGACCTGAAGCCGGGTGTTGACCTCCAGGAAGAAGAACCGGCCGTCGGCCGCGAGCAGGAACTCCACGGTCCCCGCGCCCTCGTAACCGATGGCGCGGGCGGCGTCCACGGCGGCCCGGCACAGTTCGGCCCGCAGCTCCGGGCCGACCGCGGCCGAGGGGGCCTCCTCGACGATCTTCTGGTGGCGGCGCTGGATGGAGCACTCCCGCTCCCCCAGCGCCCAGACCGTGCCGTGCCGGTCCGCCAGGATCTGCACCTCGATGTGCCGGGCGCCCGTCAGCAGCGGCTCGCAGAACACGGCCGGATCGCCGAAGGCCGACTGCGCCTCCCGCGCCGCGCCGGTCACCGCGTCCGGCAGCTCCGCGAGGGTCTGAACGACGCGCATGCCGCGTCCCCCGCCGCCCGCCGACGCCTTCACCAGGATCGGCAGGTCGGCCTCGGTGACCGCGTCCGGGTCCAGCTCCGGCAGTACGGGCACGCCCGCGTCCGCCATCAGCTTCTTGGCCGCGACCTTGGAGCCCATGGCCTCGATGGCCTCCGGCGGCGGCCCCACCCAGACCAGCCCGGCGGCCCGGACGGCGCGGGCGAAGTCGGCGTTCTCCGACAGGAACCCGTACCCGGGGTGGACCGCGCCCGCCCCGGCGGCCGTCGCCGCCCCAATGATCAGGTCGGCCCGGAGATAGGTGTCGGACGGCGCCGCGCCCGGCAGCCGGACGGACCGGTCGGCGTCGGCGGCGTGCGGCGCCCCCGCGTCGGCGTCGGAGAACACCGCCACGGTGCCGATGCCGAGGTCGCGGCAGCTCCGGAAGACCCGACGGGCGATCTCCCCGCGGTTGGCGACCAGCAGTGTGTCGATCATCGCGTTCATCCCTCGCTCACATCCGGAAGACGCCGAAGCCGTCGGCCCCGCGCACCGGCGCGTTGTGGATCACCGACAGGCACATCCCCAGCACGGTCCGGGTGTCGCGCGGGTCGATCACCCCGTCGTCGTACAGCCGCCCGGACAGGAAGAAGGGCAGCGACTCGGCCTCGATCTGGTTCTCCACCATCTCCCGCATGGCCTTGTCGCCCTCCTCGTCGTACACCTGCCCGCGGGCCTCGGCCGCGCCGCGCATGACGATGGAGAGCACCCCGGCGAGCTGCTGCGGCCCCATGACGGCGGACTTCGCGCTCGGCCAGGTGAACAGGAACCGGGGGTCGTAGGCCCGGCCGCACATGCCGTAGTTGCCGGCCCCGTACGACGCGCCCATCACCAGCGAGATGTGCGGGACCCTGCTGTTGGACACCGCGTTGATCATCAGGGCGCCGTGCTTGATGATGCCGCCCTGCTCGTACTCCTTGCCGACCATGTAGCCGGTGGTGTTGTGCAGGAACAGCAGCGGCGTGTCGGCCTGGTTGGCGAGCTGGATGAACTGCGCCGCCTTCTGCGCCTCGGCGCTGAACAGCACGCCCTGCGCGTTGGCCAGGATGCCGACCGGGTAGCCGTGCAGCCGGGCCCATCCGGTGACCAGGCTGGTCCCGTACAGCGGCTTGAACTCGTCGAACTCCGAGCCGTCCACGATCCGCGCGATGACCTCACGGGGGTCGAACGGGGTCTTGAGGTCCTCCGGGACGATCCCGGCCAGTTCCTCGGCGTCGTACCGGGGCTCGATCACCGGGCCCGGCGCGGGCCCGAGCTTGCGGTGGTTGAGCCGCTTGACGATCTGCCTTCCGAGCCGCAGCGCGTCGGCCTCGTCGGCGGCCATGTAGTCGGCCAGGCCCGAGGTCCGCGCGTGCATCTCCGCGCCGCCCAGCTCCTCGTCGCCGGACTCCTCCCCGGTGGCCATCTTCACCAGCGGCGGCCCGCCGAGGAACACCTTGGCGCGCTCCTTGACCATGACGACGTGGTCGCACATGCCCGGGATGTACGCGCCCCCGGCGGTGGAGTTGCCGAACACCAGCGCGATCGTCGGGATGCCCGCCGCCGACAGCCGGGTCAGGTCCCGGAACATCCGGCCGCCCGGGATGAAGATCTCCTTCTGGGTCGGCAGGTCCGCGCCCCCGGACTCCACCAGGTTGATCACCGGCAGCCGGTTCTCCAGCGCGATGTCGGAGGCCCGGAAGCTCTTCTTGACCGTCCACGGGTTGCTGGAGCCGCCGCGCACGGTGGGGTCGTTGGCCACGATCAGGCACTCGACGCCCTCCACGACGCCGATGCCGACCACGACGCTGGCGCCCACCGGGAAGTCCGAGCCCCACGCCGCCAGCGGGCTCAGCTCCAGGAACGGCGAGTCGGGGTCGATCAGCAGCTCGATCCGCTCCCGCACCAGGAGCTTGCCGCGTTTGCGGTGCCTCTCGACGTACTTCTCACCCCCGCCCGCCAGGGCCTTGGCGTGCTCGGCGTCGAGCTCGGCCAACTTGCCGAGCATGGACTCCCGGCGTTCCCGGTACTCGGGGCCGCGCGGGTCGAGCGAGCTGGTCAGAACGCTCACAGGATCGCCTCCGGAAGGTCGACGAGACGGGAGCGCAGCCATTCGCCGAGGGCCTTGCCCTGCGGATCGAAGCGGGTCGAGGCCGAGACCCCCTCCTGCAGGAGTCCCTCGGCGACGAAGTTGACCGCGCGGAGTTCGGGCAGCACGTGTCGGGTGACCACGAGGTCACGGGTCTCGGGGAGCAGCTCCTGGAGCCGTTCCACGGTCAGGAAGTGCGCGAGCCAGCGCCATTGCGCGTCGGTCCGGGCCCACACGCCGATGTTGGCGTCGCCGCCCTTGTCGCCGCTGCGCGCACCCGCCACCCGGCCCAACGGCACCCTGACGGTGGGCACCCCGTCGTCGTACGGCTCGGGGAGTCGGGCGTCCAACGGCGAGTCCACCGGATCGGCGGGTACGGGCGGGATCACGGTACGGGTCCCGTCCGGGAGCACCGCCACATGCTCGATCTCGGAGCTGTCGACGTACGCGGGCGTGTAAACCCCGTAGGGGGCGGCCTTGCCCGGAGGCGACGTCATCGTGAAACCGGGATACCCCGCCAGGGCCAGTTCGACGACCGCCCCGCTGAAGGCCCGCCCGACCTTGGGCTCGGCCGGATCCAGCACCGCGCAGCACAGCAGCGACGTCGCCTCCCCCTGCGTGCTCGGGTCGGTCGTGGCCGCGCCGACGAGGGTCCACTCGACACGGCGGGGGCGCTCGTCGCCGAACGCGGCCTCCATCTGGGTCTTGGCCAGCTCGGCCTTGGCCTCGATGTCCAGCCCGGTGAGCACGAACGTCATCTCGTTGCGGAAACCGCCCAGATGGTTGAGGCACACCTTGGTCGTGGCGGGCGGCGGCTCACCGACGACCCCGGAGATCCGCACCCGGTCGGGGCCCTCCTGCGCCAGCCGCACCGTGTCGAACCGCGTGACCACGTCGGGGCCCGCGTAACGCGGCCCGCCGATCTCGTAGAGAAGCTGGGCGGTGACCGTCTCGGTGGTGACCGCGCCGCCCGTCCCGTCGTGCTTGGTGATGACGCTGGAGCCGTCCGGGTGGACCTCCGCGATCGGGAACCCGGCGTGGCGCAGGTCCCCCACCTCGCGGAAGAACGCGTAGTTGCCGCCGGTCGCCTGGGTCCCGCATTCCAGCACGTGACCGGCGACGGTGGCCCCGGCGAGGGCGTCCCAGTCGTCCCGCCGCCAGCCGAAGTGCGCGCCCGCCGGGCCGACCACCAGAGACGCGTCGGTCACCCGTCCGGTCACCACGAGGTCCGCCCCCGCGCGCAGGCATTCGGCGATGCCCCACGCCCCCAGGTACGCGTTGGCCGTCAGGGGATCTCCGTACCGGGAGTCGCCGAACCCCAGCTCCTTGGCCCGGCCGAGCAGGTCGTCGCCCTCCACGTGGGCGATCTCGACCCGCACCCCGAGCCGTTCGGCCAGCTCCCGCAACCGGTCGGCGAGGCCCCGGGGGTTGAGTCCGCCCGCATTGGTGACGATCTTCGTCCCGCGTTCGACGGCCAGACCGAGGGTGTCCTCCATCTGCCGGAGGAAGGTGCCCGCGTAGCCGGCGCCGGGGTCCTTCAGCCGGCTCCGCCCCAGGATCAGCATGGTCAGCTCGGCCAGATAGTCGCCGGTGAGCACGTCCAGCGGACCGCCCTCCAGCATCTCGCGGACCGCCGCGAAGCGATCGCCGTAGAAGCCGGAGGCGTTGCCGATCCGCAGCGGCCCGCCCGGGGATGCGTGCGGGGGTACGCCCTGCGCTTGGGTCATGGCTGCACCCTGCCAGTCCGGCACTAAAAAATCAATCACGCTTGATTGTTTTCTTGGCCTACCGTCTGATTGACTCGGAACAGCGACACGGCAGAGGACGGCATGACGACCCAGGCACTTCCCCGCGAGCCCCGCCAGGACCGCAGCCGGGCCACCCGGCGGCGGCTCCTGGAGGCCGCCATCGACTGCCTGGCCTCCGTCGGCTGGGCCGGCACCACGGTGACCGTGGTCGCCGAACGCGCCGGCGTCTCCCGGGGCGCCGCCCAACACCACTTCCGCACCCGCGAGGAGCTGGTCACCGCCGCCGTCGAGTACGGCTCCGAGGTCCGGATGCGACGGATGCGCGCCCACCTCGACGCGCTCGCCGACGGCCGTCCCAGCACGCAGGACGTCGTCACCATGCTCGGCGAGATGTACACCAGCCCCCTCTTCCGGGCCGCCCTCCAACTGTGGGTCGCCGCCAGCTCCGACGACCAGCTCAAGGCCCAGGTCCTCCCCCTGGAGGCCCGCGTGGGCCGCGAGGCGCACCGCCTCACCGTCGAGGCCCTGGGCGCCGACGAGTCCGTCCCCGGGGTCCGCGAGACGGTCCAGGCCACCTTGGACCTGGTCCGCGGCCTCGGCCTGGCCGACCTCCTCACGGACGACTCGGTCCGCCGCACCCGCCTCCTGACCCAGTGGGCCACGACCCTGGACGCCGTCCTCACCCGGACACCCCCCGCCTCGTCCCCCGAATGACCGGCCCATCCCTGGGCAGGGGCCCGGGTGGGCGGACGACGATGCGGAGGAGGGCATGGCCACCTACGGCTTCCACGCCTCACACGAACAGTTCGGACCCGCCGAGCTGCTCGACCTGACGCGGGCCGCGGAGCAGGCGGGCTTCTCGGCGGCCATGTGCTCGGACCACTTCGCCCCATGGAGCAGGGCCCAGGGCCACTCGGGCCACGCATGGGCGTGGCTGGGGGCCGCCCTCGCGGTGACCGGGTTCCCCTTGGGCGTCGTGACCGCTCCCGGGCAGCGCTACCACCCGGCGGTCCTCGCCCAGGCCGCCGCCACGCTGACCGACCTCTCCCCCGGCAGACTCTGGGTCGCGTTGGGAACGGGCCAGGCCCTCAACGAGCACATCACCGGAGACCGATGGCCCTCCAAGCCCGCGCGGACCCGCCGCCTCGAGGAGTGCGTCGAGGTGATCCGCGCGCTGTTCCGCGGCGAGACCGTCTCCCACGACGGGCTCGTACGGGTCGACCGCGCACGCCTGTGGCCCCCGCCGCAGGAGCCACCGGCGCTCTTGGCGGCGGCCGTGACGCCGTCCACCGCGCGATGGGCGGCGGGCTGGGCGGACGGGCTCATCACCATCAACCAGCCCGACGACGCCCACCGCACCACCCTGGCCGCCTACCGGGACGACGGCGGAACGGGCCCTGCGGTGCTCCAGGTCCATCTGAGCTGGGCCGACGATCCACAGACCGCGCTGGCGGCCGCGCACGAGCAGTGGCGCGAGGCCGCCCTCGGCAGCGAGGTCGGCTGGGAGATCAGCCTGCCGGAGCACTTCGAGGAGGCCGCCAGGTTCATCGACCCCCCGCAGCTCACCCCGTTCGTGCACGTGTCCGCCGACCTCTCCGAACACGCCGACTGGCTCGCGGCCCAAGGCGACGCCGGATTCGACCAGGTCATGATCCATCAGGTCGGTCGCGATCAGCGGGCCTTCATCGAGGCCTTCGGCGACCACGTCCTCCCGCGGGTCCGGTCATGACCGCCGCCGACACCCCGCCGATCGACCGGTACGCCTTCCTGTCCGACTGTCGAACGGCCGCGCTCATCGGCCCGGACGGCGCCGTCGAGTGGCTGTGCACACCCAGGTTCGACGGCCCCGCGGTCTTCAACCGGATCCTGGATCGCCGGGTGGGCGGGGCCTGGGAATTGGAGATCGAGGGCGCGCCCGAACCCTCGCAGTCGTACGTGGACACCACTCTCGTCCTGGAGAGCCGCTGGAGCTGCCCTTCGGGAACGGCGGTGTGCCACGACTTCCTGGCGGCCCGGTCGCCGGATGAGGGCGATGAACGGGGCATCATTCCGACGGGTGTCCTGGTGCGGCGCGTCCAGTGCGAGAAGGGACGCGTGCAGGTCCGCACGCGTGTTAAGGCCACACCCGATCACGCCCGGCGCGACGCCCACTGGACCCGGTCCGACGCCGGCTTCACGGAGCACCATGCGGGATTATCCCTGAGCGGTACGCCCCTTTCCCTCCACGGCGAGGACCTTTTCGGGAGCTGGGCCCTGACGGAGGGAGAGACCACGACCCTCCTCCTCGGGTACGAAGGACCGCCCGTGCCCTCCGACCCGGAAGTGGCGGAACGGATGCTCCAAGAGACGCTCGCGGCGTGGCGCGACTGGTCCTCCCGATATGTGTACGACGGCTTCGCCGCCGAAGAGGTCCGCCGCAGCGCGGTTGTGCTTCGCGGCCTGATGCACAGTGAAAGCGGTGCCCTTATCGCCGCACCGACCACCTCACTACCGGAATGGCCGGGCGGCGAACGGAATTGGGACTACCGGTACGCCTGGCACCGCGATGCGGCCCTGGTGGTGCTGGTCCTGATGCGCCTCGGCCACAGCGAGGAGGCCGGCAGATATCTGCGATTTCTGCTGGAGAACTGCCTGCTGTCGGACGGACGGCTCGAGCCCATGCTCACCTTGGACGGCGGCACCCGAGTCGCCGAGGAGCCGCTGCCGCACCTTTCGGGATATGCGAACTCCCGGCCGGTACGCATCGGGAACGAGGCCTTCGAGCAGCACCAACTTGACGTCTACGGCCAGGTGCTCGACGCCGCGCTCGCCTTTCAGCAGGCAACGGGCGGGCTCACCGACGGCGAGTTGGGCGAGGTGTTCCAGATCGTGGAGACCGCCCGTGGTCTGTGGCGGGAACCCGATGACGGCATCTGGGAGGTACGGAATCGACCACGGCATTGGACCAGCTCGAAACTGTACGCCTGGGTCTGCCTGGACCGGGGGATCCGACTCGCCGGGCTGACCGGGGCCTCCTCTCATCTGCCGCTCGATGACTGGCGGTCCGATCGCGAGGCGATGCGGACGGAGATCCTGAGCGTGGGCTATGACGAGGAGAGGGGCGCCTTCGTCCAGTCCTATGGGGACACCGCGCTGGACGCTTCGCTGCTTCGGCTTTCCCTGCTGGACTTCTTGGAGGGGGACGATCCGCGGGTGGTGAGCACACTTCAGCGGATCGATGAGGAACTCGGCACGGATGGTCTGTTGGTGCATCGGTATGATCCCGGGGCGACCGGGGATGGGTTGGGCGGTGTCGAGGGTGGGTTCTTGTTGTGCGCTTTCGACATGGTGTCGGCGTTGGTCCTGGCGGGGCGGGTGGGGGAGGCGTTGCGGCGTTTTGAGGGGTTGTGTCGGTGTGGTGGGGGGTTGGGGTTGTTCGCCGAGGAGATGTCGGCCGGTGGGGTGATGTTGGGGAATCATCCGCAGGCGTTCACGCATTTGGCGTTGATCGAGGCGGCGATGAATCTGGACGCCGCGGGTGGTGGGGAGGCGTTGCACGCCTGGGCGCGGGACGCCGGCGGGTCGGCAGGCGCGGGGTCGGGCGGCGGGGGGTCGGGCGGCGGGGATCGTTCGTGAACGGGAATGGGTCGGGGCCCGTTCCCGAGAACGGCCTCATGTTGAGGGTTCTCCAGGGAACGGGCCCCGACCATAGGTGTTGTTCCGGCGGTGTCCTACTCTCCCACACGGTCTCCCATGCAGTACCATCGGCGCTGGAGGGCTTAACTACCGGGTTCGGAAAGAGACCGGGTGTTTCCCCTCCGCCATGACCACCGGAACGCCCAACCCCCACACACGCGGGTGTGGGGAAAACCGTGGGCGAACCGAACCCCCCTTTTCTGACGGGGGGTGGGCGGCTCGTATTCTGTTGTTCGGTTCACGGAAAACAACTGTTTGTTCTCTGTGAACCGCATAGGGACGCGAACATCACGCAGAAGATGCGGAGTGTTGTTAAGCCACTCGGCCTATTAGTACCGGTCGACTCCACCCCTCACAAGGCTTCCATCTCCGGCCTATCAACCCAGTCGTCTACTGGGAGCCTTACCCCACCCGAAAGTGGGAGGGAGACCTCATCTCGAGGAAGGCTTCCCGCTTAGATGCTTTCAGCGGTTATCCCTACCGAACGTAGCCAACCAGCCATGCCCCTGGCGGGACAACTGGCACACCAGAGGTTCGTCCGTCCCGGTCCTCTCGTACTAGGGACAGATCCTCTCAAGTCTCCTGCGCGCGCAGCGGATAGGGACCGAACTGTCTCGCGACGTTCTAAACCCAGCTCGCGTGCCGCTTTAATGGGCGAACAGCCCAACCCTTGGGACCTACTCCAGCCCCAGGATGCGACGAGCCGACATCGAGGTGCCAAACCATCCCGTCGATATGGACTCTTGGGGAAGATCAGCCTGTTATCCCCGGGGTACCTTTTAGCCGTTGAGCGACATCCCTTCCACACGGAGATGCCGGATCACTAGGCCCTGCTTTCGCACCTGCTCGACATGTCTGTCTCACAGTCAAGCTCCCTTGTGCCCTTGCACTCGACACCTGATGACCAACCAGGCTGAGGGAACCTTTGGGCGCCTCCGTTACCTTTTGGGAGGCAACCGCCCCAGTTAAACTACCCACCAGGCACTGTCCCCCACCCCGATCAGGGGCGCGGGTTAGACGCTCGAAACGACCAGAGTGGTATTTCACCAACGACTCCACCCGAACTAGCGTCCGAGCTTCACAGTCTCCCACCTATCCTACACAAGACGCTCCCAACGCCAATACCAAGCTATAGTGAAGGTCCCGGGGTCTTTCCGTCCTGCTGCGCGAAACGAGCATCTTTACTCGTACTGCAATTTCGCCGGGCCTGTGGTTGAGACAGCGGGGAAGTCGTTACGCCATTCGTGCAGGTCGGAACTTACCCGACAAGGAATTTCGCTACCTTAGGATGGTTATAGTTACCACCGCCGTTTACCGGCGCTTAGATTCTCAGCTTCACCCTTACGGGCTGACCGGTCCTCTTAACGTTCCGGCACCGGGCAGGCGTCAGTCCGTATACAGCGTCTTACGACTTCGCACGGACCTGTGTTTTTAGTAAACAGTCGCTTCCCCCTGGCCACTGCGACCGCCCCCAGCTCCCACCGCGAAGGCGTTCACCGGAAGCGGCCCCCCTTCTCCCAAAGTTACGGGGGCAATTTGCCGAGTTCCTTAACCACAGTTCACCCGAACGCCTCGGTATTCTCTACCTGACCACCTGAGTCGGTTTAGGGTACGGGCCGCCGGCACACTCGCTAGAGGCTTTTCTCGGCAGCATGGGATCACTCACTTCACCTAAAACGGCTCGGCATCACATCTCACCCTGTGCGCGCGACGGATTTGCCTATCGCGCGGGCTACATGCTTACCCCAGGACGACCACCGCCTGGGCTGAGCTACCCTCCTGCGTCACCCCATCGCTTACCTACTACCCCCTCGGGTCCCAGCCTCCCCCGCGCACGGGCCCGAAGGCCCGAACGAAGGATCGGGTGGTCAGCATCAGAGGGTTCGATATTGGCGCGTGCCCGCGGGTACGGGAATATCAACCCGTTATCCATCGACTACGCCCATCGGCCTCGCCTTAGGCCCCGACTTACCCTGGGCGGAAAAGCCTGCCCCAGGAACCCTTGGTCAATCGGCGCGCACGTTTCTCACGTGCGAATCGCTACTCATGCCTGCATTCTCACTCCGGCAACCTCCACACCAGGTTCACACCGATGCTTCACCGGCTTGCCGGACGCTCCCCTACCCACCCACACCATAAGGCGCGGATGCCACGGTTTCGGCGGTGTGCTTGAGCCCCGCTACATTGTCGGCGCGGAATCACTTGACCAGTGAGCTATTACGCACTCTTTCAAGGATGGCTGCTTCTAAGCCAACCTCCTGGTTGTCACGGCAACTCCACATCCTTTACCACTTAGCACACGCTTAGGGGCCTTAACCGATGATCTGGGCTGTTTCCCTCTCGACTACGAAGCTTATCCCCCGCAGTCTCACTGCCGCGCTTCACTTACCGGCATTCGGAGTTTGGCTGACTTCGGTAACCCGGTAAGGCCCCTAGGCCATCCAGTAGCTCTACCTCCGGCAAGAAACACGCGACGCTGCACCTAAATGCATTTCGGGGAGAACCAGCTATCACGGAGTTTGATTGGCCTTTCACCCCTAACCACAGGTCATCCCCCAGGTTTTCAACCCTGGTGGGTTCGGGCCTCCACACCGTCTTACCGGCGCTTCACCCTGCCCATGGCTAGATCACTCCGCTTCGGGTCTACAGCATGCGACTAAAACGCCCTCTTCAGACTCGCTTTCGCTACGGCTACCCGACACCGGTTAACCTCGCCACACACCATAACTCGCAGGCTCATTCTTCAAAAGGCACGCCATCACCAACCCCCAAAGGGGCCGACGGCTCTGACGGCTTGTAGGCACACGGTTTCAGGTACTATTTCACGACCCCTCACCGGGGCACTTTTCACCTTTCCCTCACGGTACTCGTGCACTATCGGTCACCAGGAAGTATTCAGCCTTACCACGTGGTCGTGGCAGATTCACACGAGATTTCACGGGCCCCGTGCTACTCGGGAAAACACCCCAAGGAGACACCACGATTTCGTCTACCGGACTCTCACCGTCTACGGTCGGCCATCCCAGACCCTTCGACTACCGCGATGTTTTATGACTCCCCGTCGGACTGGTAGACCCGACCGGATGCTCCCACAACCCCGCACACGCAACCCCTACCAGGTATCACACGCGCACGGTTTAGGCTCCTCCGCTTTCGCTCACCACTACTCACGGAATCACTCTTGTTTTCTCTTCCAGCGGGTACTGAGATGTTTCACTTCCCCGCGTTCCCACCAACCGCCCTATACATTCAGACGGCGGCGACACCCCATGACGGGTGCCAGGTTTCCCCATTCGGAAATCCCCGGATCGGCGCCTGGTTGCCGGCTCCCCGAGGCATATCGCAGGCTCCCACGTCCTTCATCGGCTCCTGATGCCAAGGCATCCACCGTGTGCCCTTAAAAACTTAACAACAATGACCACAAATCAGCGATCAAAGATGCTCGCGTCCACTATGCAGTTCACAAAAAACAACCAGCGACCACACCACACCCCGACAAGGGCGGGCCACGGCCCCGCAACAACCAGAAGAAACCAACCCCACCCCTCCGCCCCCCGGACATCGCCCACCCCGCGAACGGGAGAGACGACGACAAGAGAGGGGAGATGCCTCACCCGACCACCCAGACCGCGACACCACCCGCGAACGGGCACCGCCGACGGCCGTGAAGGCCGGGAGAGAACAGAACGGGTCCGTTTCCTCAGGACCCAACAGTGTGTCCAACCCACCAGACCCCCGAACGACCGGAGGTTCCACACCCCGCACCCACCCCCACCTCCGAAGAGGGGGGACGATGCACGAACCCCGCCCCCGCGAAGGGGGATGGGGCGGCCACCTCCGCGCGAGGCGGGGGTGGCGGATAGTACTGACCGGACCCGAACGGTCCGGTGGGTTGAGTAGCCAGTGCTCCACGGTTCCATGAGCTCCCGACCCGGAGAACACGCGTCTCCGACGGCCGAGGCCTCTGCACCCTCTCCCGCGTCCGTCTCCGCCGTCGTCCCGCGTCCGCCACGAGGACGGCACACGAGAACACCCGCGAAGAACAAAGCGCGAAGGGGTGGAGGTGCTCCTTAGAAAGGAGGTGATCCAGCCGCACCTTCCGGTACGGCTACCTTGTTACGACTTCGTCCCAATCGCCGGCCCCACCTTCGACCGCTCCCCCCACAAGTGGTTGGGCCACGGGCTTCGGGTGTTGCCGACTTTCGTGACGTGACGGGCGGTGTGTACAAGGCCCGGGAACGTATTCACCGCAGCGTTGCTGATCTGCGATTACTAGCGACTCCGACTTCACGAAGTCGAGTTGCAGACTTCGATCCGAACTGAGACCGGCTTTTAGGGATTCGCTCCACCTCACGGTATCGCAGCCCTCTGTACCGGCCATTGTAGCATGTTTGCAGCCCAAGACATAAGGGGCATGATGACTTGACGTCATCCCCACCTTCCTCCGAGTTGACCCCGGCGGTCTCCCATGAGTCCCCACCATCACGTGCTGGCAACATGGAACGAGGGTTGCGCTCGTTGCGGGACTTAACCCAACATCTCACGACACGAGCTGACGACAGCCATGCACCACCTGTCACCGGCCCAAAAGGACCCCGTATCTCTACGAGTTTTCCGGCGATGTCAAGCCTTGGTAAGGTTCTTCGCGTTGCGTCGAATTAAGCAACATGCTCCGCCGCTTGTGCGGGCCCCCGTCAATTCCTTTGAGTTTTAGCCTTGCGGCCGTACTCCCCAGGCGGGGCGCTTAATGCGTTAGCTACGGCGCGGAACCCGTGGAAGAGCCCCACACCTAGCGCCCAACGTTTACGGCGTGGACTACCAGGGTATCTAATCCTGTTCGCTCCCCACGCTTTCGCTCCTCAGCGTCAGTACAGGCCCAGAGAACCGCCTTCGCCACCGGTGTTCCTCCCGATATCTGCGCATTTCACCGCTACACCGGGAATTCCGTTCTCCCCTACCTGCCTCTAGCCTGCCCGTATCCACCGCAGACCCACGGTTGAGCCGTGGGCTTTCACGACGGACGCGACAGGCCGCCTACGAGCTCTTTACGCCCAATAATTCCGGACAACGCTTGCGCCCTACGTATTACCGCGGCTGCTGGCACGTAGTTAGCCGGCGCTTCTTCCCCACCTACCGTCTGGTTTCGTCGGTGGTGAAAGAGGTTTACAACCCGAAGGCCTTCATCCCCCACGCGGCGTCGCTGCGTCAGGCTTTCGCCCATTGCGCAATATTCCCCACTGCTGCCTCCCGTAGGAGTCTGGGCCGTGTCTCAGTCCCAGTGTGGCCGGTCGCCCTCTCAGGCCGGCTACCCGTCGTCGCCTTGGTAGGCCATCACCCCACCAACAAGCTGATAGGCCGCGAGCCCATCCCCGACCGAAGAACTTTCCACCACCACCCATGCGAGTGGAGGTCGTATCCGGTATTAGACCCGGTTTCCCAGGCTTATCCCGAAGTCGGGGGCAGGTTGCTCACGTGTTACTCACCCGTTCGCCGCTCGAGTACCCCGAAGGGCCTTTCCGCTCGACTTGCATGTGTTAAGCACGCCGCCAGCGTTCGTCCTGAGCCAGGATCAAACTCTCCATCAAGGCCCAACGACCCCACCCCCCACCACAAACAGGCGGAGAAACGAGGCCAAAACCCTGGGAAACAATCCCGGCAAAACCACACCCCGAACAACCCTTGAAACCAAGGGGCCCCGGGATGCGCATTGCCTCAAAGAAATTCCTCTATGACGAGGAAACAACAACCCCCCACAACAGGAGGCTGTCACAAGGCACTGGCTTTTAACACACTGTTGAGTTCTCAAGAAACGGACACCCACCACGAAGCGACCCACCCACCGGCGAGCCCCCCTTGGGGCAACCCTTCTAACTTACCCGATCCTTCGTCCGTGTCAAGTCGATCTCTAGGAGATCGTTCTTGGCTCAGATTCCGAATCAAGGTCCCACGTGCCGCAGCCACCGACTGGCACAAGGCCCGTCGGTTGACGTCGTTCGCGGGTTCGCCCCGGGGCCGGCCGCCTGCGGCGTCCTGCATCCCCTTCGGGCTGACCTTCCCAGCGTACCCCAGTCCGGCACTCGGCTCGAACCGTTTTACGAGAGTCGGTGTCCCCCGGGCCGACCGCCTCTCGGCGTTCCGCATCCCCTGGGGGCAATGGAGACTTTAGGCAGAGCCCGGGAAGGCGTCAAATCAAGGCCTCGTGCGGACGGGGGCGCTGCGGTACGGTGCGCACACCTGTGCGCTGGTCAGGGAGGGGATGACATGCGTCGCTCCACTGAACATCTGGTCGTCGGCGCGACGATGATCCCCGCGATCCACGATGTCCCCGCGTGGCGATTCCAGGTCGTTCCCCAGGGCATCGAAGTGGTCGCCGATCCGGCTCGATTCCGGCCTTCGCACGACCCGTGCGGTCGTGACCTGCGGATCAAATGCGGCGCCGCGCTGATGAACCTTCGGCTCGCGGCGGCGCAACTCGGCCGCGACGTCGTGGTGCGACCGGCTCCCGATCAGGAGCGGCCGGCCCTGCTGGCGACGGTACGGCTTGCGCGGCGACGTCGGGTGAGTCGGTCCGAGCGGCTGCTGTACGCCGCGTCGCTGCGTCCCGCCCCTTGGCGGCGGCCGGCGGGTGAACGGCCGCCCTCGCTGCGTGAGGCGAACGAGCTCGCGGGGGCGGCGCGGTTGGAGGGCGCCGCCCTGGTCGGTCTTCCGATGAAGGGCGTGAACGCGGCGTTGCTGGTCACCTCCGGGGACGGGCCCGCCGATTGGCTCCGTGCGGGCCAGGCCCTGCAGCGCATTCTGCTGAGCTGCGCGGTGCTCGGGGTGCCCGCCTCGGTCGAGCACGAGGCGGCGGAGATCCGTGGCCCCGGTGGGGTGCTCGATCACGGGGACGTCCCCCAGGCGCTATTGAGCTTCGGAGTGAGCGTCGACCCGGTGCGGCAGATAGACCGAGAGCGCGACCGAGATGGGGACCCGCACAGGGTCGGGTAGTTTCCCGAGCCTCGTCCGCAGTTCGTCGGCGGAGAGGTGGCGGGCGCTGGGGCCCATCCCCACCAGTGTGGCGACATCGTCGTGGCCGAGTTCGACTTCGGTCTCGTACGCGTGGGTCTCGTACGCACGGAAGTGGTCGCTCAGGGACCGGTCGGTGCGTTCCTGCTTGCGTTCGTCCACCGTGAGCAGGCCGAGGTCGGGGACCAGGTCGCCGAGATGGCGCGCCGTGGGGGTGACGACGTACAGGACGCCGTCGGGGCGCAGGACGCGGCGGAACTCGGCGCCGTTGCGGGGGGCGAAGACGTCGAGGATCGCGTCGACCGACCCGGTGCGCACCGGGAGGGGTCGCCACAGGTCGGCGACCACGGCGCCGACGCGCGGGTGGGCGCGGGCGGCGCGGCGGAGCGAGTGTTTGGAGACGTCGATGGCGAGGCCGACGGCGGTCTCGGTGTCACGGAGGACGCGGGCGAGGTAGTGGCCGGTCCCCGCGCCGGCGTCGAGCACGCAGGCGCCGCGCGGGAGCGCGGAGGCGACGTGCTCGGCGAGGAGGTCCGCGAGACCGTCGAAGTGGCCGGCGCCCAGGAACGTCTCCCGGGAACGGGCCATCTCCGGGGTGTCCGCCGTGCCCGTCCGCGCGTTGCCGGGCAGGAGGTTGACGTAGCCCTGCCGGGCGATGTCGAAGCTGTGCCCCGCGTCGCAGCGCAGCGCCGCGTGCGCCGGTGCCAGGGCGGATCCGCACACCGGGCACGCGAGCACGTTCACGACGTCGTTCAGCACGCGTCCATCATCACGTGTCGCGGACCGGGGCGCCGGCGCGGCACCCGGGCCCCGCCGGGGTCATGCCTCCATGCGCTTGCGCACGTCGTCCATGTCGAGGCCGCGCACCTGCTCGATCACGTTCTCCAGCACCGGCTCGGGCAGCGCTCCGGGCTCGGCGAAGACGATGACCCCGTCTCGGACCGCCATGAGCGTGGGGATCGAGGAGATCCCGAACCGCTGTGCCAGCTCCTGCTCCGCGTCGGTGTCGACCTTGGCGAAGGTGATGTCGGGGTGGCGCTCGGAGGCGCCCTCGAAGATGGGGCCGAAACGGCGGCAGGGGCCGCACCAGGCCGCCCAGAAGTCGACCAGCACGATGCCCTCGCCCTGGGCGGTGGCATCGAAGTCCTCGGCGGTCAGTGTGACGGTCGCCATGTCGGAGCCTCCTCACTCGGGGTATCAGTCGGGTAGAGCGGTGACCCCGCCCCCAGTATTCCCCGATCGGGAATCACAGAGCCGTAATTAGCGTTAACGGAGCAGGGAGTTCGACCGAAGAAGGGTCAGGATGGCTGCAACCCGAACCAAGGGCGACAGTGTCGAGACGCCGGACAAGGACCTCGTCGGCGCGTACCTCGACAGGATCGGCCGTACTCACCTGCTGGACGCGCAGGAGGAGGTCGACCTGGCGAAGGCCATCGAGGGTGGCCTGTACGCCGAGCGGCTGCTCGAGGAGGGCCGGGTGCCCCCGGGGGCGACCCGGCGCGAGCTCGAGGAGCTCGCCGCCGCCGGACTGCGCGCCAAACAACGTTTCGTCGAGGCCAACCTGCGTCTGGTGGTCTCGATCGCACGCAAGTACCCCACCGACGCCCTCCCCCTGATCGACCTGATCCAGGAGGGCAACCTCGGGCTGATGCGGGCGGTCGAGAAGTTCGACTACCGGCGCGGCTTCAAGTTCTCCACCTACGCGACCTGGTGGATCCGCCAGGCGATCGGCCGCGGGCTCAGTCACACCGCGCGGACGATCCGGCTGCCGGTCCACGTGGAGGAGGAGCTGTCGCGGCTGCGTCGCGCCGAGCGCCAGTTGGGCCGCGATCTGGGCCGTGAGCCCACCCGCGACGAGTTGGCGCAGGCCGTCGGCGCGGCGCCCGACCACGTGGACGAGCTGATGCGCTGGCGGCGCGACCCGGCCAGCCTGGACGCCGCCGTGGACGAGGCCGGCGAGACCCCGATGGGCGATCTCCTGCAGGATCCGGAGGGGGTGAGCCCGGAGGCCGAGGTGGTGGCGCTGGACGACCTGGCGGGGCTGGGGCGGCTGTTGCAGCGGCTGCCCGAGCGCGAGTCGGCGATCCTGCGGGCCCGGTTCGGGATGGAGGACGGTCAGCCGTTGTCCTACGCCCAGATCGGGGCGCGGTACGGGCTGAGCCACAACCGGGTGCGGCAGATCACCGATCGTTCGCTGCGGCGGTTGCGGCAGATGGCGGCCGAGGGCGATCGCGTCGCGCGCTCCACCGGGCACGCGCAGGCCGCCTCCCGGCCTACGGGGGGCACGCCGGTGTCGGAGGCCCGCCCCGAGTCCATCGCCCAAGGCTCCCGCACGGCCCGGCGGAAGCTGGCCGCCCCCGTCCCCACGAAGGCGGCCTAGCCGGGCCCGGCAGCCGACCCTTCGGGGTGCGGCCCCGCCACGCCGTTCTCGGGGTGGTTGAGGGGGTGGGTCTGGGGTCGTCTCGGGATGCCGCGGTGGTCAGGGTGACCTAGCCTTGTGGGGTGAGTAAAACGACTGTCGCGGGAGAGCTTGACGCCTGGCGCGCCCTCCCGGCAGCGCAACAGCCGGAATGGGACGACCCGGAGGAGGTCAGGGCCGTCGCCGCGCAACTCGCGCAGGCGCCGCCCCTGGTGTTCGCCGGCGAGTGCGACCAGCTCAAGGACGATCTCGCGGCCGTGGTGCGCGGCGAGGCGTTCGTCCTGCAGGGCGGGGACTGCGCGGAGACCTTCACCGGGTCCACCGCCGACGCCGTGCGCAACAAGCTCAAGACGCTGCTGCAGATGGCCGTGGTGCTCACGTACGCGGGCAGCGTCCCGGTCGTGAAGATCGGCCGGATGGCGGGGCAGTTCGCCAAGCCGCGTTCCAACTCCATGGAGGAGCGGGACGGGCTGACGCTGCCGGCCTACCGGGGCGACGCGGTCAACGGCCTGGACTTCACGCCCGAGTCCCGACGGAACGATCCACGGCGGCTGCTGCAGGCGTACCACTGCTCGGCGGTGACGCTGAACCTGTGCCGGGCGTTCACCAAGGGCGGGTACGCCGACCTGCGGCAGGTCCACGCGTGGAACCAGGACTTCGTCGCCGGGAGCCCGGCGGGGCAGCGCTACGAGCGGCTGGCCGGGGAGATCGACCGGGCCCTGGCGTTCATGAAGGCGTGCGGCGCCGACCCCGAGGAGTTCCACGGCGTGGAGTTCTACTCCAGCCACGAGGCGCTGCTGCTGGAGTACGAGCGGGCGCTGACCCGCATCGACAGCCGCAGCGGTCTCCCGTACGACGTGTCGGCGCATCTGGTGTGGATCGGGGAGCGGACGCGGGCGCTGGACGGGGCGCACGTGGAGTTCGCCAGCCGGATCCGCAACCCGATCGGGGTGAAGCTGGGTCCGACGACGTCGGCGGACGACGCGCTCGCGCTGATCGACAGGCTCAACCCCGAGGGCGAGCCGGGCCGGTTGACGTTCATCACCCGGATGGGCGCGGGACGGATCCGCGAGGCGCTGCCGCCGCTGGTGGAGAAGGTCGCGCAGTCGGGTGCCCCGGTGGCGTGGATCTGCGATCCGATGCACGGGAACACGTTCGAGGCGCCCAGCGGGCACAAGACCCGGCGGTTCGACGACGTGCTGGACGAGGTGGCGGGGTTCTTCGAGGTGCACCGCGCGCTGGGCACCCATCCGGGCGGCATCCACATCGAGTTCACCGGCGACGACGTGACCGAGTGCGTCGGCGGCGGGCACGAGATCGTGGAGGGTGATCTCCACCAGCGCTACGAGACGGCCTGCGACCCTCGGTTGAACCGGGGGCAGTCGCTGGACCTGGCGTTCATGGTCGCGGAGATGTACCGGCACACGCACTGAGGGCGGGGCCGGGGACGCTCAGATGGCGACCTCGGCCCAGACGACCTTGCCGCCGGTGACGGGGATGGCCCCCCAGTCGCTGGCGAAGCTGTCGACGATGAACAGGCCCCGGTGGGACTCGTCCAGCGGGGCGGGCACGGTGAGCCTGGGCAGCGCGGGGGCGCGGTCGCGGACCTCGATGCGGACGGCGCCGGGACGCCGTTGCAGTCGCAGCTCCAAGACGGTCCCGGCGTGCCGGACGGCGTTGGCGACGAGCTCGGCGACGATGGCGGTCACCTGCTCCTCGCGGTCGACCAGGGCCCACGTCCGCATCGTGCGGGCGGCCAGTCTCCGGGCGAGCTCCACCGCTTCGCTCTGCGGGGCGGCACGGAGGGTCGTCTCGGTCACGCTGTCACCCCTCGGGCGGGGCGCCGATGAGGAAGCGGTCCAGGCCCGTGGTGCGCAGGACGTTCTCGACCCTGCCGTAGGCGCCGGTCACGGAGAAGGAGGCGTTCTTTGCGCGGGCGTGCTTGTAGGCGCGGACCAGCACGTTCAGGCCCGAGGAGTCGCAGAAGTCGACTGCGGTCAGGTCGACGATGATCTCCTGATGACCCGCCTCCACCAGGGACTCGAGCCGCCCCCGGAGTTCATCGGAGGAGTGCAGGTCGATGGAACCGCGTGCCGCAACGGTGACGCGGTCGTCCTGTCGTGTGGTGTGCAAGGCGAGACCCATCGCCCATCACCCTAGAACATATGGCCGCCCACGGCATGCCGTACGTCCGATCCGTGGGAACGGGCCACCGCTCACGAGGCCCGCAGCACGATCAGGGCGACGTCGTCGTTGGACGGTTCGGGGCCGAAGTCGCGGACGGCGCGCTGGATGCGGGCGGCCACCGCGCCGGCGCTGAGCCCCCGGCAGGCGGACAGCAGGTGCTCGAGCCCGTTGTCGTCGCCGAGCAGCCGGCTGCCCGCGCGCCGTTCGGTGACGCCGTCGGTGACGCACAGCAGGACCTGGCCGCGGCGCAGCTCCAGGGTGTCGAGGGTGAACCCGACGTCGTCGAAGACGCCGAGGAGGGGTTGGGCCCCGGCGCCCTCGTGGACGGTGCCGTCCGGGTCGAGGACGAGCGGCAGCGGGTGACCGGCGCTGACGAGGTCGATGCGGACGCCGTCGCGGCCGGGCCGGGGGGTGATCTCCCCGTGCAGCAGCGTCAGCAGTCGGGCCCGCGGGCCCTCGGCCAGGATCAGCCGGTTGAGACGCGCCAGGACGTCGGGGACGGGCATGTCCTCGGCGGCGAGGATGCGGAGGGCGTGCCGGGCCAGGCCGGTGACGGCGGCGGCCTGCGGGCCCGTGCCGCACACGTCGCCGATGGCGAACCGCCAGCGGGACCGCCCGGCCGCGCCGACGTCGTCGGGGCCGCACACGAACAGGTCGTAGAAGTCCCCGCCGACCTCGCTCCCCTCCCCCGCGGGCTGGTAGACGACCTCGACCTCCAGGCCCGGGACCTCGGGGATCCCTGGGGGCAGGAGGCTGCGTTGCAGGGCGCTGCTCATGGTGGTCTGCGCGGTGTAGAGGCGGGCGTTGTCGATGGCGAGCGCGGCCCGCCGGCTCAGCTCCTCGGCCAGGTCGATGGCCACCTGGGGGAATCGGTCCCCGGCGGGGCGGCCGATGACCAGGACGCCCATCCGGCGGCCTCGGGCGTTCAGCGGGAAGGCGTAGGCGAGGTCGTCGGCGGTCGGCCCGGCCACCGCGCGCACGGAGGCGGGGGCGGCCGTGTGCCCGCTCCAGGCGCCCGAGGAGTCCATCGGGGGCGCGGGGGTGGCGTTGGACAGCAGCTCGCGCAGCCCGTCGACGCGGGTCTCGTCGGTGTGCCAGACGTAGGCGGGGCGTGCGGCGCCGGTCTCGTCCACCGTGTGCACGGCGCACCAGGCGGCCAGCCGGGGCACCACGAGTTGGGCGACCAGGGCCATGGTGCGCTCCTGGTCGAGGGTGCCGGCCAACAGATCGCTGGCCTCGGCGACGAAGCTGAGCCAGCCGCGCCAGGACCGCTCCAGCTCGCCGACCCGGGCGCGTTCCATGGACAGGGCGATCTCGTCGGCGATGCGGCCCAGGCGGCGTCCGGCGGCCTCGTCGAAGCGGCCGGGCTCGGCGGCCACGGCGACCAGCAGCCCGGTCACCCGGCCCTCCACCTGCAGGGGCGCGGCGGCCAGGGAGCGGGCCGCCAGGGCGGCGGCGACCGGGTCGGTGGCGTCGCCGGTGACCCAGGGCTCCCCGGCGCGGGCCTGCGCGCCCAGGCCGGCCATGGTCAGCCGCCCGGCGGGCGTGTCGGGGATGGTCCCGGCGGAGGCTCCGAGGGTCAGCGCGCCGTCGCGGTCGGCGAGCAGCACCGCGGCCCCGTCGGCCGCCAACACGTCGCGGACGGTCTCGACCGCCCCGTCGAGGGTGTCCTCACCCGGCTGGGGGCGGAAGGGACGGTCGGTCGCGTGCGAGGTGGGGCCGCCGGCCTGCCGCGGGCCGACGCCGGGGAACGGGCCCCCGGGCGGTCCGGGGGCCTCGCGGGTCGTCCCGGTGAGCGCGCCGTCGGGCTTGGGCAGGCGGAACCAGACGCCCTTGGTGAGCCCCTCGTAGGTGATGCCCCAGGAGGAGGCCAACCGGTCGATGGACGGCAGGCCCCGGCCGCTGGTCTCCTCCAGCGCGGGCATCGCGATAGGACGGGTCGGATGGTGGTCGAGGACCTCGATGCGGATCCCGCCGTCCTCGAGGAGGCAGCGGACTTCGAACGAGGTGCCCGCGTAGGTGACCGCGTTGGTGGCAAGCTCGCTGGTGGCGAGCAGCGCGTCGTCGGCCACCTGCGCCATGTCCCAGTCCGTGAGGGTGCGGCGCACGAAGCGGCGCGCGGCCGCCACCGACGTGGCCGCGGGCGGGAAGGTGGCGGACGACGTCCGTCGTTCCACGTCGGTCCCCCCGGTTGAAGAGGCGATACAGATTCCAGTCATCGTGACAGACTGCAAATGTAAGGCCCAATGGGAGTGTCCGCAGATCCCGGACCCAGGGCAGTGGGCCAGGAGGAAAGACTATGCCGCGAACCGCGTCCCGCACGGGGCACTCGGCCAACTCGCGCGACACGACGCCGCGCTACAGCGACGCCGACCTGGTGCCGCTGCTCAAGGCGCTGGCCGCCGTCCGCGACGGCAAGTTCCAGACGGACTCCGACTTCTCCGGTGAGGGGGCGGTCGCCGAGGCGCTGACGCTCGTGTCCGACATCCGCGACAACGGCGCGCACCTGACCGGTGAGCTGTCGCGGATCCGGCGGGAGATCGGCCGTGAGGGCCACCTCCGCGAACGGGTGACGCCGGCGGGCGCGCGGGGGTCGTGGGCGAGCGCGACGGAGGACGCGAACGCGATCATCGACAAGCTGACCGACCTGTCCACCGGCATGGCGCGGGTGGTCGAGGCGGTGGCGGCGGGCGATCTGAGCCAGCGGGTGGAGCTGCGGGTCCGCGGCCGGCCGATGCGGGGCGAGCTGCTGCGGATGGCCCGGTCGGTGAACTCGATGGTCGAGCAGCTCGACAACTTCACCTGGGAGGTCACCCAGGTGGCCCGCGAGGTCGGCACCGAGGGCCGGCTCGGCGGGCAGGCGGCGATGCGCGGGCAGACGGGTCGATGGCGGGACGTCACCAGCGCGGTGAACGTGATGGCCGACCGGCTGACCGCGCAGGTGCGGGACATCGCGGTGGTGACGACGGCGGTGGCCAAGGGGGATCTGACCCGGAAGGTCACCGTCGAGGCGGTGGGCGAGCTTCAGGAGCTGAAGCTCACCGTGAACACGATGGTCGATCAGCTCTCGGCGTTCGCCGACGAGGTGACCCGCGTCGCGCGGGAGGTCGGCACGGAGGGACGGCTGGGCGGGCAGGCCCAGGTCCGGGGGGTGTCCGGGGTCTGGAAGGACCTCACCAACAACGTCAACGGCATGGCCTCCAACCTCACCTACCAGGTCCGCAACATCGCCCAGGTGGCCACGGCCGTCGCCAACGGCGACCTGTCGAAGAAGATCACCGTCGACGCCCAGGGCGAGATCCTCGACCTCAAGGACACCCTCAACACCATGGTCGACCGGCTGTCCGACTTCGCGGACGAGGTCACCCGCGTGGCCCGCGAGGTCGGCACGGAGGGACGGCTGGGCGGCCAGGCCCAGGTCCACGGCGTCTCGGGGGTCTGGAAGGACCTCACCAACAACGTCAACGGCATGGCCTCCAACCTCACCTACCAGGTCCGCAACATCGCCCAGGTGGCGACCGCCGTCGCCAACGGCGACCTGTCGAAGAAGATCACCGTCGACGCCCAAGGCGAGATCCTCGACCTCAAGGACACCCTCAACACCATGGTCGACCGGCTGTCGGCGTTCGCCGACGAGGTCACCCGTGTCGCGCGGGAGGTCGGCACCGAGGGACGCCTCGGCGGCCAGGCCCAGGTCCATGGGGTGTCGGGGGTCTGGAAGGACCTGACCAGCAACGTCAACGGCATGGCCAGCAATCTGACGTACCAGGTCCGCAACATCACCCAGGTGGCCACGGCCGTCGCCAACGGCGACCTGTCGAAGAAGATCACCGTCGACGCCCAAGGCGAGATCCTCGACCTCAAGGACACCCTCAACACCATGGTCGACCAGCTCTCGGCGTTCTCCTCGGAGGTCACCCGCGTCGCGCGGGAGGTCGGCACCGAGGGACGTTTGGGCGGCCAGGCCCAGGTCCGGGGCGTGTCCGGGGTCTGGAAGGACCTCACCAACAACGTCAACGGCATGGCCTCCAACCTCACCTACCAGGTTCGCAACATCGCCCAGGTCACCACGGCCGTGGCCCACGGCGACCTGACCAAGAAGATCGACGTCGACGCCCGCGGGGAGATCCTGGAGCTCAAGACGACGATCAACACGATGGTGGACACGCTGTCGGCGTTCTCCTCGGAGGTCACCCGTGTCGCGCGGGAGGTCGGCAGCGAGGGGCGGCTGGGCGGTCAGGCCAAGGTCGAGGGCGTGTCCGGGACGTGGAAGCGGCTGACCGAGAGCGTCAACGAGCTGGCGTCCAACCTGACCACGCAGGTGCGGGCGATCGCCGAGGTGGCCAGCGCGGTGGCCAGCGGCGACCTCAGCCGCGCCATCACCGTGGAGGCCGCCGGCGAGGTGGCCGAGCTGAAGGACAACGTCAACCTCATGGTGGCGACGCTGCGGGACACCACCCGCGCCAACCAGGAGCAGAACTGGCTGAAGTCCAACCTGGCGCGGATCGGCGGGCTGATGCAGGGCCACCGTGACATGGCGCAGGTGTCGCAACTGATCATGAGCGAGCTGACCCCGACGGTCTCCGCCAACTACGGGGCGTTCTACCTGGCCGACACCGACGCCGCCGGGGAGGTGGAGCTGGCGCTCATCGCCGGGTACGGGGTGCGTCCCGACCCGGGCGCGGTGCGGTTCCGGTTCGGCGAGGGGCTGGTGGGGCAGGCGGCGCTGGAACGGCGGATGATCCTGCTGGACGACGCGCCGGGCGACTACGTCAAGGTCCGGTCGGGGCTGGGCGAGGCGTCGGCCACCCATGTGATCGTGCTGCCGATCCTGTTCGAGGGGCAGGTGCTGGGGGCCATCGAGCTGGCCTCGTTCAACGGGTTCACCGCGACGCACCTGGCGTTCTTCGACCAGTTCGCCGAGAGCATCGGGGTCACGCTCAACGCGATCGGCGCCAACTCCCGCACCGAGTCGCTGCTGTCGGAATCCCAGCGACTGGCCCAGGAGCTGCAGGAACGGTCCGACGAGCTGCAGCGTCAGCAGGCGGAGCTGCGCCGCTCCAACGCCGAGCTGGAGGACAAGGCGGCGCTGCTGGCCAAGCAGAACCGGGCGATCGAGATCCAGAACTTCCAGATCGAGCAGGCCCGGCGGACGCTGGAGGACCGCGCCGAGCAACTGGCGATGAGCTCGCAGTACAAGACCGAGTTCCTGGCGAACATGTCGCACGAGCTGCGCACCCCCCTCAACAGCCTGCTGGTGCTGGCCAAGCTGCTGTCGGAGAACCCGGACGGGAACCTCACCGCCAAGCAGGTGGAGTTCGCCCGGACGATCCTGGACTCGGGCACCGACCTGCTCCAGTTGATCAACGACATCCTCGACCTGTCCAAGGTGGAGGCCGGGAAGATGGAGGTCCATCCCCAGCCGCTGCCGGTCGCGACCCTGGTCGACTACGTGGACGCCACGTTCCGGCCGATGGCCGTGGACAAGGGCCTGGAGTTCGGCATCGAGGTCTCCCCCGACGTCCCCGGCCTGTTGTACGCCGACGAGCAGCGGCTGCAGCAGGTGCTGCGCAACCTGCTGTCGAACGCGGTCAAGTTCACCTCCGAGGGCCGGGTGCGGCTGTCGATCGCGCCCGCCGGGGACGTGGAGTTCGGCTCGCCGTCGCTGCGGGACGCCCCGCTGGTGATCGGGTTCGAGGTGGGCGACACGGGGATCGGCATCAGCGAGGACAAGCTGCAGGTGATCTTCGAGGCGTTCCAGCAGGCGGACGGGACCACCAGCCGCCGCTACGGCGGCACCGGGCTGGGCCTGTCCATCAGCCGCAACATCGCCCGGCTGCTCGGCGGGGAGATCCACGCCAGCAGCGAGGTGGGCGAGGGCAGCCGGTTCACGCTCTACCTGCCCGCGCAGTACCAGCAGTCGGACGCGTTGGAGCCGCCGGTGGAGACGGCCCCGGAGGTCGCCCGGCCGGTGACCCGCCGGCCCGCCGCCGCGGAGGCCCCGCCGGCGGTCTCCTCGGAGCGGTCGGCCGGGGAGGCTCCGCCGAGTTCGGCGGGCGCCCTGTCGGCCGGGTTCCTGGAGGAGCCGCCCACCGAGCACCTGGACGCGGTGCTGTCCGGGCGCAAGGTCATGATCGTCGATGATGACGTCCGGAACGTGTTCGCCCTGACCAGCATGCTGGAGGGGTACGGGATGGAGGTGCTGTACGCCGACGACGGGCAGGCCGGGATCGATCTGCTGCAGCGCAATCCGGACATGTCCCTGGTGCTGATGGACGTGATGATGCCGGGTCTGGACGGGTGGGCCACCACGGAGGCGATCCGCGGCATGCCCCAGTTCACCGATCTGCCGATCATCGTGATCACCGCCAAGGTCATGAAGGGCGACCGGGAGAAGAGCCTGGCCTCGGGGGCCTCCGACTACGTGGCCAAGCCCGTCGACCCGGATCACCTGCTGGATGTCATGAGAACCTGGTTGCAGCGCGCCGCGGTGCGCTGACCGGCCCTCGGGGGGCCGCGGCCGGCGCCGCCGGCCCCCGGGATATCCGGCGCCCGCTCACGATCAGGAGATACCAGGCGTGGATGACAAGGCGAAGATCCTTCTCGTGGACGACCGCGAGGAGAACCTGGTCGCCCTCGAGGCGATCCTGAGCTCGCTCGACCAGGACCTGGTGCGCGCCCGCTCCGGCGAGGAGGCGCTCAAGGCCCTGCTCACCGACGAGTACGCGGTCATCCTGCTGGACGTGGTCATGCCGGGGATGGACGGGTTCGAGACGGCCCGGGACATCAAACGCCGCAAGAAGACCCGGGATCTGCCGATCATCTTCCTGACCGCGGTGAACAGCGATCCCGACTACGCCTTCCGGGGGTACGCGGCGGGCGCGGTGGACTTCATCGCCAAGCCGTTCGACCCGTGGGTGCTGCGCGCCAAGGTGTCGGTGTTCGTGGAGCTGCACCGCAAGAACCTGCAGTTGCGCGAGCAGGCCGTGCTGCTGCGCGACCAGGCGGCGCTGCTGCGGTCGCGGGCGGGCACGCCGGACGAGGGTCCGGCGCCGCGGCTGGACGAGTTGGCCGAGCGGTTCGAGGCGGTCGCAGAGCAGGTGGGCGCGGTGCGGGACGGGTCGCCGGAGGAGCTGCGGGCGGCGGTGGACGAGTTGGCGGTGCGGTTCGCCGATCTGCACACCGCCTTCGAGGCGCTGCGGGCCGCCGGGCGGCCATCTCTTCCGAGCGCGGGGGCGCCGGAAGCCTGACCCTGCGGCCACGGTTGGTGACACAGCGCTCCGGGGAGGGTTCCGCCTCGGAGGTGGCGGAATGGCGGGTCCTGTCACGGGCCCGGCGGCTTTGTTCGCCGCCGGGGCGGGCACCGGGCTGCTCGCCGGGGCGGCCTCTTGCGCGTCCGTTCAGCTAGGGCTGCTGACGGGTGCCGTACGGGGCGCGCGACGTCCGGTGGCCCCGGTCGTCGCCTTTCTCGGGGCCAAGCTCGCCGTGCACGTCGTGTTGGGTGCGCTGCTGGGCGTCGTGGGGGCGGCGGTCGCCCCCGGCCCGCGGGTTCGCGCGGTGCTCTTGGTGGCGGCGGGTGTGGTGTTGGCGGTTTTCGCGCTGGACCTGCTGGGCGTTCCGGCGGCGCGGCGACTGCTGCGCCGCGGCGACGGCGGCGAGGGGCACTGCGGAGGTCCCGCCGAGGGGCCCGTCGGGTGGCGTCGTCCCGCCGTGCTGGGGGCGTCCACGGTGCTGGTGCCGTGCGGGCTGACGCTGTCGGCGGAGTTGTTGGCGGTGGGCTCCCGGTCGGCGGTGGGCGGAGCCGCGGTGATGGCCGGGTTCGTGCTCGGCACGGCCCCGGTGTTCGCGTTGCTCGGCCTGGCCCTGGGGCGCGGGCTGGACCTGCTGCGCGGCGGGCCGGCGGCCGTGGCCGGCGTCGTGCTGGCGGCGGTGGCGGCGTGGACGCTGCTGTCGGGCCTGCGCCTCGGCGGGTGGTTGCCCGCGTCGGGCGAGGCCCGCGCGCTGTCGGAGGACTTCGTCCGCACCGACACGTCGGGCGTGCAGACCGTCACCGTCTGGGCGGTCGACCGCGGCTACCGACCGTCCACGGTGACCGCGCGTGCGGGGCGCCCGACGGTGCTGGTCCTCCGGACGAGGGGCACGCGGGGCTGCACGCGGGCCTTCGTGATCCCCTCCCGGGGCCTGGAACGCATGCTCCCGCAGACCGGCGACATCCGCATCGACCTCGGCTCACCCGCCCCGGGGCGGCTCCGCTACACGTGCGCGACGGGCCACTACCCGGGCAGCGTCGTCTTCCGCCCCTGACTCTCCCGCCGACCCGACACAGGGCACCGGCGCCTTCGGCCGCAGGCGGTACGGACGTGCGTCCCCGCGTAACCGGTGACGCGCGACCTGCCGCCCGCGTCGTCGAACGGCGACCGGCCGGTAGTTCACGTTCGGAACGACGCGCCAAAGCGCGCGACCTGCCGCCCGCGTGGTCGAACGGCGACCGGCCGGCACCCGCTCGAACGAGCACCGGACCGGCCCATGCCGGAACGCACAGGCCGCCGGTATGCGGTGGACCACGCGGTCGCCGCCCGCGTGCTCGACCCGGCGGTGGGCCGCCGCGTGGTGGACGGTGGGCGGGTGGTCAGGTGGTGAGGCGGGTGCGGGCGGCGGCGATGCGGGTGAGGGTGGCTTCGCGCCCGAGGATCTCCAGGGACTCGAAGAGCGGGAGGCCGACGGTGCGCCCGGTGACGGCGACGCGGACGGGGGCCTGGGTCTTGCCGAGCTTGAGGCCGAATCCGGTGCCGACGGCCTCCAGCCGGGTCTTCAGCTCGTCGGCGTTCCAGGGGGCGTCGCGGTAGGTCTCCTCGGCGCCGGCGAGGATCTCGGCGGCGGGCTCCTTCATGGCCTTGGCCCAGGACGCCTCGTCGAACGCGGGCTCGTCGAGGAAGGCGAAGTCGACCATGGGGACGATCTCCGACAGCACCGCCACCCGGGTCTGGGCCAGCTCCGCCAACCGGGCGAAGACGCCCTGGTCGACCTCGAAGGGCGCGTCCTCCACGTACGGCAGGCAGGCGGCGACGAAGTCGGCGGTCGGGAGCGCCCGGATGTAGTCGCCGTTGATCGCCCGCAGCTTCTTGACGTCGAAGAACGCCGGGGAGGCGTTGACGTCCTCGATGCGGAACTCGCGCTCGACGACCTCCCAGGCCACCACCTCGCGGTCGCCGGTGGGCGCCCAGCCCAGCAGCATCAGGTAGTTGCGCATGGCGGCGGCCAGGTAGCCCTCGGCCTGGTAGTCCTCCAGCGCGACCTTGTCGCGGCGCTTGGACAGCTTCTGCCGCTTCTCGTTCACGATCACGGGGACGTGCGCCCAGATGGGGGGCTCGTGGCCGAGCGCCTCCCACAGGAGCTGCTGCTTGGGCGCGTTGGACAGGTGCTCCTCGCCGCGCACCACGTGGGTGATGCCCTGGGCCGCGTCGTCCACGACGTTGGCGAGCAGGAACGGCACCGACCCGTTGGATCGGGCGATGACGAAGTCCTCCAGCACCTTGTTCTCGAAGACCGGCTTGCCGCGGATCAGGTCCACCACCGTGGTCTGACCCTCGTCGGGGGTGCGGAACCGGACCGCGCGGCCGTCGCCGGGCCCCAGGTCGCGGTCGCGGCAGAACGCGTCGTAGCCCTTGTGGGAGTCGCCGGTGCGGGCGACCACGTCCTCGCGGGTGCAGTCGCAGTAGTAGGCCAGCCCCTGGCCGAGCAGGTCGCGCAGGGCCTCCTGGTGCCGCTCGAGGTTCGCCGACTGGAAGTAGGGCCCCTCGTACTCCGCGCCGTCGATGCCCAGCCAGGCGAGGGCGCGGATGATGCCCTCGGTCCACTCGGGCTTGTTGCGCGAGGTGTCGGTGTCCTCGATCCGCAGGACCAGCGTCCCCCCGGACTGCCGGGCCATCACCCAGTTGAAGAGGGCGGAACGGGCCCCGCCGACGTGGAACATGCCGGTCGGGGAGGGAGCGAAGCGTACGCGGATCGAAGACGAAGACATGGGCACAAGCCTAGGGCTTCCCCGCCACGGGGCCGGCACCCGTTTCGGTCAGGGCGACCAGTGCGGGTCGCGCCCTGCCAGGCCCAAGGCCCGGTCGAGGGGCGGCGCGGACGCCGGTACGGGCACCTCGGGGCCGAAGACGCCGTACTGCCGGGCCGTCTCGGCCGTCTCCCGCACCCTGGCGAACAGTTCCTCCGCCAGGACGTCGTCCAGATGGGGGCTCTGGCCGGTGGCGACGGCGAGGTCCCAGCCGTGGAGGCAGAACTCCGCGAACAGGATGCCCCCGATGAAGGGCGCGGGCATCTCCCCCTTGGCGGTGAGGCCGGTGACACCTTCCCAGGCGGACGGGTCGGACCAGGCCGCGGCCGTCCGGCGGGCCTGTTCGGCGTAGCGGGCGGCCCAGTCGGGTTCGGCCGTCGGTTCCGGCTGCGGGGCGTCCTCCTCGGGCTGCGGGATCTTCCGCGCGGCGCCCTCGCCGCGCGTGCCCGTCCACAGGTACAGATGGTCGATCAGGGCGCGGACGTCGTAGTCGCTGCAGGGCGTCGGGTCGCCGAGCCGGTCCGCGCCGATGCCCTCGACGGTCGTGACGGCGGACTCCGCCGCCCTCGTCATCAGGGTCCTCAACTCCATGGACTCTCTCCTCTCGCCGGTCGGGCGACCAGACTAGGAACAGATGTTCGAGCGGTCTTGAAGAAATGCGACACTGGGCCCGTGGGCGATGGAGAGCCGGGGTCGACCAGGGGGATCCTGCGGGCCGAGAGGGGTCTGCGTCGCTTCCAGGTGCGCAGGGCGGCCCCTTCCCCCGGGTTGGCGCCCTATGCGGAACACCACTGGATCCTGACGTGGGACCTGCGCGGGCGGGCCCCGCACAGCCAGCGGCTCCTCACCCATCCGACGGTGCACATGACGTTCACGACTGGTGGGCGGGCCCGCGTCGTCGGCATCGTGCGTGGCGTGTTCACCGAGACGATCTCCGGGGCCGGACGCGTGATCGGAGTGCGGTTCCTGCCCGGTGGGCTCCGACCGTTCCTGGACGGTCCGGTGTCGGCGCTGACCGGCCGGTACGCGCCCGTGGAGGAGGTCTTCGGGCCCGCGGCCAGGGCGGCGGCCGACGCGATCATCGCCGAGCCGGACACCGGGGCGGCGATCGCGGTGCTGGAGGCGTTCCTGTTGGAGCGCACGCCGGGGCGACCCGATCCCGTCGTCGCGGAGATGACGGCGATCGTGCGGCGGATCGCCTCCGATCCCGCGCTGAGCCGCGTCGACGCGCTGGCGGCCGACCTGGGCGTCGGGACGCGGTCGTTGCAGCGCAGGTTCGCCGAGTACGTGGGTGTCGGCCCCAAGTGGGTGATCCGCCGGTACCGGATGCACGAGGCGGCCGAGCGCGCGGCGGCCGGGGAGCGTGTCGACTGGGCCGCCGTCGCCGGCGAGCTCGGCTACTCCGACCAGGCGCATTTCGTTCGGGAGTTCACCGCCGCGGTCGGCACTCCCCCGGCCCGGTACGCCCGGATGTGCGCGGCCGACGCCGAGAGGGCCGGCACGATCGGACGATGACGCCCCCTCACGACACCGTCGCCGCATTCGCCGCCCTCGCCCGTGAGCGGCTCGCCGCCCGTTCCCCGGTCCTGCTCGACGGCGGGCCCGGAGTCCGGCGCGCGGCGGTGGTGCTGTGCGTGGTGGAGCACGGCGGCGCGCCCTCGGTGATCGTGATCAAGCGGGCCCTCCGGGGGCGGAACGCGGGCCAGTGGGCGCTGCCGGGCGGACGGCTGGACGACGGCGAGACGGTCGTGCGGGCGGCCCTGCGGGAGCTGCACGAGGAGATCGGGCTGACCGCCGACCCGGTCGACGTGCTGGGGCGGCTGGACGACTTCCCCGCCGCCTCGGGGTTCGTGATCAGCTCGCTGGTGCTGGCCCTCGAGGACCCGGGGCCGCCGCGCCCGAGCCCCGACGAGGTCCACTCGGTGCACCCTGTGACGCTGGAGCGGCTGGCCGCCGACGACGCGGTGCGGTGGGTGCCGCAGGTGGACGGCGGGCGGCTGCTGCAGATGACGCTCGGGCCGGCGATGACGGTCCACGCCCCGACGGGCGCGCTGCTCTGGCAGTTCCGCGAGGTGGTGCTGCACGGCCGCGACGTCCGGGTGGCGGACCTGCTCCAGCCCGACTGGACGCGACGTTAGGGCCCGAGGCCGGGCGCCTCCTCGGGCAGCGCGGTCAGCCAGGCCCGCGCCCGGTCCAGGTGGCCCTCCAGGAGTCCCTTCATCGGGTCGACGCGGACCAGCAGATGCGACGGCCGCGCGAGGTGGTCCAGGAGCCGCTCGGCCGCGTCCGGCTCGTCCTCGAACCAGACGAAGGGCCGTTCGCCGACCCAGGCGGCGACGTGCCGGGCCTTCCACGCGCCGGGCGAGACGCCCTCGGGGATCTCCGGGAAGCCGGGGATCGGGACGAACGGGAGCTCCGGCAGCCCGATCCTGGGGGCGACCCACTCGTTGGCGCGGTCGCACCAGAAGCTGGCCCAGGCCAGCTCCGCGCCGGTCGCCTCGGCCAGCTCCACCAGCAGGGGGCCGTGCGCGCGGTCGAGCCACAGCTTGAACGTGATCCCGTTGGGGGTGACGCGATGCCGCCGGTAGCGGTCGTGCGGCCGGGCGAACGGGTTGAGGACACCATCGACGTCGAGCAGCACCAGCGGCTTCCCCATACGGGGACGGTACGACACCGGGACCGGCGGCGGAAGGTTCGCGCGACAAGGGGCCCCGGACCCTGCACAATGCTTCGGACGGCTGAACAGAAGGCGGATCGAGATCGTGACGATGTCCCAGACGGCAACCGGGAAAGCCCCGGACAACGCGCTGAACGTGCGGATCGCCGAGGAGCTCGGCGTCCGTGAACGGCAGGTCCAGGTGGCCGTGGAGCTGCTGGACGGCGGCGCGACCGTGCCGTTCATCGCCCGCTACCGCAAGGAGGCGACCGGGGCCCTCGACGACACCCGGCTCCGGCGGCTGGAGGAGCGGCTGCGCTACCTGCGGGAGATGGAGGAGCGGCGCGCGGCGATCCTGGAGTCGATCCGCTCCCAGGGCAGACTCGACGAGGCGCTGGAGCGGCAGATCCGGGAGGCCGACACCAAGGCCCGCCTGGAGGACATCTACCTGCCGTACAAGCCCAAGCGGCGGACCAAGGCCATGATCGCCCGGGAGGCGGGGCTGGAGCCGCTCGCCGACGGACTGCTCGGCGACCCCACGCGGGACCCGCAGGCCGCCGCCCAGGCGTTCGTGGACCCGGACAAGGGCGTCGCGGACGCGGCGGCGGCGCTGGACGGCGCCCGGTCGATCCTGGTCGAGCGGTTCGGCGAGGACGCCGACCTGATCGGCGAACTGCGCGAGCGGATGTGGACGCAGGGCCGGCTGGTGGCGAAGGTCCGGGAGGGCAGGGAGGAGGCGGGCGCCAAGTTCGCCGACTACTTCGACTTCGCCGAGCCGTTCACCAAGCTGCCCTCGCACCGGATCCTGGCGATGTTCCGGGGCGAGAAGGAGGAGGTCCTCGACCTGGAGCCGGCGCCGGAGGCCGACGACGCCGAGGTGTCCGGCCCGACCTGGTACGAGCGGCGGATCGCGGGCGCGTTCGGGATCGTCGACCGGGGCAGGCCCGCCGACCGCTGGCTGTCGGAGACGGTCCGCTGGGCGTGGCGCACCCGCATCCTGGTCCACCTCGGCATCGACCTGCGCACCCGGCTGCGTCAGGAGGCCGAGGACGAGGCCGTCCGCGTGTTCGCCGCCAACCTGCGGGACCTGCTGCTGGCCGCGCCCGCGGGGACCCGCGCCACGATGGGCCTGGACCCCGGCCTGCGCACCGGCGTGAAGGTCGCCGTGGTGGACGCGACCGGCAAGGTGGTCGACACCGCGACGATCTACCCGCACGAGCCGCGTCGCAAGTGGGACGAGTCGTTGGCGGTGCTGCAGGGGCTCGCCGCGAAGCACGGTGTGGAGCTGGTCGCCATCGGCAACGGCACCGCCTCGCGGGAGACCGACAAGCTCGCCGGGGACCTGATCCGGCGGCACCCGGAGCTGAACCTCACCAAGATCGTGGTGTCGGAGGCGGGCGCCTCGGTGTACTCGGCCTCCGAGTACGCCTCGCAGGAACTGCCCGAGCTGGACGTGTCGCTGCGCGGCGCGGTGTCGATCGCCCGGCGGCTGCAGGATCCGCTGGCCGAACTCGTCAAGATCGACCCCAAGTCGATCGGCGTCGGTCAGTACCAGCACGACCTGGCGGAGGCCAAGCTGTCGCGTTCGCTGGACGCGGTGGTGGAGGACTGCGTGAACGCGGTCGGCGTGGACGTCAACACCGCGTCGGCGCCGCTGCTGACCCGGGTGTCGGGCATCGGCGAGGGGCTGGCCGCGGGCATCGTGGCGCACCGGGAGGCCAACGGCCCGTTCCGCACGCGCAAGGGTCTGAAGGACGTGGCGCGGCTCGGGCCGAAGGCGTTCGAGCAGTGCGCGGGCTTCCTGCGGATCCCCGGCGGCGACGACCCGCTGGACGCCTCCAGCGTGCACCCGGAGTCGTACCCGGTGGTCCGCCGCATCATCGACGCGGCCGGGGGCGACCTGGGGTCGCTGATCGGCAACGGGAAGGTGCTGCGGTCGCTGAGGCCCGCCGACTTCGTCGACGAGGCGTTCGGGCTGCCGACCGTCACCGACATCCTGTCCGAGCTGGAGAAGCCGGGCCGCGACCCGCGCCCGGCGTTCCGGACGGCCGCGTTCGCCGACGGGGTGGAGAAGCTGACCGACCTCCGGCCCGGCATGGTGCTGGAGGGCGTGGTCACGAACGTGGCGGCGTTCGGCGCGTTCGTGGACGTCGGCGTGCACCAGGACGGGCTGGTACACATCTCGGCGATGTCGAAGACGTTCGTGAGCGACCCCCGGGACGTCGCCAAGCCCGGCGACATCGTCAAGGTGCGGGTGTTGGACGTGGACGTCCCGCGCAAGCGGATCTCGCTGACGCTGCGGCTGGACGAGGACCCGAACGAGCGCCGCGAGCGGTCCGGGCCGGGCCGCCGCGACGGTGGGGGGCGCGGTGACCGGGGCCGCCAGGGCGGCGGTCAGGGTCAGGGCGGTCAGAGTGGACAGGGCGGACAGGGCGGCGGTCGTGGCGGCCAAGGCGGTGCGCGGGGCGGGTCGCGCGGGTCGCGCGGCCAGAACGCGCCGCAGCCCGGCGGGGCCCTGGCCGACGCGCTGCGCCGCGCCGGGCTGGACAAGGGCCTGCCCGGCGGCGACCGCTGACGGGGCGGGCCCGGGCCCGAGCGGGGCCCGGGCCCGCCGTCAGTGGTCTTCGGGGTCGTGGTCGAGGTCCAGGCCGACGACCGACGAGCAGTTGGTGCAGATCCACTCGGCGATGACCGCCTCGGCCTGCATGTCGCGGGTCTGGTAGGGCCGGTGGACGCGGCGGCGGCGCATGCCGTGGCCGCAGCCCGAGTGCAGCAGCAGGCCGCACATCCGGCAGGGCCACACGTCCTCGCCCCGTTCCTGGCAACCGGGGCAGCGATGCGCCTCGGGGAGCCCGGCGGGGTCGTACTCCTCCCGCCACTCCCGTTCCATGTCCAGGTACTCGTCGGCCGGCCAGTGCCGGTCGGCGAGCCAGGCCAGGTACTCCTCGGCGTCGGGTTCGAGCACCTCGGTCATCGACTCGGGGTATCCCCCGGAACGTTCCCCGAGGCGACGTGCCCCGACCCTGCGCGCCGTCACGACGAGCCACGCCGCGAGCACCGCGACGCACACGAAAACCACGATCATGTCCTCACGCCGGAGGCGTCCCTTCTCGTTGCACCGCGCGCGCCTCACCGGCACGTAATGCTCAAAGCGCTCGAACGCTACAAGAAAGAGCCTTCACAGAAAAGTCGATCAAACATTGATCTACCTGGACGTGATGGACGCGCTTCCTGCCTCGGCGCGCACGGAGGCCCACACGCGATCGGGCGGCCTCGTCGAGGTCGACGCCGGGAACGTCGGCGAGCCGGCGACGGGAGGTCTCCGCCACAGGGCCGATGACCAGCATCTCCAGCAGCGGACCCGGCAGGTCGACCACCTCCCCGACCGCCACGCGGGGGCGGGGCCAGTCGTCGATCCGGGCCCTCCTCGGGACCTTGGTCGCCGCGATGCCCTCGGCGCGGGCCGGCAGGAACCCGGCCCGCGCGGACGCGTGGACGAAGTGCGCGGCGGGCCGGTCGTTCCGCGTGAAGCCCAGGTGGGCGCGGACGAAGGCGCACGGGCCCTCGCGGGCCGTCCGATGCTCCTCGAGCGCCTCGATGAGCGTGTCGAGGACGTCACGTACCGTGCGCAGAGCGCCGCGTACAGGTCCAGGGCGGCCGTCAGGACTCTGTCGACCGTCGCCTCGCCACGGCGGTGCGTAGGAGGCATCGCGCTCCGGGCACGGCGTCTGGGGGACGCCGGTGAGTTCGTGCGCCCGGGCCCAGAGCCGGTCGGCGAGGGCCCGGTCGGCGGCGACCGGCGCCGGGGCCGCTCGTCGTTCAAGTTGAAGTAGCGACCGGGGCGCCCGGCGACGTCGTCGGACACCGCCAGCCGCACAATGGGGCGCGCCCGCGGCGACGCTGTGAGCAGCGGCTCCAGCTCGTGGTTCAGCAGGAACGGGGCCAGGTGGTTGGTGACGAACGCCTTCTCCAGGCCGTCCTCGGTCGGGAGGCGGCGTCACGGTGGGTGAGACTCTCCCTAAGATGTTGGCGCACATAGAAGGCGCTTGCAAATACATGCCTGGACATTTATTGTCGACGCCTGTACTGGTTGCAAGCTCTTCATCCGGGGGATCCCATGCCTCTCGCCCTGCTCGCGCTGGCCATCGGCGCGTTCGGGATCGGCACCACCGAGTTCGTGATCGCCGGTCTGCTGCCGGAGGTGGCGTCGGACTTCGGCGTCGGCATCCCGACCGCCGGGTGGCTCATCTCCGGCTACGCGCTGGCCGTCGCGGCCGGGGCGGTGCCGATGACGATGCTGGGCGCGCGGATGCGCCGCAAGCGGCTGCTGCTCCTGCTGATGGTCGTCTTCATCGCCGGGAACGCCCTGTCGGCGCTCGCGCCCGGTTACGAGGTGATGCTGCTCGGGCGGATCGTGGCCGCCTTCTGCCACGGCGCCTTCTTCGGCGTCGGCTCGGTGGTGGCCGCCGACCTGGTCGCGCCGAACCGGCGGGCGAGCGCCATCGCCCTCATGTTCACCGGCCTCACGGTCGCCAACGTGCTCGGGGTGCCGATGGGCACGTTCCTGGGCCAGAGCCTCGGGTGGCGCTCGACGTTCTGGGCGGTCGCGGCGCTGGGCGTCGCCGGACTGATCGGCATCGCCGCGCTCGTGCCCGACCGGGCCCGTCAGAAGGGCGTGTCGCTGCGGGCGGAGTTCGGGGTGTTCCGCAGCGGTCAGGTGTGGCTGGCGGTCGCCATGACGGTGCTGGGCTTCGGCGGGGTCTTCGCGTCCTTCACCTACGTCGCCCCGATGATGACCGAGGCGGCGGGCTTCTCCGCCGGCACGGTGAGTTGGCTGCTGGTGCTGTTCGGGATCGGCATGGTGGTGGGCAACCTGGTCGGCGGACGCCTCGCCGACCGTCATCCGATGCCGAGCCTGTACACGGCGCTGGCCGGGCTGACGGTCGTGCTGGCGCTGTTCGCCTTCACGTCCCAGGCGAAGGTCCCGGCGGTCGTCACGCTGTTCCTGCTGGGCGGCTTCGGCTTCGCCACCGCGCCGGGCCTGCAGATGCGCACGATGGCGAGCGCCGGCGGCGCGCCCACACTGGCCTCGGCGGTGAACATCGGGGCCTTCAACCTCGGCAACGCGCTGGCGGCCTGGCTGGGCGGCCTGGTCATCGACGCGGGCCACGGCTACGAGTCCACCAACTGGGTGGGCGCCTCGATGGCCCTGGGCGCGCTCGGCCTCGCCCTCGTCGCCGGCCGCGTCGACCGCTCGCGACGCGCCGCGGCCGACCCGTCGCCGGATCGACCCGCCCCCATGCCGGTGGGCTGAGCACGGTGACGGTGGGGCTCCACTGTTACGCTCCCGAGCGTGAGCGCGCAGATCGATCCCGATGTGGTGGACTTCACCGTCCTGGCCGCGTGGATGGACGAGCAGGGACTGCCCGGCGGGCCGTTCGAGGACGTCGAGCCGCTGAGCGGCGGCACCCAGAACGTGCTGGTGCGGTTCCGACGGGGCGGGCGGTCGTACGTGCTGCGCCGCGGGCCCGAGCACCTGCGCGCCCGCACCAACGACGTGCTGCGCCGCGAGGCGCGGGTGCTGACCGCGCTGGACGGCTCCGACGTCCCCGCCCCGCGCGTCATCGCCGCCTGCCCGGACGAGCAGGTGATGAACGGCGCGGTGTTCTACCTGATGACGCCGGTCGAGGGTTTCAACGCGACGACCGTGCTGCCCGAGCCGCACGCGAGCGACCCGAAGATCCGGCACGAGATGGGCCTGTCGGCGGCCCGGGCGCTGGCCTCGCTGGGCGCGGTCGACCACGAGGCCGCCGGGCTGGCCGACTTCGGCAGGCCGGACGGCTTCCTGGAGCGGCAGGTGGGTCGGTGGACGTCGGAGCTGGAGTCGTACTCGGCCCTGGACGGCTACCCCGGCCCGGAGATCCCCGGGCTGGAGCGGGTGGCCGGCTGGCTGGAGGACAACCGGCCCTCGTCATGGCGTCCCGGCATCATGCACGGCGACTATCACCTGGCCAATCTCATGTACGGCTTCGACGGCCCCCGGGTCGCGGCGATCGTGGACTGGGAGATGTGCACGATCGGCGATCCGCTGCTGGACCTGGGCTGGCTGCTGGCCACCTGGCCGGACGACGCGGACGGCGGCGCGGCGATCGCCGGGCCGCTGGGCACGGCGGGCGGGCTGCCGTCCCCGGCGGAGCTGGTGGCCGCCTACGCCGAGCGCCCGGAGGCGTCCGCGGGCCGCGACCTCGGCTCCATCGACTGGTACACGGTGCTGGCCTGCTTCAAGCTCGGCATCGTGCTGGAGGGCACGCACGCCCGGGCCTGCGCCGGCAAGGCGTCCCGCGACACCGGCGACCTGCTGCACGCCATCACCCTCGGCCTGTTCGGGCGGGCCGAGCGCGTCATCGGCCTCTGATCCCGCCGCGCCTTCCACCGGAACGGTGCCCATCCCGTCCCGGCGGACGGCCGCGCTCCGGGTGCGTGGTCGGGGGCTCGCCGAGCGTAACGAAGTGGCCGATACGGCGATAATCTGAGAAGAGACCTCCGCGCCATCCCCCTCGCGTCAGGAGGCGCGTATGAAGATTCTCGGCAGAGACCCGGCGGCATGGCTCGCCCTCGTGGCCGTCGGCGTCCAATTCCTGGTGGCCTGGGGCGTCGACCTGTCCGAGGCGCAGCAGGCCGGTGTCAACGCGGTCGCCACGATGGGCATGGGCCTGGCGATCGCGTGGGTCGTCGCCCGCGACAAGGTGATCCCCGCGGCGGCGGGCCTGCTCACCGCGGTGCTGCAACTGGGGGTGTCCTTCGGCTGGGACATCGACCAGGACCAGATCGCCACGGCGGGCGCGCTGCTGACCGCGGTGCTGGCACTGTACCTGCGGACGCAGGTGACGGCGCGGGTCGCGGCCGACGGCACCAGGGTCGCCGCCGAGGGCCCGCTGGCGCGCAGGCGCACCGCGGCCCCGGCCGCCGGCGCCGAGCCCGCCGACGGCACCGTGCCGGCGGAGACGACGCCCTAGGCCCCATCGCCCGAACGAGGCTCCTGGGACGCATGTCCGTCCGACGAGACATCCGACCCCTCGGCCGGGGCCGCCGTGGCAGGGCGGTCAGGCGTCGCGGCACCGTGCCGGCCCGGCTGCGAACGTCGCCGCCGCCCACAGCGCCGGCCCACCGGACACGGGAGCGTCCGTCGAGGTCGGCGGCCCGGCCCGGATCCGCGCCGATCCAGGCTCGGGCCGCCGTCTCCGGATCGGCCTCGGCGGCCGGATCCAGGATCGTGGGTCTCCGACCGGCCGGTGCGCGGAGCGCCCGAGCCGGCCGGTCGTACCGGTCGTCCCGGTCGGGGAAGACGACGTGCGGCGGCTTCCGCCTCCCGTACGGCGCGGCGCGCCGTACGGAATCTCGACGTGGGCGGGGCCGTCCGGCTCCATCTGCCGAGCGAGCCGGGTGAGCCGCCGTCACCGGCGCCTCACGGCGTCACTCCCGGCGTGCGCCCTACTTTTTGAGCAGGGGCACCAACTGGTCGATGGCGTACGGGATGCTCAGCACGGTGTTGAAGGAGATGGCGCCGCCGATCGGCGGGTCCTGGTAGGTCAGGAACAGGTCCCGGCCCTCCTTGGCGACCTTCAACGTGCGGTAGACGCTGTCGTTCTTGATGCGGGGCTGGGGCTCCTTGCCGGTGGTGATCCACACGAGGCGGTCGACGTCCAGCAGGTCCAGCCGCTCGGAGCCGAACTCGACGCCGTTGAGCTTGCCCGCCTCCTTGTTGATCTTCGGGGGGACGGTGAAGCCCAGGTCGGCCAGGAAGCCCGACTTGGGGTCGCCCTGCTGGAAGGCGAAGTACGTGCCGGCCTTGAAGCTGTCGGCGGCCAGGGCGGTCTTGCCCTTCCACTGCGGGTTGGCCTCGCGGACCTCGGCGAACTTGGCCTCGATGTCGGCGACGAGCCGCTTGGCCTTGACCTCCTGACCCAGTCCCTTGCCGATCTGGAGGGTCATCACCTGCCAGGGGGCGGCGTACGGGTCGTGGCCCTTCGGCTGGGCGATCACGGGGGCGATCTTCGAGAGCTTCTCGTACTGGGCCTTCTGGATGCCGGAGTAGACGGCGACGATCAGGTCGGGCCTGAGGGACAGCAGCTTCTCGAAGTTGATGTTCTCCTCGCGCAGCCCGAGGTTGGTCGGCTCGGTGCCGCCCCACAGGGCCTTGGTCCACGGCCAGTCGGAGAACGGCTTGCGCTCGAACCAGTCCACGACGCCGACCGGCTTGTGCCCGAAGGCCAGCACCGGCTCGTGGTCGCTCAGGCCGATCGTGACGATCCGCTGCGGCCGCTTCTTCACCTCGGTGGCGCCGTAGAGGTGCTCGACCGTCACCGGGAACGACTCCCCGGCGGCCCCGCTCGGCGCGGCGTTCCCCGATCCGCCGTCGTCGGACCCGCCGCCGCAGGCGGTCAGGCCCAGGGTCAGCATCAGGGCGGCGAGCGCCGTGAGGAGGCGCATCGCCGGTCGTGCGCCCGGGACGGGCGCGGAGGTGGGGGGCATCGTTCCTCTTCTTCGTGCTCGGGGGGTGTTACGGAGGTGCGGCCGGCGACATTACGGACGTTCCGGCCAGGCGATATTAAGGTAAGGCTTACCTACCTACAATCCCCTCGCCGCGGTTGCGCGGTGACCGATTCGTGAGGTATGCCTTGCCTAAATACCGGTGCGCCACCCGCCTCGCGGGCAGATCGGAACCCCTGTGACCCTCCAGACGACCCCGCCCTCCGAGGCGGCTCCACCGGGCGGCCCCGGCGCCTCCCGCACCCGTGGGGCGACGGTCGGACTCCCCCTCGCGGCGGCGGCCGCGCTCGTCGTCCTGTGCCTGCTGTCCCTGGCGGTCGGGAGCCGGGACATCCCCCTTGACCAGGTCATGGACACCCTCCGTGACCGCGACGGCGCGGACGTCACGGCCGACGTGGAGGCCATCGTCTGGGGCTCCCGGCTGCCCCGCACCCTGCTGGCCGTGCTCGGCGGGGCGGCCCTCGGGCTGGCCGGCGCGATCATGCAGGGGCTCACCCGCAACCCGCTCGCCGACCCCGGTCTCCTCGGCGTCAGCGCCGGCGCGGCGTTCGGCACCGTCCTCGCCGCCGGAGTGATGGGAGTCACCTCGCTGCTCGGCTCGATCTGGTTCGCCTTCGCCGGCGCGGTGGTCGCCGCGGTGGTGGTCTACCTGCTCGGCGGCCGGGGGCGCGGCGGCACCTCGCCGGTCAAGCTGGCGCTCGCCGGCATCGCGGTGACCTACCTGCTGGACTCCCTCACCAGCGGGATCGCCCTCACCGACCCGGAGGCCCTGGACCGTTACAGGTACTGGTCCGCGGGCTCGCTGACCGGCCACGACGGCACCACGATCCTGCGCATCCTGCCGTTCCTGGCCGTCGGGGCGCTGCTGGCGGTCACGCTGGCGCCCGCCCTCGACAGCATCGCGCTCGGCGACGACGTGGCCGCCGCGCTGGGGCGGCGGCTCGGCGTCGTCCGGATCCGCGCCGCGCTGGCCGTGACCCTGCTCACCGGGGCGACCGTGGCGGTCACCGGGCCGATCGTGTTCATCGGACTGGTGGTGCCGCACGCGGTGCGCATGCTCACCGGCCCGGACCACCGCCGACTGCTGCCGGGCTGCCTGCTGGTCGCGCCCTGCCTGGTGCTGACGGCCGACATCATCGGGCGCGTCGTGGCGCGCCCCCAGGAGCTCGACGTGAGCCTGGTCGCCGCGTTCCTCGGAGCGCCGTTCTTCATCGCGCTGGTCCGCCGCCGCAGGCTCGCGGAGCTGTGACGATGACCCGCGTCGAACCCTCCCGCGTCCCCGGTCGCACCGCCTTCCGCACGACGCGACCCGCCGTCTCCGGGATCCTGCGGCCCCGCGCGGCGCTCACCTGCCTCGCCCTGGCCGCCCTCGCCTTCCTGGTCTTCTGCGTGGCCGTCGGCACCGGCGACTACCAGGTGCCCGTGTGGGACGTGGTGCCCGCGCTGTGGGGGTCGGGCGACATGCCGACCCTGTTCGCCGTCCGCGAGCTGCGGCTGCCGCGCGCGCTCACCGGCCTGCTCACCGGCGCCGCCTTCGGGCTGTCGGGGGCGCTCTTCCAGACCGTCACCCGCAACCCGCTGGCGAGTCCGGACATGCTCGGCATCACGCAGGGCGCCGGGACGGCCGTGGTCGCCGGGATCGTCCTGGGCTTCGGCGCCGGGCTCGGCACCCAGGGCCTCGGGCTCGGGGGCGCGCTGGCGGCCGGACTCCTGATGTACGGGCTGGCCTGGCGGGGCGGCACGACCGGCTACCGGATCGTCCTGGTGGGCATCGGCATCTCGTGGATGTGCGTCAGCGTGACGTTCTATCTGCTGAGCCGCGCCGAGGGGTACCAGGCCCAACAGGCGCTGGGCTGGCTCGTCGGCAACCTGAACAACCGCGGCTGGGAGCACGTGCGGCCCCTCGCCCTGGCGCTCGCGGTGCTGCTGCCCGCGGTCCTCCTGCAGTCCCGCCTGCTGCGGACGCTGCAGCTCGGCGACGACGTCGCGGGCGGCCTCGGCACGCCCGTGCAGCGCACCCGGATGGTCGCGCTGCTCTGCGGGGCGGGGCTGGCCGCTTTCGCCACGGCCGCCGCCGGACCGATCCTCTTCGTCGCGCTCGCCGCCCCGCAGATCGCCCGCCGCCTCGCCGGCGCCGCCTGGCCCCCGCCGCTCGCCTCCGCGCTGACCGGCTCGACGCTGGTGCTGGTCAGCGACCTGCTCGCGCAGCGCGCGGTGGGCGACCTGATGGTCCCCGTCGGCGTGGTGACCGGCGTGCTGGGCGCCCCCTTCCTGCTCTGGCAGCTCTCCCGGGCCGACAAGGCCGGCACTGGAGGTTGAAAACACGTGACGGTCAAGTCGCCGACACCCGACGACCTCGCGCACCAGATCGACATGCTCGACCTCACCGTCGACCTCAACCGCAAGGAGGACCGCACGGTCGTCATGGCGCTGCACGACCTCGATCAGGCGTGCCGGTACGCCGACCACGTGGTGGTGATGAAGGCCGGCCGGATCCTGGCCGAGGGCGCCCCCGGCGACGTGGTGGACGCCGACCTGGTCGAGGAGGTCTTCGGCCTGCGCTGCCAGGTGGTGCCCGACCCCGTCAGCGGCACCCCGCTGATCATCCCCATCGGCCGGCACTTCTCATGACGAGGGGCCCGGACGGGCGGTCGGGATCGCCGCGGGTCAGCGGGACAGGGCGTACGCGGGCGCGTCCGTCGCGGCCCGGGCGGCGATGGAGGCGACGATCTCCCCGACCCGCACGGCGGTGTTGGACAGCAGCGTGGAGGTGATGCCGTGCGAGTCCTCGGTGGCGCCCTGCAGATAGATGCCGCAGCGGACGTCGTCGGTGGTGGCGATCCGGTAGTCGCGTTCCACCCGCAGACCGCCCTCGGGCCGCCGCAGGCAGTGCTCGGCCACCTCGCCGAGCAGCGCGGCCGGGTCCCCGGTCCGGTAGCCGGTGGCGTACACGACGGCGTCGGCCTCCAGTGTGGTGCGCTCTCCCGTCGGCAGGAACTCCACGGTCGCCCGGACGCCGTCGCGGTCGGCGCGGGACTCGACGAGGCGGGACGCGTTGAGGAAGCGCAGCCGCCGCTCGCCGGTCACCTGCTCCTGGTAGGAGCGCCGGTACAGCTCGTCGATGAGGTCCAGGTCCACCACCGAGTAGTTGGTGGAGTGGTGGTAGTCGAGCAGCATCCGCTTGACGTCCTCGGGCGCGGCGTAGAAGTGGTCCACGGCGGCGGGGTCGAAGATGCGGTTGGCGAACGAGCTGTCGTCGGCGGGCGTGTAGCCGTACTTGGTGAAGATCGAGCAGATCTCGGCGGTCGGGAACGTCCGGTGCAGGTGGTCGGTGGTCTCGGCGGCGCTCTGCCCGGCCCCCACGACCAGGAGCCGCCGCGGGTCCCGCAGCCCCGGCGTCCGGTGCAGCAGCTCGGAGCTGTGCCACACCCGGTCGGTCGAGACCACGCCCTTGGGCAGGACCGGCTCCAGGCCGGAGGCGATGACCAGGTTGCGGGTCCGGCGGGTCACCAGCTCATCGGAGCAGCCGCCGTGCCGGACGACGACCTCGACCGCGTCGACCGGTCCGTCGCCCGGCACCGGACGCACCGCGACGACCTCCGAGCCGTACTCCACCTGGTCGGAGAAGCTCGCGGCGGCCCACTCCAGGTAGTCGTGGAACTCCGCCCGCGAGGGGAACATGGTCTTGTGGTTGATGAAGTCGACCAGCCGCCCCCGCGCCTTGAGGTAGTGCAGGAAGCTGAACTCGCTGGCCGGGTTGCGCATCGTCGCCAGGTCCTTCAAGAAGGACACCTGCATGGTGGCGCCGTCGATGAGCATCCCCCGGTGCCATCCGAACGCGGCCTGCCTCTCGAAGAAGACCGCGTCCGGCCCCTCCCCGCCCGCGGCGTGCTCGCGCAGCGCGATGGCCAGGGCCAGGTTCGAGGGTCCGAAGCCGATGCCCACCAGATCGTGGACGTGGTCCACCGGGAGTGAGGCAGGGGGGAGGGGGGGCATGGGGGTCCTTTCCGCGGGATCCAGACCTCCGGCACTTCCCCGAGGGGCGCATGCCGGTTAGGTTAGGCTCGCCTAACGAAGGGGAGCCTAACCCTCCCGAGTCCCTGCCACAAGGCCACAGCCCCACAGGAGGACAGCCCATGCGGGTGGCCATGTTCGCCTATCAGACCTGGGGTCACCATACGTTGCGGGCGCTGCTGGACGCCGCGGGGCACGAGGTGGCCCTGGTGGTCACCCACCCTGCCGGCGATCACGCGTACGAGCGGCGCGGCGAGCGGATGCGCATCACCCGGGCCTCGATCTCCCGGGGGATCTACGGGGGGACGCCCGGCCGGATCTTCATCAAGGAGGGCGACGGGGTGGTCGTCGTCGCCGGCTCCGAGGCCCGGCGGGGCCGCAGCCACGGGCTGCTGATCGAGCAGGTCCGCACCGATGACGGTACGGACCTGCCCGCGACGGAGTACTTCCGCACGATGGGCGGCTACCTCACCGCCCACCCCGCGATCTGAGGTCAGGAGCCGAACGGGCGGGGGGCGCCCTTGGTGCCCTTGCCCTTGCCCCACTTCAGGACCTCGTACTTGACGCCCTTGAGGTGGCCCTCGCCACCGCCGGCGTTGTACTTGTCCTGCGGCTTCTCGCCGTCGAGCAGGTAGCGGAAGGTGTAGGTGTCGAGGTCGAGCATGATCCCCCGGTGGGAGGGCTCGCCCGGACCGCGGTCGCCGACGAAGCCGACCACGCTGCGGCCCTTGTAGCTGACCTTCACCTTGGTCATCATCGGCCAGCTCGGGCTGGCGAACATGCCCTTCTGCATGGCCTTGCCGCTGGCGGGGGCTCCGGTGTCGCCGTTGATGCCGGAGCCGTCGTCCCAGAAGTAGGACGCGGTGGTCCGGCCGGAGGCCAGGACCTTGCGCTCGGACCTGGCCTTGCCCTTGGACTCGGCCTTGGTCCCCTTGCCGCCGCCCGCGAGGGCGGCGCCCCGTTCACCGGCGGCCGCGGGGGCCTGGGACCTGGTCTCGGCGCTGGCGGCCCCGTCGATCACGCCGACGGTGATCCCGGTGACGAGAACGGCTCCGGCGACACCGGTCAGGGCGGCGAACTTGGCATGCTGGCGCATGGGCTTCCTTTCGCTGTGGGGCATGTGGGGGCGCGGCGGATTCACGCGGAAACCCTTTGCGGGCACGCAGCCGCCGGCCTCGTACGGCCTTGAGGTAAGGGGAAGAAAGATCGCCGGCGGGGCCGGACAGCCCAAGAACGTCGCAGCTCAGCGACGGGGCCGGCGAGAGGAGACCCCGCCTGGCGGGCGGGGCGCCAACGATATTGGCTCTGTCATCTCACGGTCGGGCTTGGCGGTTCGTTGACCGCCGCATCGTCGTGAGTATATGTACGAATACCAAGAACAGCCCAAATGCCCGGTTTTATTCGTTCAGCCAGGTAGATCTTTTGGAAGGGCGCCCTCGAACCGTTCGGAGCCCTGTGCGCGCCGCGGGTCTGGCACCATGGCGGCATGACGGACCGAGCCGGCACGCGGACGGCCGACGCGCGCGACGACGGGCCGCTGCCGCCCTCCGACCGGCCGCCCCCCAGACCCCTCGGCCCCGAAACCCGGGCCCTGGCGGCCTTCGCCGTGCTGGCCGCCGTCCTGGCGGTGGGGCGGATCTGGGTCGCGCCGCGCGTCGACGCCGGGGCCGTGGACACCTGGACGACGATCTTCGTGGCGATCTGCGTGCAGGCCCTGCCGTTCCTGGTGTTCGGCGTCACCCTGTCCGCGGCGATCACGGCGTTCGTCCCGCCCTCGTTCTGGAACCGGGTGCTGCCGCGCAGTGCGGGCGCGGCGGTGCCGGTGGCGGGCGCCATGGGGGCGGTGCTGCCGGGCTGCGAGTGCGCCTCGGTCCCGGTGGCGGGCGGGCTGATGGCCCGCGGGGTCGCCCCCGCCGCCGCGCTGACGTTCCTGCTGGCCGCCCCGGCGATCAACCCGATCGTGCTGATCGCCACCGCGGTCGCCTTCCCGGACGCGCCGGAGATGGTGATCGGCCGGTTCGGCGCCTCGCTGATCGTGGCGGTGCTGGCGGGGTGGGCGTGGCTGTTCTTCGGCAAGGGCGAGTGGCTGCGGATCCCGGCGAGGCCCGCCGTGGCCACGGGAGCGGCGCGCTGGGAGGCGTTCCGGCAGGCGATGCGGCACGACATCATGCACGCCGGGGGCTTCCTGGTCGTCGGCGGTGTGGCGGCGGCCACGATCAACGTGGCGGTGCCCGCCGGGTGGGTCTCCGGGGTCGCCGGGATCCCCCTGGTGTCGGTGCTGACGCTGGCGCTGCTGGCGGTGCTGATGTCGATCTGCTCGGAGGCCGACGCCTTCGTGGCCGCGAGCCTGTCGCAGTTCTCCCCCACCGCGAAGCTGGCCTTCCTGGTGGTGGGGCCGATGGTGGACCTGAAGCTGATCGCCCTGCAGACCGGGTTCTTCGGACGTCGGTTCGCGGTGCGGTTCGTCCCGCTGACGTTCGCGCTGGCGGTGCTGGTGAGTCTGGCGGTCGGAGGGATCCTGCTGTGACCAGGGCGGCGCAGAACCTGCTGTTGATCGTGCTCGGCGCGGCGGTGGTCTGGATCACCCTGGTCACCGACGAGTACCTCAACTACGTCAAACCCGGCTTCCGGCCGCTGCTGGCCGCCTCGGCGGTGGCCGTGATCGCGCTCGGCGCCGTCGGGCTCCGCCGCGAGTGGCGCGACTCCCCCGACGACGCGCACCAGGAGCACCAGGGGCACCGGGAGACCCACGACGACGGGCACGGCCACGACCACGGCCGCGGGCCCCGGGTGGCGTGGCTGCTGTGCCTGCCCGCCCTGGCGATCTTCGTGATCGCCCCGCCCGCGCTGGGCTCGTTCACCGCCGAGCGCGACACCGACCGCGTCGCCGCGCCGCCGCCCCCGCCCGCCGAGGGGTTCGGCCGACTGGTCCCCACGGGGAGGCCCGTCGACATGACCATGGGCGAGTTCATCGGGCGCTCCTTCGAGACCCAGAGCGGTCTGTCGAACGGGCTGCCGGACGTCCAGGTGCGGCTGACCGGCTTCGTCGGGGCGGCCCGCGACGGCGGATGGCGGTTGACCAGGCTGAAGATGTCGTGCTGCGCCGGGGACGCCATCCCCTTCCAGGTCACCGTGCACGGCCCGGCCAGGCCCTCCAAGGGCGCGTGGGTCAGCGTCGTCGGCACCTGGATGCCGCCGCGGGCCCCCGACCCGGCCGGCGGCGCCCACGACCTGCGAGGGCTCGCCGTACAGCCGGTCAAGAAGCCGAAGAACCCGTACGAGTGACGCCGGTCAGCGGCCGATCAGGGCGCGGACGCGTCGTTCGAGGTCGTCCTCCGCGAGCGGCCCGGCGTCGAGGGCGCCGCCGCCGTCGGCCCTGAGGAACAGGAACGAGGGTCGCGAGGGCACGCTGAAGTGCCGGTGGAGCCGCCCGTCGCGGTCGTCGAGATGGGTGAGGCCGCCGGTCCCGGTCCGGGCGACGAAGTCCATGAGCCGACCGCGGTCGCCGCCGGACCCCGCCACGCCGACGAAGGCGGCCCCGTCCCGGTGGCGCGCGGCGACCTCCGCCACGGCGCGGCCCGCGGCGACGCACTCGGCGCAGCCCGGCGCCCAGAACCAGAGGACGACGGGGCGCTCGGCGAGGTCGGGGCCGTGGAAGGGACGGCCGACGAGAGTGGTGGCCTGGAAACGGAGCCGCGCGGGGAGGCTGCGCAGGCGTCCCGTGGGCGGGCGATCACCGGCCGACGGCCGTACGGCCACGGGCGTGGGGTCGCCGGTCTCGTCGCCTCCGCCGCCGCAACCGGTGAGCGATCCCGCGACGAGCGACGCCGTGACGAGGAGGAGCACCGGCCGTGTCATACCGACGAGGCTAGTGACCTGGGAGATCACCCGCTCCGACAAGGCCGAGAGGGCTCGTGCGGAGCCCGCACGGTCAGTACCGCGGGTGGCCGACCGGCTCCCGGGAGGGGAACACCTGGGGCTGCGGGCCGGTGTGCCGAGGCGGCACCGGTGCGGGCTGGGGGGCCGGCGCGGGGGGCGCCGCCGCCGCGGCCGCCCGGGCCTCGGCCAGGATGATCGACAGGGCGCGGGCGGCGTCGGCGTCCATGCGGACGAGCACGCTCGGGCATCCGGCCGAGTCGACGAAGGGTGATACGCCGGGGGCGCTGGTGACGCCTCTCCGGCCGAGCGCCTGTCGCAACTCCTCGCGGAGTTCTTGAGCGAGCCACAGGGCTTCGCGATCGCTGTCGGTCAGGTGTGCGTTCATCGCGATCTCCGGGGGGTCACGCCGGGGGGGCCTGCGGGCTATCCTGCTCCGTACAGTGTGCAGGTGCAAGGTCTGATGCACGTGCATTTCCACCAAAGATCACGCGTAACCAACCGGTCGCCGTATCGTTGGCCGCGTCGGAACCGGCCGCGACCCCCTGACGAACAGGCGTTTCACCCCCCCGTCACCTCTCGTCACCCCAGGAGCGCGACCCATGAGCACCACCCCCGCGGAGGAGCCCGCGCCCCCCGCCGCGGTGCTCGACTGCCATGGGAACGGTCCCACGGCGCTGCGGATGATGCTCGGCTCCCAACTGCGCCGGCTCCGGGAGGTCAAGGGACTGTCCACGGAGCAGGCCGGACACGCCATCCGGGGGTCCCACTCCAAGATCAGCAGGATGGAGAACGGCCGGGTCGGTTTCAAGGAGCGGGACGTGGCCGACCTGCTCACCCTGTACGGCCTCGTGGACGCCGAGGCCCGGTCCGCCCTGCTGGCGCTGGTGCGCGACGCCAACACGCCCGGCTGGTGGCATCGGTACGGCGACGTGCTGCCCGACTGGTTCCAGGTCTACATCGGGTTGGAACAGGCCGCCTCGCTGATCCGCACCTATGAGGTCCAGTTCGTGCCCGGCCTGCTGCAGACCGAGGACTACGCTCGGGAGGTCGTCCGGCTGGGCCATCCGGAGGCGTCCTCCGAGGAGATCGAGCGCCGGGTGGACCTGCGGATGACCCGGCAGGCGCGGCTGCACGGCCCCACCCCCCTCAAGCTGTGGGCCGTGGTGGACGAGGCCGTGCTGCGCCGCCCCCTCGGGGGTGAGGAGGTCCAGCGGGAGCAGGTGCGGCGGCTGTTGGAGCTGACCGAGGCCGACCACATCACCTTCCAGGTGGTCCGGTTCTCCGCCGGAGGGCACGCCGCGGCCGGGGGGCCGTTCTCGCTCCTGCGCTTCGCCGAGCCCCGGCTCTCCGACGTGATCTACCTGGAGCAGCTCACCAGCTCCCTCTACCTCGACAAGCCCGGGGACGTGGACCGCTACCGCCAGGTCATGGACCGGCTGTCGGTGGAGGCGTGCGACGACGGCGAGACCCGCGCCCTGCTGAGGGCGATCCTGGGCGAACGCGGCCGGCACGGTCGGGACGCCGCCCATACGCGCCCCTGAGAGAGCCCCTCGCCACGGGATCGTTCGTATCCCTCAGAACGGTTGAACATTGGAGCATTTCCGCGCAAGCTGTCCTCTGTGCGCGCGAGGGCGGGGGTGGTCGGCCGACTCGCGCGCCGCCGCCCGCGACCGTCGACAGGACACCATTGATGTTCGAGATCTGGGAGAGCGGCGAACCGGCCAGGTTCGTCAGTGACGCCGACACCCTCAAGGGGGCGCTCGACAAGGTCGACACGATGTGCCGGCTCCGCCACGATCAGGCGGCGGCCGACCTGGAGCGCCCCGAGGACGGCTACCACTTCGAGATCCGGGACGAGGGCGGCGCGTCGCTGGCCTTCCTGGACTACGTGCCGGACCCGTCCAGGCCCTACCAGAGCGTGATCGTCCAAGAGCTGCTGCGGCTGGAGAGTCCCTGACCCGACGCACGACCGGGCCGCGTGCCCCCTTCTCGGGGACACGCGGCCCGTGTGCGCGGAGGGCTCGTCCGGACGGTCAGGAGCCGCCGGCGCTGTAGACCACCTGCTCCGGCGCGAGCCGCACGGTGACGCGCTGCTCCCCCTCCTTGCGGAACGGGTAGGAGTCGGCGTCCAGGTACTTCTTGGCGAGCCGGTCGATGATCTTGTCGGCCCCCTCCAGCTCCAGCGTGACCGTCCCCGAGACGCTGACGTAGTGGTAGTCGTCGTCGGGGTCCAGGACGCTCACCGAGAGCCGGGGGTCGTTCTTGAGGTGCCGGTCCTTGGCGCGGCCCACCGCGGTGTTGACGATCACCTCGTCCCCGTCGACGTCCACCCAGACCACCGTGCTGTGCAGCGACCCGTCGGGGCGCACCGTGGTGGCCCAGCCGTGCAGTGGGCGGCGCAGCAGGGCCTTGGCGTCATCGGTCAGCTTTCCCATGAATTCCTCCGTGTCCGTTAAAGGGAGCGCCATGTCACCAGCGCCGAACGCCGCCGCTCTGTTCCCGGAGCCGGCGACGGATTCCCCACGACGCCCGTGGCGCGGGCCGTGGCGGGCTTTCGCCGGTGCGGGGGACGCGTGTAGCGTCGGCGGCTGAACACCAGTTCGAGGAGCCATGCCGGCATGGAATCCGACGTCGAGCCGCCCCCACCGCGGCTGCTGCGCCGCTGGGAGCGCGCCGATCCCCGGGAGGTCGTCGCGCTGCCGGGCGGCGGGCCGCACCGCGCCTGGCGGGTCGAGACCGGGGCGGGCGCGCTGCTGCTGAAGCGATACGGGGACGCCGACCGGCGGCGGGTGCCGTTCGAGCACTCGGTGACGGCGGCGCTCGACGCGGCGGGGCTGCCCGTCCCGGCCGCGATCCCCGCCCGGACCGGCCGCACCGTCGTCCGGGCGGCCGGGCACGCGTACGCGCTGTACCCGTGGATCGAGGGCGCGCGCCGGGCGGGCCTGGAGCTGTCCCTGGGCCAGTGCCACGAGCTCGGCGGGCTGCTGGGGCGGCTGCACGCCGAGCTGGATCGGCTCACGCCGCCCGTGCAGCAGACCCTGCTGGTGCCCACCAGTCGGGCCGCCGACACGGTGGCGGCCGTCGACCGGCTGCTGGCGGCGCTGCCGGAGGACGGCGACGATTTCGACGCGCTCGCCGAGCGCCGGCTCCGCGAACGGCGGGAGCTGCTCGGCGAGCTGGCCGACCATCAGCCCCCCGAGGCGGAGGCGTTCACGGTCGGTTACGTGCACGGCGCCTTCCACGCCGGCAACCTCCTGTACGGGCGGACCCGTCAGGTCACGGCGGTGCTGGGTTGGGGCGCGCTGCGGGTGGCGCCGTTCGCGGGCGACCTGGTGCGCGCGGCGGCGGCGCTGTTCGCCGGGCACGGCGAGGACCGGGGCCTGGACCTGGGCCGGGTGGAGTCCTTCGTGCGCGGCCACGCCGCCGTCTTCCCCCTGGACGCCGGCCAGCTCTGCTCGGCGGTGCACCGGCTCTGGTGGGAGCACCTGTGCGACCTGGGCCCGCTGCGCCGCCACTACCTGGAGCGCGACACCCTCGGCGAAGGGACGTTCGCGGCGGACGCGGCGCTGGTGGCCTGGTGGACCGACCACCTGGACCGGACGCTGGACGTCTTCGCCGCCCCGTACACCGCCCCCGAGCGGCAGGACCAGGCCGGGCACCTCGACGGACCGTGAGCCCGGGTGCGGCCCGGCGGCCCCTCAGGGCCGGGCGAACAGCGGGTCGTCCCGTCCCGCCCCCTCCTCGCGCACGCCGCCCGGGGAACCCGCGTCGTACGAACCCGCGTCGTACGGGCCCGGCTCGTACGACGACGGCGGCATCGGGGCGAACGAGCCGGACGTCGCGTTGTAACCCGTCACGGGGGCCTCGTAGAGGTCCGTGCCGGCCTGCTGCGGCGGGACGGGGGCGGGCTGCGGGCCGGGGCTCTGCCGGAGGGTGTTCTGGGTGAGGTGGTCGATCTGGCGACGGGCCCGATCGGCCTCGGCCCTGGCCGCGTCGCGTTCGGCCGCCAGCGCCGACAGGGCGGCCTGGAGCTCGGCGACGGTCTGGGCGAGCTGCTGCGCCTGCCCGGCCTGCTCCGCCAGCCGCGCGGCGGCCTGGTCGCGCTCGGCGACCGCCTGCTGCGTGTGCACGAGGGCGGTGTCGCGTTCGCCCAGCGCCTCCTTGCAGCGCACGGCGGCCCGGGCCTCCGCCGCCTCGGCCTCGGACTGGGCGCGGCGGGCGGCGGCGCGCTCCTCCTCGGCCTTGGCGGCCGACTGCAGGGCCTGCTGCCGCTGCGCCTCGGACTCGCGCATGGCGACGCGCAGGTCCTCGGCGCCTTGGCGGAGGACGTGCGTCTCGGCGCGCTGGGACTCGGCGGCGGCCTCGGTCTCGGCCAGCTTGGCGTGCAGGCCGACCAGCTCGGCCCGGCTGGACTCCAGCGCCGACAGCAGCTCGGCCTCACGGGCGGTGACGCGGTCGCGTTCGGACTCCGCCGCCTGCTTGGCGGCGACCGCCTGCTGGGCGAGCTGCTGCATCTCCTCCCACGCCTGCTGGGCGGCGTCCCGCTTGGCGGTGGCGAGCTTGGCCTCCTGCCGGGAGCGCCTGGCCTCCTCCTCGGCGGTCTGCATCCGGGAGCGGGCGGAGGCGGCCTCGTGGCGGGCCTCCTCGGCCTGCCGCTGCGAGGCGTCCCGCTCGGTCTGCGCGACGGCCAGGTCCCGGGCGGCCTCGGCGCGGACCTCGGCGATGCGCCGCTCGACCCCGGCGACGCTCAGCTCGGAGGCCATCGACTCGGCGAGGCCGTCGGCCATCTTCTCCAGGCGCTCCACCATCTCCCACGTCCAGGCCACCTGACCGGTCAGACCCGGGGCGTCGCGGCCCCGCTCTCGCCGGCCGCGCGCCTCGCGCACGCAGGCGCCGTCGTTGTCCTGGCAGTACCGGATCGTGCGGACGCCCCCGACGGGTTGTGGCACCGGCCGGCCGCAGTTGGCGCACGGCCAGACGGTGACCGGGTCCCCCACCCGGGCCACGACCGTGTCAGCGTCCCCCTGAGGGCCGGCGTCGTCCCCGTGCGCGACCAGCTCCGCACCGTCGACGCCGGACTCTTCGCTGTTCGACATAGGGGCACCTTACGCATTTGACGGATGTGTCGGCACTGTCTCAGACGTGGATCTGGCAACTTCCACCCCACGTGTCACAACAAGAACCGGTCCCCGCCACGGCGCGCATCCGGTCCTATACTCCCGGCTGTGAAACAGGCCCCTCCGGCGTCCGTGGCGGACGCGCTCGCCGACGTGGCCGGGATCGGCCCGTTCTTCGCGGTGTCGACCGATCCGGCGGAGGAGGTCGACCCGCTGTGGCGCTCGTTCCCGGACGGGGTCGCCGCGCTCATCGAGGTGACGGCCGCCCGGATGGGCGCCGCCGAGGCGCGGGTCGCCGCGTCCACCGCGCATCTGGGGCTCGCCGCGCGCCTGTGGTCACCGGTCCTCGGTTCGGCGCTCGTCCACGGGGTGGTGCCGAGCCTGGCCCCGCTGCGGCATCGGGCGGGCGCTCCGGGCGCGGTGCCGCTGTGGCTGGCGGAGGTGCGGGGGCTCCGCGTGGACGGCCCGGCGGAGGCCGCCGAGGCGGTCTACCGCTCGGTGGTCGAGGAGCAGCTCGAGGGTGTCAACGCCGCCGTGCACCGCGAGGCGCGGATCGCCGACGGGCTGCTGTGGGGCAACGCCGCGTCCGCGCTGGTCGGCGCGCTGCGGGTGTTGGCGACGGCACGGCCCGCCGTGGCCGGCCGCTGCGGCGAGCTGGCCGGGGCGCTGCTGGGCACGGGCGGGCTGCGCGGGTCCGGCACGGCGGTCGGGCCGGGGCTCGGATTCCGACGCCGGAGCTGCTGCCTGTACTACCGGGTCTCCGGAGGGGGCCTGTGCGGTGACTGCTGCTTCACCACGGCCCCCCGGTCGTAGCCTCAGGCGCCCCGGTGGCGCTGTTCGCGGTGCTCGCGCCAGCGTTGCAGCATGGCGTCGAGCTCGGCCTGCATGAACTCGAAGAACGCCGCCGACTCGGCGAGTCGTTCGGCCGCGGGGCCGCCGGACCCGACGATCTTCTCGCCCTCGCGCAGGGAGACCACCCACTGGTTCAGCACCTTGTCGCGTTCGGCCATGACGCTCTGCCAGACGTCCATCCGGACCCGGTAGAGGTCGCGTCGCGACCCGGGGTCGCGTTCGCGGGTGACCAGGTTCAGCCGGCCCAGGTAGCGGACCGCGCCGGAGATGGCGGCGGGGCTGACCAGGAGCACCTCGGCCAGCTCGGCGGCGGTCATCCGCCCGGGGTCGCTGGCCAGCAGCGCCACGAAGACCCGGGCGGGCATGCGCGGCCACCCGGCGTCGGCGAGCTGGCCCGCGAACCGTTCCACGAAGCCCAGCACCGCGTCGTCGCGCCGGTCGTCGCGCTCGGCGATCGGCGTCTCGTTCACTCTCGATCAGCTCCTCACTGGGGTCATCAGAGTTTAGCCACTATTGAGACTTCATGATTTTGTGAAACTAGTGTAGCTTCTGAAACATGAATACAGCGATCTCGGTGTCCGGGCTGGTGAAGACCTTCGGCCGGGCACGCGCGCTCGACGGGCTCGACCTGACCGTCGTCCCCGGAGAGGTGCACGGCTTCCTCGGCCCCAACGGCGCCGGCAAGTCCACCACGATCCGAGTGCTGCTGGGGCTGCTGCGGGCGGACGCGGGCTCCGCCGAGCTGCTCGGCGGCGATCCCTGGCGGGACGCGGCGACGCTGCACCGGCGGCTCGCGTACGTTCCCGGCGACGTCACGCTGTGGCCGAACCTGTCCGGGGGCGAGGTGATCGACCTCCTCGGGCGACTGCGCGGCGGGCTGAACCGGCAGCGTCGCGCCGACCTCCTGGAGCGGTTCGAGCTGGATCCGCGCAAGAAGGGCCGCGCCTACTCCAAGGGCAACCGGCAGAAGGTGGCGCTGGTCGCGGCGTTCGCCTCCGACGTGGAGCTGCTCATCCTGGACGAGCCCACCTCCGGCCTCGACCCGCTGATGGAGGAGGTCTTCCAGCGGTGCGTCGAGGACGAGCGGCGGCGCGGCCGAACGGTGCTGCTCTCCAGCCACATCCTCAGCGAGGTCGAGGCGCTCTGCGACCGGGTCACCATCATCCGCAAGGGCCGTGCGGTGGAGTCCGGGACATTGGCCGACCTGCGCCACCTCACCCGCACCTCCATCCACGTCGAGCTGTCCCGGCCGCCGGACGGGCTGGCCGCCCTGCCCGGTGTGCACGATCTGGAGGCCGACGGGGCCAAGGTGCGGTTCGAGGTGGACAGCGCCCGCCTCGACGGCGTGCTGCGGCATCTGGTCGACATCGGCGTGGTGAGCCTGGTCAGCCGGCCGCCCACGCTGGAGGAGCTGTTCCTGCGGCACTACACCGGCGATCGGGACGCCGAGGCGAGGGCCGAGGTGGCGGCACGATGACCGCCACCACGGGGGCCCGCACGCTGCTGCGGCTGGCACTGCGCCGGGACCGGATCGTGATCCCGGTGTGGGCGATCCTGTTGACCCTGCTGGTGGCCTCCACGGCCGCCAGTTACGAGGGTCTGTACCCGACGGCGTCCGAGCGTCGGGACTTCGTCGGCACCATCGACGGCAACGCCTCGCTGCTGACCTTCTACGGGCCCGCCTTCGGCGACTCGATCGGCGCGCTGACCGCCTGGCGGCTCGGCGCGGTCGGGGCGGTGATGATCGGCATCATGAGCATCCTGCTGGTGATCCGGCACACCCGAGCCGAGGAGGAGGACGGCCGGCTGGAGCTGATCGGCGCCGGGGTGGTCGGCCGGCACGCGCCCCTCACCGTGGGCATCGCGATCGCGCTCGTCGCCGACCTCGCGGTCGCCTCCCTCGTCACCCTCACCATGCTCGGGAAGGGCGTGGGCGGCGCGCTCGCCTACGGGCTGGGCTGGATGGCGGTCGGCGCCTTCTTCACCGCGGTCGCGGCGGTCGCGGCCCAGGTGACCGAGAACGCCCGGACGGCCAGGGGGATCGCGATCGGCGTCCTCGGCGCCGCGTTCCTGCTCCGCGCCGCCGGCGACGCGGGCGGCGACGAGGGCCCCGCCTGGTTGTCGTGGCTGTCGCCGATCGGCTGGTTCCAGCACCTGCGCCCGTACTCCGACGAGCGCTGGTGGGTGTTGGCGCTGCCGGTGGCGGGAGCGGTGCTGCTCGCGGGCCTGGCGTACTCCCTGGTGGAGCGGCGGGACCTGGGCGCCGGGCTCCTGCCCCCGAGGTCGGGCCCGGCCGAGGCCGCCCCGTCCCTGCGCACGCCGCTGGCGCTGGCCTGGCGGCTGCAGCGCGGCTCGCTGGCGGCCTGGACCGCCGGGTTCGCGGCGTACGGGCTGATCATCGGCGGGGTGATCGAGGGTGTCGGCGACATCGTGGGCGACAGCGAGGGCACCCGGGAGACCATCACGAAGCTGGGCGGGGCGTCCGACCTCACCGAGGCGTTCGTGTCCACGGCGTTCGGGCTGATGGCGATCGTGGCGTCGATCTACGCGGTCCAGGCCGTGCTGCGACTGCGCGGCGAGGAGACCGGGCAGCGCGCCGAGCCACTGCTGGCGTGCTCGGTGGGCCGGCTGCGATGGAGCGCCGGGCACGCGCTGATCGCCCTGGCGGGCACCGCGCTGCTGATGGCGGTGGCCGGCGTGACGACCGGCCTGACGTACGGCGCCACCGCCGGGGACCTCGACGGGCGGCTGGCCGACACGCTCTCGGCGGCGCTGGTGCAGATCCCGGCCGCCTGGGTGCCGGCGGGCATCGCGCTGGCGCTGTTCGGCCTGGCCCCCCGCGCGACGGCGGGTGTCTGGGCGGCCGTGGCGGCCTTCCTGCTGCTGGGCCAGCTCGGTCCGCTGCTGGGGCTGGACCAGTGGGCGATGGACCTGTCGCCGTTCACCCACGTGCCCAAGCTGCCGGGCGCGGCGATGACCGCCGCCCCGATGGTCTGGCTGGCGGCCGTGACGGTGGCTGCGGCGGCGGCGGGGTACCACGGTTTCCGCCGCCGCGACGTGGCGGCCTGACCGTCAGGCGGTGATCTGCGCGATGGCCTTGAGGATCCGCTTGTCGGACACCGGGTAGCGGGTGCCCAGACGCTGCGCGAACAGGCTGACCCGCAACTCCTCGATCATCCAGCGGACCTGGCGCACCGCGTCCTCGTCGCGCCGGGCGGGCGGCAGCCGGTGCAGCAGCGCCAGGTACTCCTGCCGCATCCGCTCCACCTGCTGCATCAGCAGCCGGTCCCGGTTGGGGTTCTCCGGCAGCTTGTCCAGACGGGCCTCCATGGCCCGCAGGTAGCGCAGCAGGTCGGGCAGGCGCCGCCAGCCGGTCGCCGTGACGAAGCCGGGCGAGACGAGGTCGTCGAGCTGGGCGCGCAGATCGGTCAGGGACGGGACCAGCGTGAGGCTGCCGGTGCCGCGCAGCCTCCGGTCGAGGTCGTGGGAGGTCTTCAGGATCCGCTCGACGTGGGTCACCACGGCGGCGGCCGTGTCGGCCAGGTCGGAGCGCACGTGGTCGTACAGCTTGGTGAAGCCCTCCTCGTCCCACGCGGGACCGCCGGCCTCGGCGATCAGCTTGTCGGCGGCGGCGGTGACGCAGTCGTCGAACAGCGCCGCGACGGAGCCGTGCGGACTGTGGCTCAGGGCGAGCTTGCCCTGGTTGGTCAGCCGCCCCTGCAGGAACTTGACCGGCGACGGCGCGTTCAGCAGCACCAGCCGCCGAGTGCCCCGCCACATGGCGTGCCGCTGCTCCGCCGGGGTCTCGTACATGCGGACGGCGACCGTGTCGCCCTCGTCGGTCAGCGCCGGGTACGCCTTGACCTCGTAGCCCGCCCGGCTGCGCTGGAACGTCTGCGGGAGCGTCCCCACGTCCCAGGTGCGCAGCCCGGCGCGCTCGACGCCGTCCTTCTGCGCGACCGTGGACAGCGTGCCCCGCATCTCGCCCTTGAGCCTGCGCTTGAGCTCGTCGAGGTCCTTGCCCTCGGCGACCGTGCGGTCGCGGTCGTCCACGACGCGGAAGGTCATCTTCAGATGGCCGGGAAGGCGCGAGGGGTCCCAGCTCTCCCGGGCCACGGTGACGCCGGTCATGGCGCGCAGCTCGCGTTCCAGGGCGTCCAACAGCGGCTCGCCGCGCGGCGACACCCGCTGCAGCACGCGGCGGGCCACGTCGGGGGCGGGAACGAAGTTGACGCGCAGTTGCTTGGGCAGCGACCGGATCAGCTCGGTGACCAGCTCGGTCCGCAACCCGGGCACCTGCCAGTCGAAGCCGTCCGGGCCCACCTGGTTGAGGACCTGCAACGGGACGTGCACGGTCACGCCGTCGGTGCCCGCGGCGTCGGCGCCCGGCTCGAACCGATAGGTCAGCGCCAGTTTCAGCGGCCCCTGCCGCCAGGCGTCCGGATAGTCGTCCTCGCGCACCTCGTCGGCTCCGGCGTTGATCAGCATCCGGCGCTCGAAGTTCAGCAGGTCGGGGGTGTCCCGGCGGGCCTGCTTCCACCAGACGTCGAAGTGCCGGACCGAGATCGCGTCGGCGGGCAGCCGTTCGTCGTAGAAGTCGAACAGGGTCTCGTCGTCGACGAGAATGTCGCGCCGCCGGGCGCGGTGCTCCAGGTCCTCGACCTCCTCCAGCAGCGCCCGGTTCTGGTGGAAGAACCGGTGGTGGGTCTCCCACTCGCCGCCGACGAGGGCGTGCCGGATGAACAGCTCCCGGGCCAGTTCGGGATCGATGCGCCCGTACTGGACGCGCCGCTGGGTCACGATCGGCACGCCGTAGAGCGTGACCCGCTCGTACGCCATCGCCGCGCCCTGCTTCTTGGACCAGTGGGGCTCACTGTAGGTACGTTTGACCAGGTGCTGGGCGAGCGGCTCGATCCACTCCGGCTCGATCCTGGCGTTGACGCGCGCCCAGAGCCGGGACGTCTCGACCAACTCGGCCGACATCACCCAGCGCGGCGGCTTCTTGAACAGGCCCGACCCGGGGAAGAGCGCGAACCGCGCGCCGCGGGCCCCCAGGTACTCGCGCTTCTCCGGGTCCATCAGCCCGACGTGCGACAGCAGCCCGGCCAGCAGCGCCCGATGGACGTTCTCGGGGGGCGCGTCGGCGGTGTTGACGGTGACGCCCAGGCCCCGGGCGACCTGCTTGAGCTGCCCGTGCAGGTCCTGCCATTCGCGGACCCGCAGGTAGTGCAGGAACTCGCTCTTGCACATCCGGCGGAACTGGCCGCCCGACAGCTCCTTCTGCTTGTCGCGCAGGTGGTTCCACAGGTTGAGGTAGGCGAGGAAGTCGGAGGTCGGGTCGGCGAACCTGCGGTGCCTCTCGTCGGCGGCCTGCTGCTTGTCGGCGGGCCGCTCGCGCGGGTCCTGGATCGACAGGGCGGAGGCGATGACGAGCACCTCGCGGACGCAGCCGTGGTCGTCGGCCTCCAGCACCATCCGGGCCAACCGCGGGTCCACCGGGAGCTGGGCGAGCTTGCGGCCCAACGGGGTCATCCGCTTGCGCGGGTCCTTCTCCGCCGGATCGAACGCGCCCAGCTCGTGCAGCAGGTCGACACCGTCCTTGATGTTGCGGCGGTCCGGCGGCTCCACGAACGGGAACGCGGCGATGTCGCCCAGCCCGAGACTGGTCATCTGCAGGATGACCGAGGCCAGGTTGGTGCGCAGGATCTCCGGGTCGGTGAACTCCGGGCGGGACAGGAAGTCCTCCTCGGAGTACAGCCGGATGCAGATGCCCTCCGACACCCGGCCGCAGCGGCCCTTGCGCTGGTTGGCGGACGCCTGCGAGATCGCCTCGATCGGCAGCCGCTGCACCTTGAGGCGATGGCTGTAGCGGGAGATCCGCGCGGTGCCCGGGTCGATGACGTACTTGATGCCCGGCACCGTCAGCGAGGTCTCCGCGACGTTGGTGGCCAGCACGATGCGGCGGCCCCGGTGCCGCTGGAACACCCGGTGCTGCTCGGCGGCCGACAACCGCGCGTACAGGGGCAAGATCTCGGTGTCGCGCAGACCGCGCTTGGTCAGAGCGTCGGCGGTGTCGCGGATCTCCCGCTCGCCGGACAGGAACACCAGGACGTCGCCGCGTGCCTCCAGCGCCAGCTCGTCGACCGCGTCCATGATGGCCTGCACCTGGTCGCGGTCGGGGTCGGCGTCCGGGTCCTCGGGGTCGACGATCGGCCGATAGCGCACCTCCACCGGGTACGTGCGGCCGGAGACCTCCACGATGGGGGCGTCGTCGAAGTGCCGGGAGAACCGCTCCGGGTCGATGGTCGCCGAGGTGATGATCACCTTGAGGTCGGGCCGGCGGGGCAGGATCTCCTTGAGGTAGCCGAGCAGGAAATCGATGTTCAGGCTGCGCTCGTGCGCCTCGTCGATGATCAGCGTGTCGTACTGGCGCAGCAGCCGGTCGGTCTGGACCTCGGCCAGCAGGATGCCGTCGGTCATCAGCTTGACCAGCGTGTCGTCGCCCGAGGTGTCGGTGAAGCGCACCTTGAAGCCGACGGTCTCGCCGAGCGGGGTGCCGATCTCCTCGGCGATGCGGTCGGCCACGGTGCGGGCGGCCAGCCGGCGCGGCTGGGTGTGCCCGATGGTGCCGAGCACCCCGCGGCCCAGCTCGAGGCAGATCTTGGGGATCTGGGTCGTCTTGCCGGAGCCGGTCTCGCCCGCGACGATCACGACCTGGTGGTCGCGGATCGCGGCGGCGATGTCGTCCTTCCTCTGGCTGACCGGCAGCTCGGCGGGGTACGACACCGTCGGCACCGCCGCCCGGCGGCTCGCCACCCGCGCCTGCGCCCGGTCGACGTCCGCGGCGAGCCGCGCGACGACCTCGGCGAGCCGGTCCCGGTCGCGCAGACCGCGCGCCGCGTCGATGCGGCGGCGCAGGCGGTGCTGGTCGCGGAGCATCAGCTCGGGCAGTCGCTGCCGCAGTTCCGCCAGCGGCGATCTCACACGCGTTCCTTCACGGCTCGTCGGGGGCCTGGGGTCGTTCCCCAGACGAACGGACGGCGGGGACGACCCCGCACGACCGTAGTCACCCTACGGCCGGGAGGCGATCGATTTTCCGGCCGGGTGTCTGCAACGCGCCCGGCCGGCGCCGCATTCCCGGTGGCGGCACGGTGTCTTCGGGACCGATTTACCGCGCCCGCGGAAGATCCGTCACCCTTTCACCGACTGGCGCGTTACAGAGGAAGAAGGAGGGGATCTCATGCAGACCACACCCGCGGGGCCGTCCGCCCCGCACGACCTGCGCGCGCGGCGAGAGGCCGTCGTCCGCGAGCATCTCGACGCGGAGAACGACCTGGAGTTCGACCGGGCGCTGCACACGTTCGACCATCCCCGCTATGAGCTGATCGCCACGGGTCAGGTCTTCGACGGGCCGGAGGAGGTGATGGAGTACTACCGCAGCACCCGGTCGGCCTTCCCCGACCAGCGCAACGAGAACGTGGTGCTGCGGCACGCCGAGGACGCGGTGATCGTCGAGTTCGACCTGCGCGGCACCCACCGGGGCGCCTACCTGGGCTTCGAGCCGACCGGACGGGAGTTCACCTGCCGGATGGCGGCGGTGTTCGAGTTCGAGGGCGACCGGATGGTCTGCGAACGGGTCTACTTCGATCTGGCCACCATCGCCTCCCAGTTGGGCCTGCTCGGCCAGGTGGCCCGATTGGCGGAGCAGATGCCCGGTTAGGCTCGGCCCGTGAGCGGTCTGCGGGATCTGATGCGGCATCCGATCGTCCAGGCGCCGATGGCCGGCGGGGGCTCGGGACCGGCCCTCGTCGCGGCGGTGGCCGGGGCGGGCGGTCTCGGCTTCCTCGCCGGGGGCTACAAGAGCGCCGCCGGGCTGCGCGCGGAGATCGAGCGGACGCGTCGGCGGACGGCGGAGTTCGGCGTCAACCTGTTCGTGCCGCCCGGTCCCGGGGCCGGGGTCGATCCGGCGGCGATCGAGGAGTACCGGGAACGACTCGTCCCGGAGGCCGGACGGCTCGGGGCCGACCTGGGCGAGCCGTCCGGCGGAGACGACGACTGGGACGCCAAGGTCGCCGACCTGCTGGCCGATCCGGTGCCCGTGGTGAGCTTCACCTTCGGCCGTCCCGACCGCGAGGTGGTCGAGGCGTTCCGGGAGCGGGGCTCGCTGGTCGTCGTGACGGTGACGACGCCCGAGGAGGCGCGGGCGGTGCCGGCCGCCGACGCCCTGTGCCTGCAGGGCTCGGAGGCGGGCGGGCATCGGGGTTCGTTCGCGAACGCCGACCCGCCCGCCCACGGGGTCCGGCGACTGCTCGCCGCCGTGCGGGAGGTCACCGACCTTCCGCTGATCGCCGCCGGGGGTCTGGCCTCCCGCGAGGACGTGGCCGACGTGCTCGCGGCCGGCGCGGTCGCCGCGCAGCTCGGGACGGCGTTCCTGCGGACGCCCGAGAGCGGGGCGCATCCGGTGCACAAGGCGGCGCTCGCCGACCCCCGGTTCACCGCCACGACGATGACCCGCGCCTTCAGCGGCCGTCCGGCCCGCGGGCTGGTCAACCGGTTCATCGTCGAGCACGGCCCGTACGCCCCGGCGGCGTACCCGCAGGTCCACAACATGACGACGCCGCTGCGGCGCGCCGCCGCCGAGCACGGCGACCCCGACGCGATGGCGCTGTGGGCCGGCGAGGGCTTCCGGTCGGCCGCCGACCGGCCCGCCGCCGAGGTCGTCGAAGGGCTGCTGCCCTCCGGTCAGTAACGGCCCCCGACGGGGGCGGGCACCGCGTTCAGCTCCGCCAGGTCCTCGGCGGTCAGGTCCAGGTCCGCCGCGCCCGCGTTTTCGCGCAGGTACCGGGACTTCTTGGTGCCGGGGATGGGGATCACGTGCTCGCCCTGGGCCAGCACCCACGCGATGGCGACCTGGGCGGCGGTGGCGTCGCGCCGGTCCGCGACCCTGCGGACCACGTCCACGATCCGGAGATTCTGTTTGAGGGCCTCTTCCTGGAAGCGGGGGTTGCCGCCCCGGAAGTCGGTGCTCTCGAAGTCGGCGGACGTGACCGTCCCGGTGAGGAAGCCCCGTCCGAGCGGGGAGAACGGCACGAACGCGGCGTCGTGCGCGGCGCACCAGCCCACCACGTCGCCCGGCCCCTCGCCGCCTGCCCGGCCGGGCAGGCCGCCGGCGCCGCCGCCCGGCACGCCCAGCGGGTCGCGGGTCCACAGGGACAGCTCCGACTGGATCGCCGAGACCGGCTGGATCGCGTGGGCCTCCTCCGCCTGCGCCACCGTGACCTCCGACAGCCCGAGGCGGCGGACCTTGCCCTCGTCGACCAGCGCGGCCATCGCGCCCCAGGTCTCGGCCAGCGGCACCTTCGGGTCGACGCGGTGCAGGTAGTACAGGTCGATGACGTCCACGCCGAGTCTGCGGAGACTGGCCTCGACACCCTCGCGGACGTGCGCGGGTGCGGCGTCCTGGGTCATCTGCCGGGTGGCGGGGTCGGCGATCAGCCCCACCTTGGTGGCCAGAACGACCCGGTCGCGGATCCCCCGGAGGGCCCGGCCGACCAGTTCCTCGTTGTGCCCGGCGCCGTAGACGTCGGCGGTGTCCAGGAACGTGACACCCAGGTCCACGGCCTCGCGGACCAGCGCCACCGAGCCGTCGTCGTCCCGTTCGGACTCGCTGTACGCCCAGCTCATCCCCATGCAGCCCAGACCGACGGCGCCCACCGGGGCGCCCGCGACCGTCCTGTTCCTCATGATCGTCTCCCTTGTGCTCAGGCCGTCGTCCCGCTCGGGTCCGGCACCGCGGTGCGCAGCCGGGCCAGCACCTGCAGCGGGTCGGCCAGGACCTCGCCGAAGGCCAGCTCCGCCGCGCCGACGAGCGTGGTGTCGTCGCCCAGTTCGGCGGTGCGCAGCCGCACCCGCTCCCGAGGGGCCGCCGGCGTCGAGGTCGCCAGCCTGCTCCGCACCTGGGCGGCGGAGGCCGGGTAGATGTCGCGCAGGGTGCCCCCGAAGATCACCATGCCGGGGTTGAAGATGTTGACCAGATTGGCCACCCCCAGTCCCAGCCACTCCCCCGTCCGGTGCAGCGCGTCCCGCGCGGCGGCGTCGCCCCGGTCGGCGGCGTCCACCACGGCGCGCACCGCGTCGCGGCCCACCCGGCCGGCGCCGCCGCGCCCGGCCCGCTCCAGCAGGGCGTGCTCGCCGACCTCGGCCTCCAGACAGCCCAGCGAGCCGCAGCCGCAGCGCCGCCCGGACGGGTTGACCACCATGTGCCCGACCTCGCCGCCGTACCCGTCGGCGCCCTCCAGCAACCGGCCGCCGACGATGATCCCGCCGCCGACCCCGACGTCGCCGTGAAGGTAGATCAGGTCCGGACAGCCGACGCCGACGCCGCGCTGATGCTCGGCCAGCGCGCCCAGGTTGGCGTCGTTGCCGATCGCCACGGTCAGCCCGAGGGCCAGCCGCCGGGACAGCGCGTCGCCCAGGGACACGTCCTTCGCGCCGAGGTCGGGCCCGTACCGGATCGTCCCGTCGGCCCTGCGGACCGTTCCGGAGAACGCCGCCCCGGCCCCCACGCAGACCGCGTCCCGGCCCGCCTTGCGGACCAACTGCCGGGTGAACCCGGCCAGCGCGCCGACCAACGCGTCCGGGTCGAACGAGTCCCGGGGCCGTTCCGCCTCACGCCGGTCCAGGATCACCCCGCCCAGCCCGACCCGGGCCGCCACCAGCCGGTCGACCCCGATGTCGAACGCCAGCACGTACACCCGGGTCGACTCGGGGGACACCATCAGCGAGGGGCGACCGGTGCCGCGCGGCAGCTCCTCGCGCACGACGCCGGCCGCGGTGAGGTCGCCGGTCAGGGCCATGATCGTGCTGCGGTTCAGCCCCATGCCCTCGGCGAGGGCGGCCCGCGAGGCCGGTCCCCTCAGGTGGATGTGGCGCAGCAGGGTGCCCAGGTTGTCCCGGCGGACCTCTTCCTGCGACGGTGCGGCGCGCATCATCCCGGCCCGGACCCGTTGACCCGGCGGACGCCGTCGCCCCGCGGCTCCGCGCCCCCGCGCCCGGAGGTGATCGGCTCCACCACCTGGGCGTGCGTCACGTCCGAGGCGCGGACCCGGGCGACGGCACGGCCCAGGAACGGCGCGCAGATCCGGTCGGCGAACACGTCGTTCATGTCGTGCGAGATCAGCACCACCGCGCGGCCCTTGTCGGCCGGCCGCCGCACCACCTCCGGCACCCGCCGGGTCTGGGCGACGCCCAGCGCGGCGGTCGGCTCGCCCAGCACCACGACCTTGCCGCCCCACAGCATGGCCCGGGCGATCGCCACGCTCTGCCGCTGCCCGCCCCACAGGTCGCCCACCGGCTGCCGCACCGACGTGATGGTCCGCACCGAGGGCCCGGTGAGGGCCCGGGCGGCCGGCTCCTGCATCTCCGCCTCGTCCAGCACCGGCCCGCCGCGCCGCTCGCGGCCCGGGACCATGTCTTGGACGACGTCGAGGTTCTCGCGCAGCCCCACGTCCTGGTGAACGATCTCGATGCCGAGGGCGGCGGCCTCGCGGGGGCTGCCCACCCGCACCGGGCGGCCCTCGAACAGGTGGTGGCCGGAGTCCCTCGGCAGGATCCCGCCCAGGCACTTGACCGGCGTGGACCTGCCGGCCCCGTTATCGCCCACCAGCGCGGTGACCTCGCCCGCGTAGGCCGACAGGGCGACGTCGTGCAGGACCTGGACGGGGCCGAGGCTCTCGTCGACACCGCGCAGGTCGAGAACCGGTGTCACGGACATGTCGGAGGGCTCCCACCTGGGCGCCCCACGCGGAGGGTGAGGCGGTCGCGCGCCGCGAGCCTACCAGCCGGGCCCTCGCCGCAAAGGGCCCGGCGCGGGGGCCTCAACGGCCCCGTCACCGCGCGTCGGCGACGGGCCAGGGCGTCGATGCTCGCGGCGAACAGCAGCACCCCGCCGGTGATCAACATGTTGAGGTTCGCCTGGGCGCCCATCAGGCCCAGACCGTTGGCGATCACCGAGACGACCGGTCCGCCGGCACCGCGTCACGGGCCCGGCCCTTGCCGCCGATGACGGCGGCGCCCACCGCGTACAGGAGCGCGTTTCCGGCGCCGGCGTCCGGGCTGACGGAGTTGAGGCGGGAGGCGTCCACCATCCCGGCGACCGCCGCCAGGGTGGCGGCGATCATGAACACCGACATCCGGATCAGCACCGCCAGAGGGTTTGTTGCGAGCGATAGCGATCAGGAAATGCTCGCCGCGGCCACGCCACCGGTGCCGGCGGGCATGGCGACGAACCCGCCGGGCGGACCCGTCCCGCAGGCGCGGCGGAGCCGGCTCAGCCGCCGCCCGCGCGGTGGACCTGCGCGGTGAGCGAGGTCAGCCGGGACGCCGCGCTCTTGAACGAGCCGCCCGCCGGCTGGAGCGTCAGCACCACCACGATCCGGCGATCGCCCTCCCCCACCGTCCCCGTCGTGTGCAGCACGGGACGCCCCAGCCCCAGGTCGGGCGCCGACGCGGGCCGCAACCGCAGACCCGCGGCGCGCCCTCCCTTACAGGGATCGGCCGGAACGGTCCCGAACCCGGACCACCCCTGCTTGATCGCCCACGGCCTCGGCAACGCCCGGGGGATGCCGAAGTACTGGTCGAACCCGTCCTTCCCGCACCGGGTCGCCCTGTGCAACTCCCCCAGCACGAACCGCCGGATCCCCGGATCCGCCCTCTCCAGCAGATACCGATACATCCGGACGACGTCGTACGCGCTGATCGCCGTATATCCCCAGAACCCGGGATGCGTGGCCGGCGGCGGAGCGGTGTCGACCAACCTCATCCGCGCCGCCATTCGCCGCACGATCGCCCCACGCCCGCCCCGCGCCCACAGCACCGTGGCCGCCCGGTCGTCACTGGACCGCAGCATCCCCCGCAGCAACGCCCGATCCCCCGCCGAGACCCCCCGCCCGGCGCCCCGCGCCTCCAGGTGGTCCACCGCGATCAGGATCTTCACCACCGACGCCGACCGCACCGTCCCGTGCGCGTCATGGTGCGCGGTCACCTTCCCGATCTTCCGATCGAAGACCATGTACCCCGCCCGCACCCCGCGAGGGATCCGCGGCCGCCGCACCGCCGCCTTCGAGGCCTCGGGCGACACCGACGCGGCAGGCCCGCCCCCGCGACCCGGCCCCGCCTCCGACCCACCGCCCCCGGCGGCGCACCCGCCCACCCCGACGACGGCCACGGTCACGGCCACCAGCACCCGGGACGTCAACGCGAACATCCGCCATGCCTACCAGCCCCGCGATCGGCCCGGCCACCCACCGCCCCGAAACCCGGTACGCACCAGGCCCCCGACTGCGCTAAGGTGGTCACGCCTGCTGAGGCGGGCACCGGGATGTAGCGCAGTTTGGCAGCGCACTTGACTGGGGGTCAAGGGGTCGTGGGTTCAAATCCCGCCATCCCGACCGGTAGTTGCAGGTCAGAGGCCTGATCGTCACCCTGACGATCAGGCCTTTCGATCGTGGTGAGCGTTTCGTCGGTGGATCCGACTCCGTCCTCTCGCACTCCGACAGTTCAGCGGCCTCTACAGGGACACCCGGGCCCCTTAGTCGCCACTTCACGCCTTCATCGCTTCCTCGCCGGGCTGTAGCAGGTCGGCGCCCCCGTAGCGGCCGGGTCCTGATGTGCCGGATGCTCATCCTCGACCGGCTCACCACCGGACTACGCGGCCTCTGGACCCGGAGCCTGCACGACCTGGGGGCCCTGCGCCGGCCGGCTCATGAAGACCCGATTTCAGCGGTGGCGCCGAGGTGACGGGCGTCGTGCCGGTCCTTCCGGGGGCTAACGGTGGTAGTTCGCCGCGTTCGCCACGGCGTGGGCCAGGTAAGCGTCCAGCGGTTCCGGTGTCTCATCCGAGAATTGCAGTCTGGGCACACCGTCGCCCGCCATGTGGAAAAAGTGAATGGAGTCGCCGGTGGCCTTGGAGGGATCGAGTTCGATGAGCGTTCCGCCGGGCCACAGGACGCGTTGGTCCGGGTCTAGGCCGGCGCGCCGTGTCACCCTGCGCCGTTCGAGGCGGTCCGCCTCTCGTGACGCCTTGCTCCCACCCGACAAGATCCCGGGGAGTTGGGTGGTGGGAGAGAACACTTGGCAGCGTTCGTTGAGCTCGAACACATGGGTGAGCCTCCACCGATGATCGACGATGACCACTCTGTCGCTGCGGCCGAAGCTCCTCTTGGTTCGCACCAGTACCGGCAGCGGCGCGATGTCCTGCGTCTGGAGGGCACGCACGGTCACGGCGAGCAGTTCCTGGATCCGCTCGATCGTCGACCGCCACTGGGCCTGGCGGACATGGTTCGCGTCCTTCCGCTCGTCCAGCCTGCGGCGCTCGGCCGCCACCATGTCGTCGAATTCGGACATCCGCTCCCCCGCCTCTCGCTCAAGTACAAACCTCAGGAAACCATGGTCCAACGGCCGGACGCCGTTGATCGATCGAGGATGAATGCGCCCGGGCACCACGACATCCTGGGCCCGCTGCCGGACCTCGACATCGGCCTGGACGCCCGACCCGGTGAATCCCGAGCAGACCAGAGCCTTCTCACCGTGGGAGACGTTGTACGGGCCCGGACGGAGCACGACTGCGCCTGCGCTGCAATCCGACGCATCCGAGTCCGCCCGGGATTTCGGCGGAAGTGTCTCGCCCACTGTCATGTCCCGTCCGCAGCCCGCTCGCCCACCCGAGCGATTACCCGGGTTCGGTGCCGGGTAGCGGGCCCTGTGGCGGAGCCTGATCTCGGCTCTGCCGTACGTGCGTCCGAGAGGGAAAGACCATGGCCGCCGCCACCGACCGGATCGGCGTCAACGCCGGGCCCGCCGGTCTGCGGTTGCCGGGGATCATGCTGGGGGTCGGCCTCGGCGGCTTCGTCGACGGGATCCTGCTGCACCAGCTCCTGCAGTGGCATCACATGCTCACCGGCACCGACACCGACCGGATCGGGGTGAAGTACTACAACCCGCGCACCGTCTCCGGGCTGGAGATGAACACGGTATGGGACGGCCTGTTCCACGTGGTGTGCTGGCTGGCGGTGCTGATCGGGCTGGCCGTCTTGTCCTCGCGGGTGACCCACCGGCGCCGCCGGGTGTGGACCTCCCGGGTGCTGTGGGGATGGGTCCTGGTCGGCTGGGGGCTGTTCAACCTCGTCGAAGGCGTCATCGACCACCAGGTTCTCGGTATCCACCACGTGCACGGCGGCCCGCACCAGACCTGGTGGGACATCGGCTTCCTCCTGCTGGGCGCGGTGCTCATGGCCGTCGGATGGCTGGTGCAGCGCACCGGGACCCCGTTCGAACCCGAGTCCGATGGCGCCGCCCGGCCACGGAGCGCCTGATGCGCGATCACCCGATGCCCGCGCACAACGGTGCGGGATGGGCCACCGTGCTGGCGGTGACCGGCGTGGTCGTTCTCGCGGTCGCCTACCTGGTGCTGAGACACCGCGGAACCGGTCGGACGGCCCGCCCCGGGGACCGGTGGCGCACGGCGATGTTCCTGGCCGGATGCGCCCTGACGGCGGCGGCGCTGCTGCCGCCGATCGCGCCGTTCGCGCACGAGGACTTCCGCGGTCACATGCTCCAGCACATGCTGCTGGGAATGTACGCGCCGCTGGCGCTGGTCCTGGGCGCCCCGATCACCGTGCTCCTGCGCGCACTCTCGGCCCCGCAGGCCCGGAAGCTGACCGGCCTCCTGAGCAGCAGGCCGATGGGGGTGCCGGCTCACCCGATCACCGCGCTGGCGCTCGGCACCGGGGGCCTGGCCGTGCTCTACTTCACCCCGCTGTACGACGCCACGACCACCCGACCGGCCCTGCACTGGCTGATGCACGCGCACTTCGTGCTCTCGGGATGCCTGTTCGCCTGGGTCATCGCCGGACCCGACCCCGCACCATCACGACCCGGCGTCAAAGCGCGGCTGCTCGTCCTCGGCGCGGCCATCGCCTTGCACGCCGTCATCGCCCAACTGATGTACGGCGGGTTCCTCATCGACGTACACGCGCCCATCGCCCAGGTCCGCGGCGCCGCGGAGATCATGTACTACGGCGGCGACATCGCCGAACTCCTGCTCGCCGCCGCCCTCGTCGCCACTTGGCGTCCCGCCCGCCGCACCCTCCCCCTTCGGCCGCGCCCACAGCACGCCCCCGGTGCCACGGCCCGATGAATCGGCGATCGACGTCCTCTCCGTAGGACGGCCATGGCCGGCTTCACCATCCAGATCTGCGACGCGCCGCCTCCCCTCCCCCACCGCCGCAAAGGTGCCGTGAGGAATTTCCAGACGACAGCCATGCCATTACGGAGGTATCGACTCCTCTTTTCGACATGCCCACATCGTGGTCCACGGTCGGTTGAAGTGAGCAGAAAACCTCCGTGTCGTGGGATGCGTTGTTTATGCTTGGCGCGGCTGGCGGGCCGGGGCCGTCACTCGGGCAGCGATCGGACTTTCGTGGGAGCGGCGTGCGTCGGGTGGGTGGAGAAAGAGCCAGGGTGCTCGAGTTCTGGCGAGCAGTCGAGATGTTCAGCCCACAGTCGGTTCCGAAGGTGGACCGCCGGTCACGGGTCGGCGCGGTCGTGCCGGGTGAGCCCCTGCCGTGGCAGGACGGGCATGAGTTCGCGTCCCTGCGGTTGGGCAAGGGCATGACCTGGCGGCACACGGTCTACGGCGGGGTCTTCTCGCTGGAGCGTGTGCGGGAGGTCCTGGAACGGGCGTTCGGCCGGGCCCCCGAGGACCTGGACGGACGGCCGCTCGGGGAGAGCGCGCTGCTGGCGTTGACGGTCACCGCGGAGGGGCAGCCGCTGCTGGGCTCGCAGGAGTTGTCGGGGTGCGCGTGGGCGGTGGGGCGCACCGTGACGCCGGGGCCGGCCGACGGCGCCTGGCTGAACGGATTCGACGCGGCGACCGAGGAGTGCGCGAGCGAACTCGCGGCGCTGACCGACGTCCAGGACGAGGACGACACCCCGGCCGAGGTACTGGAACGGGGATTCAGGCTGGGCCTGCAGATCGGTCACGCCGAGCTCGTCGAGTTCACCGAGTCGGTGGCCGAGAGGTTCGGCGTGGGGTCGGTCCTGGCCCCCGCCGGGCTGCGGATCGCCAGCGTGCCGGTGCCCTTGAGGTCCCGGTACGACGCGGACGGCTCCGGCTTCCTCAACAGCTTCTTCGTCGCGGACCTGGGGCGCGTCGGGCGCCGGGTCGCCGAGGGGGACTACGGACGGGCGCTGGACACCTATCTCCGCGGCGGTGAGGACCCCGATCCGGCGGCGCGTGTGGACGTCCGGCGGGCGCCGGACACCGTTCACGAACGGGTGGCGCCCGGGTCGGTGCCGGCCGGACGATGGCCGACCGATCCGCGGTGGGCGCTCGCGCTGAGTCAGCAGTTCGCCGTCAGCACGGCGATGGCCGAGCTGATGGACGGCGCCGGTCTGCTGGCGGTGAACGGGCCACCGGGCACGGGCAAGACCACGATGCTGCGCGATCTGCTCGCCGCGATCGTGGTGGAGCGGGCCTCCCGGCTGGCGGAGCTGCCCTCGCCGGCCGCGGCGTTCGCCGGTCAGGCCGGTTGGCGGACCGGGAACCACTGGCGGTCGGTCCGATCCTGGCAGCCGCGGCTGACCGGCTTCGAGGTGGTGGTCGCCTCCGCCAACAACGGCGCGGTGGAGAACGTCTCCCTGGAGCTTCCCCAGCGCGACGCCGTGCACATGCCCGCCGACTACTTCGCCGCCGTTGCCGACAGGGTGCTCCGCAGGGAGGGCAGGCCGCTCCAGGGGTGGGGCACGATCGCCGCGCGACTGGGCAACAAGAAGAACCGGCAGGAGTTCGTCGGCTCGTTCTGGTTCAGCGATCGCGACTCCGGCGAGCCGGGGCTGATGGACATCCTCAAGGAGTACCGGACCGGCGGCGGACCCCTCGGCTGGAGCGAGGCGGTCGCGGCCTTCCGAGCGACCCGGCGGGAGGTCGAGCGACTACGCGGCGAGCGTGATGAGGCGTACGGCCTGCCCGCCGAGCTGTCCCGCGCCGAACGCGATCACGCCGAGGCGACCCGCGCGTCGTCCACGGCCCGCGGTCGGCACGCCGCGATCCGGCGGCGGGTGGCCGCCGCGGAGGACGGCGCTCGTTCCGCCGAACGGCTCCTGCGGCGCACCCAGGAGGAACGCACGGCGCACGCCGGCACCAAACCCGGGCTGATCGACACCGTCTTCACCCTGGGCCGGGTCACGCGCGCCTGGTACCGCCGAGACGAGCAGTTGGCCGACGCCGTGACACAGGCGCAGCAGCGGTTGGACCATGCCCACCAGACGCTGGACGCCCAAGGGCGGGCGGCGTCCTCCTCCGACCGCAACGTCGCCCAACTGGAACGCCGCGCCCGTGAACTGTCCGACCGGGTCACCACCGTGCGGGCCCGGCTCGAAACGGCGCGCTCCCGGTGGGGGGACGCGTTCCTCGACGGAAGGCACTGGGCCGACGAGGAGTCGCGCGAGAAGACAGCCCCGTGGACCGACGCCGAGTGGAACGAGGCCCGCAGCAGGCTCTTCCTGGACGCGCTCCGTCTGCACCAGGCGTTCTTGGCCGCGCAGGCCGACACGATGACCAAGAACCTCCGCGCCGCCATGGAGATCCTGCAGGGCGCCGCGCCGTCGGACGCGCCGGTCCAGGCCGTCCGGGCGGCCTGGCAGAGCCTGTTCTTCGTCGTACCGTTGGTGTCCACCACGTTCGCCTCGTTCGACCGGGTGTTCTCCCATCTCGGTCGAGAAGACCTGGGCTGGCTCTTCATCGACGAGGCCGGCCAGGCCGCCCCGCAGATGGCCGTGGGGGCCCTGTGGCGGGCCCGGCGGGCCGTCATCGTCGGCGATCCGCTGCAACTCGAACCGGTCGTCACCCTGCCCTTCACCGCGCAGCAGGCGCTGCGCCGCCACTTCGGGGTCCGTCCGGCATGGCTGCCCGGGCGCACGTCGGTCCAGCGTCTGGCCGACCAGACCAACCGGTACGGGACCTATCTCCCCGAGGAGGACGGGCAGGTGTGGGTCGGCGCGCCGCTGCGGGTGCATCGCCGCTGTGACGAGCCGATGTTCGGCATCTCCAACCGCGTGGCCTATGACGGCCTCATGGTCTACGGGGTCACCGGCAGGACCGGGCCGTTCCCGGACATCACACCTGCTCCGCCGTCGTCGCCGCCCGCCAGCAAGTGGATCGACGTCGTCTCCACCGAGTCCCGGGGCCACTGGATCCCCGCCGAGGGCGCCGAACTGCGCCGCGTCCTGACCGGCCTGCGCGACGCCTGCGGCATCGCCCCCGACCAGATCTTCGTCATCTCCCCGTTCCGCGATGTGGCGGCGCAGATCGAACGGTTCCGCCGCGAACCCGGCTTCGGCGGCCTGCGCGGCGGCACCATCCACACCGCCCAGGGCAAGGAGGCCGACGTCGTCGTCTTCGTCTTGGGCGGTGACCCCGCCAAACCCGGAGCCAAGAGCTGGGCCGCCCAGAAGCCCAACCTCGTCAACGTCGCCGCCAGCCGCGCCCGACGCCGCCTCTACGTCATCGGCAACCACCGCGAATGGTCGCGCCAACGCCATTTCGACGTTCTCGCCGCCCATCTTCCCCGCACCGACCCGATCGGGCCGCCGTCCCGGTGATTCCCGCGTGAGGGAGATCCGGCAATGACCGCCGGCTCGCCGCGTCTTTGTTCGCCCACCTGTACGGCCATTCCCGACCGCGCCCATGCGTGGGGGCCAGGGAGACCACGTCTTCTCTTAGGCCATGGTCTTACGAATGCGCGGTTGGGGGTAGGTGCGGCCGGGGTCGTGTGCATGGGGGCGGCGTTGAGGTCACGAGGGGCCACCCGTCGGGGCGGTGTGATCGCCCTCGAACCGGTCGTCGATCCAGAACTCCTCGAGTTCGTGGGCGGTGAGGTCGCCGACGGGGACATCGCGGAGGGTACGGCCGGTACGGGCGGCCCACACGGTGAACAGCGACAAGGCCACCATGACCGTGTCGGTGGCCGACCAGGTGTCGTCGTCGCGGCTCAGGTGGCCGACCGCGCGCATGGACCGAGGGAGCGGCGGCGCCGCATCCAGCAGCATGATCGTGTCCTTTCATGAACAACGGGTCGATGCCATCCTTGGACGTGCCCTCCCACCGGGGATGGCCCCGAGATGAAGCCGGATGCCTCCGGATGTTCCGGGAACGAGATCGTTCAATTGGGCCGCGCACATCGTCACGATATTTCTGAAATGATGCGATATGCCCGGGCGCACCGGAGGGCCTGTGCGGTAAAGTACGCGCACGGAATGTGGAGTATTATCCACCTTGGCGGATCGGGCGCCGGCAGGATGGCCCGCCGAGGACCGTCGATCACAAGGGAACCGCCCATGGACCGGCCCGAAGATGACCGCCCGGCGGCGGTGCGCGACTTCATCGCCGCTCTGAACGAGGCCCGACGGCGCGCGGGGCGCCCCAGCCTGCAGACGCTGGAACAGTTGTCGGCGAAGCTCACTCAGCCGGTGCAGAAGCAGTCGGGACTACGCGTTCTGGTGCTGTCGGACTCGACCACGTCCAACATCTTGAACGGCCTTCGCCAGGGCCTGCCCAAGTGGCAGTGGGTCGCCTCCTTCATCATCGTGCTCCGGGTGGTGGCCGCTCAGTCCGGGCGGGACCCCGATGCCGTGATCGGCACTCTGGAGAGTTGGGAGACCAGATACGACACGGCGGACGCCGCTCTCCAAGCCGCCCCCGATGCGAGCGGTGAGCAGCGGGCGCGGGTCGACCGTACGGCCGCCGACGTGGCGGCCGTCGACGCCTCCGCGGCCGAGAGCCGGAGGGCGCTGGAGCGAGGCGACACCGGGCCACCGGCGGCGCCGACCGCTCGATCGGCCGGTCACGTCGGCGGCGATACCCGGTGGGCCGGAATGCTCACCCTGGTGAAGCAGGCCAAGGCGCTCACCTGGTGGCACGACCACCGCGACATCGTGCCCGACTGGCTGGAGATCTATCTGAGCATGGAGCCGGCCGCCGAGCTCATCCAGACCTATGAGCCGCAGTTCATCCCCGGCCTGCTGCAGACACCCGACTACGCCCGCGGTGCCGTGCTCCTGGAACATCGCGCCACACCGCCCGCGGACATCGAACGCCGTGTCCGACTGCGGATGCTCCGCCAGCGGATCCTGAACGGGCCTCGTCCTCGCAGGCTCTGGGCCCTGGTCGAGGAGGCGGCGCTACGGACGTTGATCGGCGGACCCGACGTGATGCGCGACCAGATCCGGCACCTCATCGAGCTGTGCGCCCGGCCGCACGTCACGCTGCAGGTGATCGGTTCCGACCAGGACACCGAGCCCGTCTCCGACGGTCGCGCGCCCGCCGGAGCGCCCATCGCCATTCTGCGGTTCACCGAGGCCGAGTTGCCCGATCTGGTGTATCTCGAGCAGCCGCACGGCGCCTTGTACCCCGACAAGCGCATCGACATCGATTATTACCGTCACACGTTCGAGCGTTTGGCGATTCGAGCCGAGACCCCATCGACAACGGTGCGGATTCTTCACTCCATCCTCACCGACATCTGACACCCGAACCGCGCTTGCCGGTGCCGTGCCCGGATGGTCTGATGTCCTGGGCGGCCTCGGTGAGCCGTGCCTCTCGACTCCCGGTGTCAAGGCGGAGGTGGCGATGAGCGGCAACGACCAGGAGTTCCCGTGGGACGAGGCCGAAAGGGATCTGATGGAGGGCATCGATACATCGGTGCCGCACTCCGCCCGGATCTGGAACTACTGGATGGGCGGGAAGGATCATTACTCCGTCGACCGACAAGCCGGTGACCAGTTCGCCGCGATCTACCCGGGCATCGTCGACATGGCCCGCGTGTCCCGGTACTTCATCGCCCGTGTCGTCCGCCACCTGGCCGCCGAGGTCGGCATCCGTCAATTCCTGGACATCGGGACCGGGCTGCCCAGCCACGACAACACCCACGAGGTGGCTCAACGCGTCGACCCCAGCGCCCACGTCATCTACGTCGACAACGACCCCCTGGTGCTCTCCCACGCGCATGCCCTCCTCACCAGCGCCTCGACCAGCCGCACCGACTACATCGAGGCCGACCTGCGCGATCCCGATCGCATCTTGGACGTCGCGCGGACCAAACTGGACTTCACCCGGCCGATCGCTTTGATGCTCATGGGAGTCCTCGGGCACGTTCCCGTCACCGACGAACACGACTCACAGGCGCACACCATCGTCGCCACCCTCACCACCGCGCTGCCCCCCGGCAGCTTCCTGGCCGTTTACGACGGAACCGACACCGACCCGGCCTATGTCGAAGCCATACGCCTTTACAACGAGGGCGGCTCCGTCCCTTACACTCTGCGCAGCCCTGAGCAGATCACCGCTTTCCTCGATGGCCTGGATCCGGTCCCGCCCGGCGTCGTTCCCCTCCACCGGTGGCACCCCGACCCCAGCCCTTTCGGCCCTTCCACGCCCGTCGACGCCTGGGGGGGCATCGCCGCCAAGCCCGCAGCCGGCCCTCGTCACTAGCGAAGCGGTCTGCCGGGTTCGAGGCGGGCCATCTCAAGCCCGAGCCGGGCCTTGTTCGCTGCAGCGATCGGTTGTGCGCGAGGTCGACAGGCCGCACCCGATCCGACACCTGGTGGGGTGATTCGTCGGGCGGCGTTCACGGCGCTGGGCCTGCCAGAGCGCACGCCGGACAACCGCCATGCGCTCCACGAACCGGCGCGGGTGGCCGTCGATGATCGAGCCGGTCTACTCACTTGGTGGCACGCCCATGGCTTGGTCAGGTGAGGCACGAGCCGGAACCGGGCGGTGCGATACTGCGCCGCCACCCGGCCGTGGCCCGTCCGGCATGGTGATCCGGCGGGGCGGCGCGCCACGTGGATTCCGCGATATCGGGCTCGACGATCTCGCGGCGTCCCGGGCGAGCCGCCCTGCGCTCGGGTCGGGTCAGCGGGCGGGCACGAGGGAGGCCAACTCCACCGCGTTGCGGGCGTTCAGCCTGCCCTCGCCGTACACGTTGTTGTCGGACGGGGCGCCGCCGCACGAGGTGTCGGCGACATCGGTGGCGGTGAGGTCGAGGATCGCCTTGGTCCGCGCGATGTCGCCCGCCACCTGGGGAGCCTTCGACCACATCAGCGCGACGGTCCCGGTGACGTGCGGGGTGGCCATCGACGTCCCGTTGAGGGACTCGTAACCGCCCGCGTCGTTCACCGAGCGGATGTTCACCCCGGGTGCGGCGATGTTCGGCTTGGTCTCGCCGCCCAGCGGGGACGGCCCCCGCGACGACTGCGACCAGATCTGCCCGGTGCCGTCGTACGCGCCCACGCTGTAGGCACCGGGGCCCTGGCCGGGCGGGATCACGGTGCCGCAGTTCGGGCCGCTGTTGCCGGAGCCGAAGACCGGGAAGATGCCGACCGCGATCCAGTTGTCGATCATCTGGGTGTAGAAGTCGTCCGGCCAGTTCTCCCAGCCCCACGAGTTGTTGACCACGTGCGGGGCCAGGTCGGGTCGGGGGGCGGCGCCGGTGCGGTCGGTCGGGGCCAGGACCCACTGGCCGGCCCGCAGCAGGTCCTCCTGGAGCAGGAAGAGGCCACCGGCCGCGACCGCGATCCACTTCGCGCCGGGCGCGACGCCGATCTGGTTGCCCGCGCCGTCGTCGCCGACGGCGGTGCCGAGCGTGTGCGAGCCGTGCCCGTTCAGGTCACACGGGATCTGGGCGGGACGGCCGGTGCGCTCGCAGTAGTTCTGGGGGTCGTACCAGTTGTAGTCATGGACGAACGAGCCGTCGGCCCGCCTGCCCCGGTACTGGCCGACCAGCGCGGGGTGATCGTGGCGGACACCGGTATCGATACCGGCCACCACGATGCCCTCACCCCGGGTGCCCAGCTCCGACCAGACCCGTGGTGCGCCGATGTGCGCAACGTTCCACTCCGGCCCGGCGTCGGTCGTGCCGACGTCCCCGGTCGGCACGGTGTCGGGACGGCGTGCGCTGCGCCGCTCCACCAGCCGCTCGACCTCCGGACGCGCGGCGATCCGCTCGGCCAGGGCCCGGTCGGCGTCGTGCACGAGCAGCGTGTTGACGATCCAGAACGCCTCGTACCGAACGCCCTCGGCCGCCAACATCCGGCGCAACGCCCGCTGGTCGCGCTCGGCGGCCCGGGTCAGCGCCCGGTGCCCCGCGGCGGTGCGTTCGGAGTGCCGCCGCGCGGTGCTCGCGGCCCGCAGCTCGGCGCGTCCCCTCAGCATGACGAAGAAGGCGGCGCGTCCGCCGTCGGCGAGTTCTCGTTCCAGGGCCGGCGTCATCTCGGCGGTGTCCCGCGCGCCCGCCACCCCGGCCGTGCCGGTGATGGCGAGGGCGCACGCCAGGAACAGGCTCACCGCCGCCCATCGCGTACTCCTCGTGAGAATCACGCGCCCACGGTAGGCACGTCCGCTGCCCTTCCTCACCACATTTCCCGCCGACCGGTTCCGAAAGCGGGGCGACAACTGGCAGCAATAAAATGAAAGCTGTTCGATCGTGGAGGATGCCATCCGAATGGAAGGCGAGAACGGCATCCAGTTGAGGGGAATTGCTCTGGCAGTCGCCGCCGTCCGCCGGCCGAGCCGGCCTCCACGTCTCACTGCAGCCGGGCCGATGGCACGTCGACCGCGTAGATCTCCCCCACTCCAGGCACCCCTTCCGTGAAGCCGCCCAGATCATCTTTCAACGCAACGAATAGCCGCCCCCTACCGCCGACCAGGCAAGAAGCAGTCCACCAGCCGAAACCGGAGGCCTCGTCCGTCCCGGCCACGACCACTCCGAACCTCGGCGGCTCGAACCCTTCCGCCCGGCGCTGACCCTGCTCCGGCTCGGCTTTCGGCCGCTTCGCTCACCGGCCGGTGGCGCGGCCGATCCCGCCGCACGGCCCGTTCGCGAATACGCGACGGGGGTTCTGTCCGCTTCTCGCGTCGGCGTTCGTCGAGGAGATCGAGGAACACCCGACCGCCCGGTGCCGGCGCGCTCGATGATCTCCGTGAACGCCTGGAGGGGCTGTCGATTTTCGGTTGACGTGGTGGGGCCGTCGGGGATCCTGGCCGGGTGGACATCGAGGGTTTTGTGCGGGACGGCCATGTGGTGATCCGTCGGGCGTTCGACGCCGATGTCGCGGCGGCGTGCCGCGCGGTGATCTGGACGGCGCTGCGATCCCACGGGATCGACCGGGCGGACCGCGGCACCTGGCGGATCCCCAAGGTGGAGGTTGAGTGCCCGCCCGGGGGTCCGTTCGCCGCTGCGGCCGGTGGCGCGGCCCTCCTCGACGCCGTCGACGCGCTGATCGGCGCCGGTCGGTGGCGGGCCCCGATCCCCGCCCACGGCGGGATGCCGGTGAAGTTCCCCTCCGAGGACTGGCCGGGCGGCACCGGCTGGCACATCGAGGGCAACTGGTGGGGCGGTGAGGACTACTGGACCGACGTGCGCTCCACCGGGCGCGGGCTGACGGCGTTCTTCCTGTTCTCCGACATCGGGCCCGACGACGCGCCCACCCGGCTGGTCAGCGGCTCCCACCTGTTCGTGCCCCCGCTGCTCGCCGCCGCCGGACCCGCCGGGATGAGCGGCACCGCCGTCGCCGAGCGGCTGCGGCCCTCCGTGCTGCACCGCCCCGTCACCCACGCCACCGGCCGGGCCGGCGACGTGTACCTGCTGCACCCCTTCATGGTCCACACCGCGACCTGGCCGCACAGCGGGACCACACCACGGATGATGTCCCAACCCGGCATCGCCGTCCCCGACGGCTTCGACCTGGACGGCACCGACCCCTCACCCGTCGCCCGGGCGATCGTCCAGGGACTCACACTCGCCCCGGAACGATGACCCCCACGTCCGAATCACCGCTCATCGACATCTCACGACCACAGAACCCATCGCCGTTACCCGAACAGGCGAACGACCCGTTGCCCCTGCGGCCGCACGACCAACGGAGTCATTCCGCATCGTCGGCCGGCATGGACGAGGCGTTCGGCCCGGCAGTCGGCGCAGCGCCCCTGGCCTGACAGGCGGCGGACTCCACCGCACCGCCGTCGGGTGCGCCCCGGGTCGCAAGGACGGGCCTCTGGTCGGCCGGGGCCGGACCCGCAGAATCTCACTCGGCCAGGGCATCGCGAGGACTGCTGGCGGCCGGGGAGGGGCGGTGAAATCGTCGCAGACCCTCAGCAGCCCCAAGTCTCAGCCGTCCAAGGAGAACCCCGCTCAGGCGGGGAACTCGGGGCGGCCCGCCGCGCGCAGCACGACGCGGGATTGCTCGGCGACGTTCGATAACGCCATGGTTATCGAGGTGGGACGGATCGGCATCGCCGATCGCTTGAAGTGGTGGTGCCGGAATGCCCAGAATCGTGACCTGAGCCGATGCGGTGAAATTCGGGGTCCTGGCAACCGCTTCTGGGGGAACGGGTGCTGAACAACTTTACGCGGGTGGTTTCGGTCGTCCTGGCCGTGTGCTCGGCCGTGGCACTGGCGGGTGCGTGCGGGACGAAGGAAGGCAGGGGTAAGCCCGTGATGCCGCGTGAGGTGAGCGACGCGGAGGCCCGAATCCTCTGGGACGCCGAGCAGATCCTGATCCGCGACTGCGTGGCCCGCGCCGGTTTTCGCTACTGGGTGCCGTCGTACCCTCCATTTCCGGAGGGCCGTGAATTCCCGTATGTCCTCGACGACCTCGACTGGGCGCGAAAGAACGGCTATGGCGCGGCCCTCCGAGCCCACATGAGAAAGGCCGACGAAGCCGACCCGAACCGCCGTTACCTGAAGTCCCTGCCCGTCGCCCGGCGGCGGGCCGTGCTGGTGGTCCTCAACGGGGTCGGCCCCACACCCGGTGCGCGGGGCAGGCGACCGGACGAGGTGGAGGCGTGGCTGCCGACGGGCGGGGTGGTCCGGCGCGGCACGGCCGACTGCCCGTCCCAGGCGCAGCGCGCGCTGTACGGCGACCTGGCGGGATGGTTCCGGGCCACGCGGGTGACCGGGTCCCTGACCGCGCTGACCGAGGCGCGGGTGCTGGGCGATCCCCGCTACGGCGCGGCGGTACGGCCCTGGGCTTCCTGCATGGAGCGCCGTGGGCACCCGTTCGCGACCCCCGCGCGGGCTCGTACCGAAACGCTGCGGACCGCTCCCCGCCATGCCGAGGAAGTCGAAGTGGCCGTCGCCGAGGCATCGTGCGCCGAGGTGACGGGACTGGCGTCGAGGGCGCGGTCACTGGAGGCCGAGCACGCGCACATCGTCACCACGCCCTACCGAGCCGAGGTGGTCGCCCTGCGGCGGCTGCGCCTGGAGGCGCTGCCTCGTGCCCGTGGCGTGGTGGCCCGGGGCTGACGTCCCCGGCTCGTTCGTCGATCCATTCGCTTCACGAGAGGAACGATCATGTCCAGGTCCAGACTGACCGCGTTCGGAACACTGGGTGCGAGCGTCGCGCTGGCGGCGTCACCACTGGCGGTCGCCAACGCCGCCGCCGCGCCCAAGCCGTCCCCCACGGTGACCCGGCCGGCCCCGGCCACGGCGGCGCCGTCGCCGGGCGAGATCACGACGGCCGCCGCCGACGGGCACGTCTATGCCTACGAGCACGCCGACTACACCGGCGTCGCCTGTGGGTGGACCGGCAACCACAACTGGTGGAAGTACCCGCGCGCGGACATCTACGGCGGGCCGGCCGCGACGTGCTGGGGGGAGTACAACCCCAACATGCTCAACAGGGCCACCTCGTTGTGGAACAACGGCCACCCCACCGGACGGAGCGTCGTGCGATTTTGGAAGGGACAGTCGGGTAGTACCCCGAAGCTGTGCCTGAACGCCGGCGACTACTGGGGCAACCTGAACGACGGCGGGCGGCGGTTCAACGACGGGAGCTGGGCCAACGACGAGATCGAGGCGCACTCTTGGGGCTATGACTGCTGACAGACCCGCCGACCCGGCCGAACGGCGCTGACGCCGAGCCACCCGCCGGCCCGCAGGAGACATCCATTCCTGCGGGCCGGCGCGGCATCGGGCCGAGGTCCCTTCGTGCGGGCCCAAGGTGTCGTTGATGCACCGCCGCCTCCCGATGGCCTTGGCGCTTCCGACGTCCGGCATATCCGGCGGCTGATCCCCGTTCAGCGGTGCCTTGAGATCGCGGGTCGGGCGGCGCTGCTCGGCACGTCCCGGCGGTGGGCCCGGTGGAGGGGGACGGCGTGCAGACGGTGGCCAAGGTGCTCGAGAGGGCACTACGGCCCCGGGTCAGAGGCCGGCGCTCCGGGCGGTGGCGGCGGCCTCGCCCCGGGAGCCGACGTCGAGCTTGTCCAGGATGTTGGTCACGTGGAACTTCACGGTGCGTTCGCTGATGTGCAGGCGCTCGGCGATCTGCCGGTTGCGGTGGCCCAGGGTGAGTTGCCGAAGGACCTCGAGCTCCCGAGGGTTGAGGGCGACCAGCGGATCGGTGGCCGGGCCCGGGGGCGCGGTGAGGGGCAGGGTGACGGTGACCAGGGTGCCCCAGCCGGGGGTGGCCTCCAGCGCCAGGGTCCCGTTCAGCGCGCGGACCCGTTCGGTGAGGCGGTGTGCGGTCAGCGTGTCGGCGGACAGGGTGCCCGGTCCGTCGTCCCGCACCGTGACGCGCAACTCGCCGTCCGTCGGCTGCCAACTCGCCCTGATCCGACGGAGACCGTCCTGTTCGAGCATGGCCAGGACCGTGCCGCGCACGAGGACCCGCGCCGTGTTGGTGATGTCGGCGGGCAGGGAGCGTTCGTCCTGTCCGGGGCCGACCAGTTCCAAGGAGACCTCGCCGTAGTGGGCCAGCAGCCGCAGCTCATCGGCCAGTCGGGCGAACGCCCGGTCGGCCGGCTCCTCGCTGAGGGCGCGGTCGACCTCGCCGGCGGTCCGCAGGTCGATCAGTGCGGAGACGGCGAGGTCGGTGGCCGCCCGGCGGGCGGCGGTGTCGTCGAGCCTGCGCGAGCGCAGGGTGCTCAGCAGCGTGGTCAGGGTGACGCGGTGCAGGTCGGTGAGCTCGCCGATGGCCCGCGCGCGTTCGCTGGCCGCGATCCGGTTGTGCGCCAAAGGGACGGGGTCCGCCGCCGACATCCGGACGGTGAGATGCAGGGTGACCACGTCCCACAGACGTTGCACGACCTGACCGGCGGCCTCGCCCGGGTCGGCGACCCGAGGCGGGACGACCGCCAGGAGCGAGCCCGCCGCGCCGCCGGGATCGCACGCCACCGCGAGGACCGGCCGTGCGACCCCGCCCAGCGTCGCCTCGCCGGACCACGGCTCACCGGGCACGACCGTCTCGGCCAACCGCGCCAGCTCGGCGCTGGAGACCCTCCCGGTGACCGCCGCGTCGCCATGGGCCCGCAGGGGCTGCCGGGCGCAGGTGCCGGTGAGCATGGCGAGCGCCCGATGCGGCACGAGCTCCGCCAGGATCTGTGACAGCCGGGCCGGCACCTCGTCCAGCGGCGCACCGAGCACGATGTGGGCCGACTCCAGCACCTGACGCGGATCGGACCAGCCGTTCGATCCCATGGGCTCCACGGTAGACGACGGCCTTCGGGGGGCTCCTGGACTTTCGGACACCGGAGACCGGACCAAAGGACAGGCCGTCACCGGGTGCCCCGGGGGCGATGCTCGGGTCACATCGCCCCTCAAGGAGGAACCCCATGAAGGCCCTGGCCACACCCTCGTACATCCCCTTGGAGGAACTGGCCGTGATGGAGGTGGCGGACCCGGTTCCGGGCCCGGGGCAGCTCCTGCTCCGGGTGCGGGCCGCGGCGCTCAACCCGCTGGACGTCAAGCTCATCACCGGCGAGTACGCGCACCTGTTCGCCGTGCGGCACCCGTTCGTCGTCGGAATGGACGCCGCGGGGACCGTGGCGGCCGTGGGCGAGGGCGTCTCCGGCTACGCCGTCGGTGACGAGGTCGTGGCCTACACGCACTTCGACCCCGGCGCCATCGCGGAGTACACCCTGGTCGCGGAGGGGCCGCAGGTCGCCCACCGCCCGGCGGGCCTCGACGCCGTGACCGGTGCCGCCCTGCCCTCGGTGGCGTTGTCCGCCGGCTGCGTTCTGGACGCCGCGCGACTCGGGCCCGGCGACGATCTGCTCGTCATCGGCGCCACCGGCGGAGTGGGCTCCATCACCGTGCAACTGGCCGCCCAGGCGCGCGCGGAGGTGATCGGCACCGCGACCGCCGCCGACGCCGCGTACGTCCTGGGTCTGGGCGCTCGGGCGACGATCGACCACACCGCGACCGAGACCGTCGAGGAGGCCCTGCGCCTGCGGCCCGGTGGGTTCGACGTCGTGGTCGACCTGGTCCACACCGGCACGGGCCTGGTGTCCACCGCCGCAGCGGTCAAACCCGGCGGGCGGCTGATCTCCACGCTCTTCGGCCCCGACGACCTCGGCGGCGACGTCACCGTGGTGTACGTCCGGATGAGCCCCCAGGCCGGTCGCCTCCGGCGGTTCGCCGACCAGGCCGCCACCGGACGCCTGACCGTCGAGGTCGTCCGAACGGCCCCCCTCGCCGATGCCCCGAAGGCCGTGGCCGACTTCGCGGCGGGTGTCCACACCCGCGGCAAGGTCGTGATCACCCTCTGACCCCCGAGCGGCCGTGACCGAACGCGGGCGCGACGTCGGGCTCGCGGGTGAACACCCGGCCGAGAAGTGGACGCGCGCCGTCCGGCCGTGGGCGCCCAGCCCGCCACCGGCCTCCTGCTGACGCCTGCCCTGTCGGTACGGCTCCGCCAACGCGCTACGGCTTGCCGGCTGACGCCTACTGGGTGACACCCCGACTCCATGCCCCCACAGACCCTCCACGTCGGTGTCGCCTACGGCCAGTACCTGCTGCAGAGCCTGGACGCCGAATTGAGCGAGGCACCCTACGCAGGGGGCAACGGGCTGGTGTGGGTCGGCGGTCCCTCTGCGAACGATGAAGATCGCGGTCTGCGGGCGTCAGGTGCCGGACAGGTACGCCGTGGCCGGCGAGGTGGTGGACCGCGGCGCGGTATTCGGCCGGGTCGGACCAGGTGGGGGCGTGGCACTCGCCGCAACCGTCGGGTTCGGCCAGCCAGGCGGTCCCGCCCTCGATGGTCCCGTCCATGAAGAACTTCGCGCCGTCGACCTTCCAGCGACGGCCTTTGAGTCGCTGCTGTCGGAGAACGCGTTCCCATGCGGCGACGCCGCCACCGGGTTCGACCCAGGGATGGAACCGGAGCCTGAGCGGCGGCTCTCCCGCAGCCTCCAGCGCGGTGACGAGATCCGCAGAGTCGCCGCTGAAGTCCATCGCGTTGCCGGCGGTGATGCCGGCCGACGCCAACCCGCGGCTGCGTCCGCCGGCCCGTTTAGCGGAGCAGGCCGTCCAGTTCGAAGGCGAGGCCGCGGATGAGGGCGGCGAGGCCCGTCTCGAAGGCCGCGTCGAACTCCTTGGGACCGGCGTCGAACAGGGCCTCGACACCCGGCGGCGGATCGTCGGGGGCGGCCGCGACGACCGGCGGCCCGGCCGTGAGCGCCGCTCCGAGCAGGAAGCACTCGACCGCCCACACGACCGGCAGCACGCGGTGCTCCGGCCAGCCCGCCTCGCGCAGGCCCGCGAAGGCGACGGCATAGGCGCGCAGCGCGCCGGGAGACCGGATGGGACGAGCGACCAGCAGCGGGACGGCCTTCGGATGGGCGCCGAAGGCGGCCCGGTAGGAGCGCGCCCACGCGTCGAGGGTGGCTGTCCAGGGCGTCACGGTGAGGTCGAGCTCCATCTCCGCGACGATCAGTTCGCGGATGCCGTCGACGAGATCGTCGCGGCCGGAGATGTAGTTGTACAGCGACGGTCCCTTGACGCCCAGCTCGGCGGCGACCCGGTTGACCGACAGCGCGTCCGCGCCGTGCGCGTCGACCAGGTCGAGGCCCGCCCGCACGATCGTCTCCCGGTCCAGCAGCCGGCGCGGCGGCCTGCCCATCCGCTCCCCCTTGGCACGCGACGGCGGCCAGTGTAGCCTCCGCCCATAAAACTACAGGCTCTAGTTTTATGGAGGGTGGCCCATGGACCACGCCGACTACCGCGAGCACGACGCCGTCGGGCTGGCGGCACTCGTCGCCTCGGGGGACGTCAGCCCGGCGGAACTGCTGGAATGCGCGATCGATCGGACCGAGCAGGTGAACCCGCGGCTCAACGCCGTGATCCTGCCGATGTACGACCTCGCGCGAAAGCGGGCCGGCGAGCAACTGTCGGGACCGTTCGCCGGAGTGCCGTTCCTGATCAAGGACCTCGCGCAGGAGTACGCGGGACTGCCCACCGGCGCCGGCAACCGGGCGCTGAGCACGGTCCCCGCCCCCGAGCACGCCGAGATCGTCCGGCGCTGGCTGGACTCCGGATTGGTGATCTTCGGTAAGACCAACACCCCGGAGTTCGGGGCGAAGGGCATCACCGAGCCCGAGGTCAACGGGCCGACCCGCAACCCGTGGGATCTCTCCCGGACGCCCGGAGGCTCCTCCGGCGGGTCGGCGGCCGCGGTCGCCGCCGGGATCGTCCCGGTCGCGGGGGCCAATGACGGCGGCGGCTCGATCCGCATCCCGGCGGCCTGCTGCGGGCTGGTCGGGCTGAAGCCCGGACGCGGCCTCACCCCGTTCGGCCCCTACGCCGCCGAGTCCCTGCACGGCGCGGCCGCCCAAGGCGTCGTCTCCCGCACGGTCCGCGACACCGCCGCCATGCTCGACGTCATCACCTCCGCCGCCGACCCGTACGGGCCCTACCTCGCGGCATCGCCGCCCGCCGGAGGGTACGCGGAACCGGCCCGCCGCGAGCCCGGACCGCTTCGCATCGGCTTCACCACCGCCTCCCCCCTCGGGACGCCCGTCGACCCCCAGGCCATCGCGGCCGTGGAGCGGACCGCCGCGCTCCTGGAGGACCTCGGCCACACGGTCGAGCCCGCGACCACCGGCATCGACGAGAGCGGCCTCGCGACCGACTTCCTGATCATGTGGGCGGCGACGATGGCGTCCACCATCGATCAGATCCGGGCCGAGACCGGCGCCCCGAACTCGGCGTTCGAGCTCGACACCCGCCTGCTCGCCGCCGCCGGACGGGCCCGCAGCGCCAGCGACTACGTGACCGTCCACCAGCGCTGGAACGTCTACGGACGGCGGCTCGCGGCGTTCCACGAAACCTACGACCTGCTCCTCACCCCCACCCTGGCCCGCCCGCCCGTCGAGGTCGGCGAGCTGGACACGCCGCCCGCCCTCCGCACACTCGGCCGCCTCGCCCTCGCCCTCCGCCTGGCGGGACCGCTCTCCAAGACCAGGCAGTGGCACGACACCGTCATCGCCAACCTCTCCCCCGTCCCCTTCACCCAGTTGGCCAACATCACCGGCCGCCCCGCCATCAGCCTCCCCACCTACCAGACCCCCGACGGCCTCCCCCTCGGCGTCCAGTTCGTGGCCCCCCTCGGCGGCGAACTCGTCCTCCTCCAGCTCGCCACCCAACTGGAATCCGCCTCGCCCTGGGCCCGCCCCTCGATCTGACCCTTCACCCCTGAATCGGCGGCGCGGGCGGGGTACCTGGCCCGCATCTGCGCCGGACGGGAAGGTCCCTCACTTCTTCGGGGGAAGCCGACGGTGGCGTCGACTGCGGCCTACGACCGGATCGCGGACGGGTACGAGCGCCGGCCCGCATCGCCGTCGCGCGCACAGAACGTCGGCGTCCGCTCGACGGCCGCCCCACCGCCTGCGAGGTCGCCGCATGGCCCTGCCCTGCGGAGGAGGTCGCGCCGATGGCCGATCACCGCGATGGACCCGGACCTTGCCGAGGACGTCGTGGTCGCGAGCGGAGGCGTTGAGGTTCAGGCGTTCCGTGGGATGCGTTCGGGGGGCATGCCGGGCCCGATCACGGCCTGGATCTCGGTGGGATCGTTCACGAGACCGCAGTGAGCGCAGGTCGTCTGTTGGGTGATTCCGGAGCCGCACACCGAGTGGGTGTAGAGGATCGGCGGTTCCCCGTCGGTCGCCCAACGGTCGCCCCACTCGGAGAGTGCGACCAGGGCGGGAGCGAGTGCACGCCCCTTGTCGGTGAGCAGGTACTCGTGGAGTACGGGCTGCTCGGAGTATCGGTGGCGCCGCATGATCCCGGCCTCGACGAAGCCGTCGAGCCGGGCCTTGAGGATGTTGGTCGCCACGCCCAGGTTGCGCTGGAAGTCGCTGTAGCGGGTCGCCCCCCCGAACACGGCGTCGCGAACGATCAGCAGGCTCCAGCGTTCGCCGATCAGCTCCAGGGCGCGTGCGATCGAACACACCTGTGACTCATAGGTCTTCCCCAGCATGCGCCCCAGTCTACCGGGGCGCTTGCGTCATGAAAGCGTCTGAGACTAGAGTGACTTGCATGATGCAAGTAGGTGAGAATCGGGACTTCACCACCACGTTCTCGGTGGACCGGAGTCCTCAGGAGGCGTTCGAGGCCATCACCGACGTTCGCGGTTGGTGGTCGCAGGAGGTCGAGGGTGTCACCGATCGGGTCGGCGGCGAGTTCGATTACCACTACCAGGACGTTCACCGCTGCACGATCCGCGTGACCGAACTCGTGCCCGGCCACAAGGTCGCG